>DATGDB010000081.1:0-9663 GCA_035311205.1 Gaiellaceae bacterium | reverse complement strand
CACGGCGACCACGCGGCCCGACGCCGCTCGAGCCGTCGCCCTGAGGGCGGTGGGCTTGGTCAAACGCCCAGGGCCGTCGACCTGCACGCTCGGCGGGCTCGTCGCGGAAGGCGCGGCCGGCGAGTCCTCAGACGGAGACCCCGTGCAACCGGCCATCGCGACTGTTAGCGCCGCGAACGTCAACAGGGTTCGTTTTCGGCGCCTGAACGTATCTACAAGATGATGGCCGATCTCGTGGACGGCCGCGTCCGGTACGCCGCCGCGCTCCCGCCCGACCAGCCCGTGGAGACTGGGCGGTATGTCGACGCGCTTCGACGCAGCAAGCTGCTGATTGCCTTCATCGTCGTGTCGCTGACCGGCGCGGTCCTGCTCGTGTCGATGGCACTCCCCAAGACCTACCGGGCGACGGCCAAAATCCTGGTCGAATCGACCGCGGATCCGTCCACCGGCGACGCGGCTTCGATGGAGCGCAGCCTCGCCACAACCAACGCCCTCCTGACCACCCGAAAGACACTGAGGCAGGCGAGGAGGCGCCTCCCCGGCGAAACCGTCGCGACGCTCCAGGACAAGGTCCATGCCACCGTCGACCCGACGGCCAACATCATCAACGTGGTCGCCACGGACGACTCGGCGAAGGGAGCGGCCCGCACGGCGAACGCCGTCGCCGCCACCTTCCTCACGGAGCAGCGCACAGTCGAGCGTCGACGGATGGCGGACGCACTGGCGACGCTGCAAGCCGCCCTGAATGCCCTCGAAGGAAAGCGAGGCATCCCCGCTGCGACCGAACGAGCCCAGATCCGTGAGCAAATCACGAACCTCAAGGTCCAGTCCGCGAGCTCGGGCCCGGAGGTGTCGCTCGCCGAGGCGGCCCAGCCGCCGAAGGCCCCGTACTCGCCCCGCCCGCTGCGCAACACCCTGTTCGCATTCTTCGGCGCGATCTTCATCGCCGCCCTCGTCGTCCTCGCCCGCGCGCAGCTGAAGCCGCGGATCAGCGGCTCCCGCGAGCTCAGCCGCCTCCTCGAGCTCCCGGTGCTCTCGGAGGTGCCCTACGTCCGTCGCGGGATCGGCCATCGGCCGCATTCCGTGAGCTCGCACGAATACGAGGCGTACCAGACACTCCAGGCGTCGCTCCGCCGCCAGCTGCCCGCCACGAACCAGCGAATCGTCCTCGTCACGAGCGCGCTCGCGGGCGAGGGGAAGACCGAAGTCACGGCCGCGCTCGGGCTCGTCCTGTCGCAGGCCGGCCAGCGAACCTGGCTCGTCTCCGCCGACATGCGCTGGCCCAAGCTGCACGAGCTGTTCGACGTGGAGCAGACTCCGGGCCTCGCCGAGATCCTGGCCGGAAACATGAACGGCGACAGCGAGGGGATCTTCGAGCTCAGCGCCGCACGCTCGGGCTCCGGCCGCCTGCATGTCCTCGCGAGCGGTCGCACTCCGCCGGATCCCGCTCAGCTGCTGGCCGGCAATGCCCTCGACTCCTTCTTCGACGAGATTCGCCGGTCCGACTACGACTACGTCCTCCTCGACGGCCCGCCGCTCCTGGGCCTCGTGGACAGCCAGCTGCTCGCGCAGCGAGTCGACGGCGTGCTCGTCGTCTGCCGGCCGGACAGGCTGACACCCGAGACGGCGCTCGCGACCCGCGAGCTGCTGGATCGCCTCGACGCGAAGCCGCTCGGGCTCGCGATCGTGGGCGCGCGGAGCTCGATCCAAGCCTACCTCCCCGGATAGCGCGTCCTGAGCGCAGTTGCCGCCCAAATGAGCGCGGCAACGAGCCAGAGGTGACGCCAGTGGAGGGTGTCGACGAAGACGCTGTTGGCGAGAATCCCGCACCACGCGCCGAAGAGGGCGGCGGAGCCGATCCCGTAGCTGTCCACCCCGAGCGCCGCGTTGCGCGCCGCGAAGCCGAGGGTCAGCAGCATGATCGCGAGGACGACGAGCATGCCGATGATGCCCTCTTCGGCGAGCGCCCGGACGTAGGTGCTGTGCGCGGAGATCTCGGAGACCCGCTCGAACTGCCCCGGCCCGATTCCGAGGGGATATTCGGCCGCGAGCTCGAGCCCGGAGAGCTGGGCGCCGAACCGCTGGGTGTCGTAGACCTGGATCGCCGCTCGCTCCTGGAGAAAAGTGAGCGAGGACGTCGTCGCGAGGACGGCGAAGAGGGCGCCTCCGGCCGTGAGCGCGACGACGAGGAGGCTGAGGGCCTGGCGGGCTCCTCCGCGGCGCAGGGCGAGCACGACGAGCAGAGCGGCGGTGCCGACGGCCAGGTTCAGCCAGGCGGCTCGCGAGAAAGAGAAGACGACCCCAACGGTGACCACCGAGAGAAGGACGAGCTTCGGCACGAGGCGCAGCCTGAGCAGGCGCGGCGCGACCGTCTCCTCCATCAGGATGAGCGCGGCGGGGACGAGGAACGGGCCGAAGACGTTCGGATCCTTGAACAGACCCTGCGCGCGCGGGCCGCGGACGAAGAGGTCGCTCCCGGGGAACGCCATAAAGAGGGCGAGGCACGCAACGGCGGCCGAGAGCACCGCCGCGGCCAGATACGCGAGCAGCACGAGGCGAGCCCGCCGGACCGAACGGACGTAGCCGGCGAACCAGAGACCGAAGACGCCGAGGTAGAGCGTGATCGCGAAGAACGTCACGGCCCTGCCGGGGTCGATCACGTCGATCGAGGCCATGAGGTTGAGGCCGAGGAACGCGCTGACGAGGAGCGTGATGCTCAGGGGCACGCGCTGGAGGTCGAACCTCCAGGTCGCGAAGGCAACGGCGATGAGGACGCCGAACACGAGATCCGAGGGCGCGGGCTCGACCCGGACGGCGGCCAGGAGGAAGACGCCCAGCATGACGGCGGCGTCGTAGCGGGCAAGCGCGAGCGCGAGGGTGCCGAGCAGGCCGACGCCGAAGCCGAGGACGAGCGGCATCGGCAGCGGATTGCGACCGAGAACGACACCGAGCGCGAGGAAGACCGCGAGCAGCGCCGCGCCGGCAGTCGCGAGAACCACCAGCCACGCCGTGTCGGGCCGACTGCGTACGGTGAGCGGGTGAGCGCTCTCCAACCCGCCTCCTCAGCTCCCGCCGAGCGGCGTCCGCGCGTCCTGATGCTCATCACGCTCGCCGAGGTCGGGGGCGCGCAGAGCTACGTCGCGTCGCTGCTTCCGGCGCTCACTCGCGATTTCGATGTCGTCGTCGCGGCCCACGGGATGGGCCCCCTTCGTGAGGCTGCGGCTCCTCTGGGGGCCCCCTACATCCCGCTTGAACATGTCCGCCGCCGGATCAATCCGTGGCGAGATCTGGCCGGTCTCGTCGAATTGGTTCGCGTCTTTCGCCGCGAACGGCCCGACATCCTGCACGCGAACAGCTCGAAGGCCGGTGTGCTCGGCCGCCTGGCCGCGCGCCTGACCGGCGTTCCGATCCGGATCTTCACCGTCCACGGCTGGGCGTTCTCCGCGTACTCGGGCCTCAAGGGGCGGCTCTACTACTGGGGCGACCGAATCGTCGAGCCGCTGACGACGGTCACGATCTGCGTCTCGGAGGGCGAGCGGAGGGCCGGAGTCGCAGCCGGCACCTGCGACCCGGAGCGAACGGTCGTGATCCCCAACGCCGTCGACGTCACCGGCGCTCCACGGGCGAGCCATCAGCGCACGCAGCCGCGGATCATCGCCGTGGGCAGGCTCAAGGCGCCGAAGGACTTCCTGACACTCATCCGCGCGGCGAGCGCGCTGCCCGATGGCGCCGAGACGCTGATCGTGGGCGAGGGCCCGGACCGCCCGCGGCTCGAGGAGGAGATCAGCTCGCTCGGCCTCAGCGAGCGGGTCCGGCTGCTCGGCGAGCGCCACGACGTTCCGGAGCTGCTCGCCGATGCGGACGTCTTCGTCCTCTCCAGCGCGTCTGAGGGAATGCCGGTCTCCGTGCTCGAAGCGATGGCCGCCGGCCTCCCGGTGGTCTCCGCTCGCGTCGGAGGCGTGCCGGAGCTGGTCGTCGACGGCGAGACCGGCATCCTCGTTCCACCAGGCGATGCGACCGCCCTCGCCGCGGCGCTCTCCAGTCTGATCGCCGACCCAGCCAAACGCCGCTCGCTTGGCGCTGCGGGTCGAGAGCATGCAGAGGAGCGCTTCGATCTCGAGCCGTTCCGGCGCGCGCACGTCGAGCTCTACTCCCGGGAGCTTGCGAGACGTGGGCTACCCGCCCCAGCGCCGTAGCGGCGGCGCCGATAGACGCCGCGTAACGGCAGTGGGGAGTCGTGCCCGCCCCCGACCTTCGCCAGGAAGTCGAGGAGGCTGTCGCGCCCATCGACCTGCCGCCGTCGGAGGACGAGTCGGTCGGTGCTGCGCGTGTTGAGGCCCGGCTCGCACGAGACGGCGACGTCGAATCCTGCTTCCCCGACGTATGCGCGCTCCCTGGGGCCGAAGAGCCCCGCGGGATACGAAAAGGCGCGCACCGGGCGGCCGAGGCGAGCCTCGAGGGCAACCTTGGAGCCGATGATCTCCTCGCGCGACGCTTCGTCCCGGAGGCGGAGGAGATTCGGGTGTGTGAGCGAGTGGGCTTCGAAGCGAAGCGTCCCCTCCGCGTCGAGCTCGGCAATCTCGTCCCAGCCGAGGATGGGAGGCTGGCGCTTGTACCAGTCGAAGCGCGACCACCCGTCGATCACTCCGGGGGAGACGAACACGGTGGCCCGGAAGCCGCGCTCGGCAAGGATGGGCAGCGCCTGCTCCGCGACGTCGAGGAAGCCGTCGTCGAAGCTCAGCCCCACCGTCTTGGCCGAAGCCGCGCCGTTGTCGAGTAGCTCGACCGCGTCCATGACATCCACCACGCGGTAGCTTTGGGCGGCGAGGTAGTCCATCTGGCGCCGGAAAGTGCGCGGCCTGACCGCCAGCTCGTCGCGGTCGTCGGAGACCCGGTGGTAGAAGAGAATTCGCAGCCCAACGCCCTCCGGCCGGCCCTGAGTCCGGAGAAACCAGAGGGCTGAGCGGGTGCGCGTCGCCGCGGCCTTCAGCCCGTAGATGCTCACGAGAACCGCCCGATGAGCCGTCGAGCCGGAGCGAGGCCCTCCATGTAGAAGTGCCGCAGCGCCTTTGACCGCTTGAGCGTCTTGCGCAAACGGATCGCATTGACGCGGCTGGAAAGGGCGACCGAGCCGCGCAGACCCCTCGCGAGCCCGAAGCCCTGACAGAGCGGCTCGAAGCGATCGGCGAGCTCGAGCTTGTACCGGTCGGCGCCGCCGAGAAACTCGACCCGGGTCGCGCCTTCGTCCGTGGCCGCCTGGATCGCGTCGAGCGTGTTGACCACACCCGGCGACCAGCGGCTCAGCCCGGGGTCGAACGCGATCCGGTGCACGTACATCCGCCCCTCGAGGAGGAAGTAGTAATGGAATGCGACGGCGCGGCCGTCGATCTTGAGTGTCACGATCCGGGCCGCGTCGACGTCGGCCAGAGCCTGGATCGCGTCACGGTGGAAGCGCATGCCCTCAGGGGTCGCGAAGCGGGAGCCGTCGGGCCGTCCGTCCCAGCGCAGGTCATGGAGCCTGAAGGCGTCTTCGAGGGCGTCCGCAAGCTCTTCCTGCGTCCGTGCGATCACATTCTCCACCCGTCCGAGCTCGCTGAGCTGGCGACGCCGGCGGCGGTGATGGGCCCGCTTCTTGGACGAAAGCCGGTGCGCATAGACGTCCTCCCACGGCTCCTCCAGATTGAGCACCGGCGCCTCAACGCGCTCGATAAGCCGCAATCCGCCGGGGCCCAGCGCCGAGGCGAGGCGACTGCCTTGGGGCAGCCCGAAGAGATCCGCGTAGTCGTGCTCGGTGCTGCCGGCGCGTTCCGCGAGCTTCGCTGCAACGCCACCGCCCTCGTCCGGGTCGACGAGCATGTCGGCGAGCGGAGACTGGTCGGCGCCCAGGAACGTCAGCACACGGAGGCCGAACTGGGGACGGACACACAGCGGCAGCGCCCCGACGAGCTTTCCGTCCCGGAAGGCCACATGTACGGCGAGCTCCGAGTCGCCGCCGTAGTGCCGCCACCACTCGCGCAGCCAGCCGTGGAGCAGGATCGGACTCGGCCGCGGCATTGCCCGGACGAGGTGATCCCATTCCGGGGCCAGCCCGGCGAAGGCGGCCTCGGTGTCGACGGTGTCGAACGTCAGCCCCCCGAGAGCAGCGGTCGCGCCCACGTCAAAAACGATTCCCCGGACGGGGAGCGACGAGCCATATGTGTTTAGGCGCCGGAGAGGAAGTTCCGCAAATCTGTCTCGCTGCGGAGAACGACGACTCGCTGCCCGTTCCGGCGGCGCGTGAGATCCGCCTTGAGCTCGGGTCGAACCTTCCGCCGGTACTCCCACTGGTTGCGGACGAACTTCCTGAGCGCGCCGTGGACCGGACCAGGCTCGGACCCTGCGGGGGATCCTGTCGCCGGCTGGGAATCCATCCGGCGCTTGCTCACGCGCCAGAGGCACTGCAGCGGAGAGACGTCGAGGAAGACGATCGTGTCGGCAGCGTCGATCCAGTCTGGGAGCATGTCGTCGTACTGGGCCTCGACGATCCACGACTCCTCTGCGAGCTCGCGCCGCTGAGTCGCCAACCACTCGTCATGCGGAGTTCTCACCCAGCCCGGCTGCCAATACAGCGTGTCGAGGTGGACTACGCGGACGCCCAGCTTGTCGCCCAGCCGGCCGGCGAGCCATGACTTGCCGGCGCCGGTCGGACCGATGACGGCGATGCGCTTCACCATTCGGTTACAAAGCGTAGGGACTCGCTGCTGGGCGCGTGGGGAACCGTTCTTGATGTGAGCTCGAGGGCCCACACCGGCGGGCTGCCCCCTGCGAATCCGTGGTCGGACGATCTCTCGCCGACGCTGGTTGCCGCCGCGCGAATCGTCGCGACCATCAAGGCCAGCCAGGCGAAATGGATCATGGCAGGCGGCCGGGCGTTTCTCGTCTGGCTGCCCTGCTACGCGCTCACGGGCTACCGGTTCGGCTGGAGCGGAGTGGCCTTCGCCGCCTCGCTGCTCCTCGCGTCGGTGTGGCTGATCTGCCTCCGCAGCGCGCGTGCCGCGGTGCACTTCACGCTCGGGATCCCGGTCCGCACCGCCGTCGGCACGGTTACGGGTCTCATCGGCGTGTCGGCCGTCGCGCTGTGGGTGCCCGGACTGGGGATGTCCACCGCGACCCTGCTCGCGCTCGCCCTCTCCGTCTTCATGCTGACATCCATCTGGGAGGGCCTCATCCAGCGGCTCGTCGGCAAGCGGCGCGTGCTCGTGGTCGGCGCGTCGCGGGCGGCCGACGCGGTCGCCGAGGCGGTCGCGTTCGAGGGCCACACGCATTTCACGGTCGTCGGCGCGGTGAACGACGGGCCCGAGGACAATTTCCGGCTCGGTTCCGTCGCCGAGCTCTCCCGAATCGTGGACGAGCAGCGTCCCGACCTCATCGTTATCGGTGACGGGGAGGCGTCGTCGGCGGCGATTGACCGCCTGCTCGCCACCTTGTCGCGCGACTTCAAGGTCGTCGGACTTCCGCACTTCTTCGACTACGCGTTCGGCCGCGTCCCGCTCGACAATCTGAAGCCGAGCTGGTTCATGAGCATCCTCCACATCTGGCAGCGGCCCTACACGCGGTTCGCGAAGCGGACATTCGACGTCGTCTGCGCCTCCGTCGGCCTCATCCTCGCGGCTCCGTTGATGCTCGTGATCGCGTGTTTCGTGCGCTTGACGAGAGGGCCGATTATCTACCGGCAGATCCGTGTGGGCGAGGGCGGCCGGCCGTTCACGATCTACAAGTTCAGGACGATGAAGCGCGATGCCGAGGAGCCGGGAGAGCCGGCCTACGCCCAGGAGAACGACCCCCGCGCGACATCCGTGGGACGCTTCCTGCGCAAGACCCACCTTGACGAGCTGCCGCAGCTGTGGGTCGTGCTCAAGGGCGACATGTCGGTGGTGGGGCCTCGACCCGAGCGGCCCGAGTTCATCCCGATGCTCGAGGAGGCCGTGCCGTTCTTCACGCGTCGGCTGCTCGTCAAGCCCGGCATCACCGGCTGGGCTCAGCTGCGCCGCGACTACGCCTCGGACCTCGAAGGGGCGGCGGACAAGCTCTCGTACGACCTCTGGTACGTCCGGCACCGGAACGTGGTCGTCGACCTGGCGATCTGTGCCAAGACGTTGTCGACCCTCTTGCTGAGGCCGGGACGTTGATTCTGACGTTAGACAGGGCCTGAGCGATGCTGCGGGCCGAGACCATTTCGGAGGGGTTCGGCCTCGAGGCCCTCGGCGGCTCCTGGGATGACCTCGTCCGGTCGATGGCCCGCCCAAGTCCGTATCTCCTCCACGGGTGGTTGGTCGAGTGGTGGCGCCACTACGGCGGGAAGTCGACCCTCGCCGTCCACGTGGCCTTCGACGGCGACCGTCTCGTCGGAGCGCTTCCGCTCCTCCTCCGCCGGCGCTTGGGTCTCAAGGTGAGCGAGTTCCTCGGTGGGAAGAAGGCGCAGCTCGCTGACCTCATGCTCGCGCCGGACGCAGACGGGTCCGCCGCAGCCGAGCTCGCCGACCGCGTCGTCGCTTCGGGTCACGACTACGCGGACCTTTTCGGCATGCCTCGGGACAGTCGTCTTGCTGCTGCTTTGCCCTCGGGCTCGCTTCGGCTGATCGAGCGGATCGAAGCGCCCGTGCTCGACCTCTCCGGTGGCTGGGACGCGGTTTACAAGGAGAAGGTCTCCTCCAAGGCACGGTCGAACCGGCGGCGACGTCGGCGGCTGCTCGAATCCGAAGGAGCCGTCGAGATCTCCGTTGCACGCACGCCGCAGGAACTCGACGCAGCACTCGACGAGGCGTTCCGTGTCCACGAGAGCCGCTGGCATGGGCGACGCGATACGTCCGACTTCGGAACCAAGACTGGGATGGCGTTCCACCGAGCCGCCGTCCTGCGGCTCGCGGAGCAGGATGTGCCGCGGCTGGTCACGTTGCGCCTTCGGGGGCGAGTGATCGCGTTCTCGCTCTACTTCCAGCTGGTGTACACGGTCTACGGTCTGATGATGGCCTACGACCCCGAGTACGCACGCTTCGCTCCCGGCTCGGAGGCGATGCTCTCCGCGTTCGAGGCGGCGTCCGCTGAGGGCGCTCAGCGCGTCGAGTTCCTCGGCGCGGCCGCCGACCACAAGGACAAATTCACCGACCGGATGGAGCCGATCTACGAGGGCATCGGTCTTGCGTCGACCATACGCGGTCGTGCAGCGGTCGAGGCGCTTGCCAGCGGAATCCACCTCCGGCGGCAGCTAAAGCGCTCGCAGGCGGCCCAGCGCCTGTACTACCGCGTTCCCAAGCTCGGCCGCGGCTAAGCGCGGGGGAAACCCCTGGTTCCCCCGCGGACCCCTCCTCGCCGATCGAGCGCTCGTTCTCACGTTGACGGAGCCGGCTTATGGCTCGCTTGTTCAGGCATTCTTCGCCGCTGTGAGCCTCCCGCGCGGCAAAGCCGCGCTCCGGCGGCACATGCACCTGGCTGTTCGAGAGCCCTCTAATCAAACCGGTGGGGCGCCTCCCGCCTAGACTCACATGGAAGGAACCATTCGAGTCTGGGGAGGTGAGAGCGCCATGCCCAAGGTGCTCATCCTGACCGGCGACGCCGCCGAGTCGCTCGAGGTGATGTACCCCTACCAGCGTCTGCTCGAGGAGGGGTACGACGTCGAGATCGCGG
>DATGDB010000080.1:0-5186 GCA_035311205.1 Gaiellaceae bacterium | reverse complement strand
GGAGCTGTTCGACGTCTTGCGCCAGTACCACGGCGTGCTCGGCAACCTCATCCCCGAGTTCGAGGGGACGCTGGAGCATTTCGCAGGCGACGGCGTGATGGTGTTCTTCAACGATCCTGTCGCCGTCGCCGACCACGAGCTTCAGGCCGTCCGCCTCGCGCTCGCAGCTCAGGAGCAGTTCGAAGAGCTGGCTCTCGCCTGGCGCAAGCGTGGAACCGAGCTCGGGCTCGGAATCGGCATCGAGGCCGGCTACGCCACGCTCGGTCGAATCGGCTTCGAAGGCCGCTACGACTACGGCGTGCTCGGCCCGGTGGCGAATCTCGCCTCACGGCTCAGCACCGAGGCGGCAGCGGGCCAGATCCTCATCGGCCAGCGTCTGTTTGCCGCGGTGGAAGCAGCCGTCGAGACAGCGCCGGCGGGCGAGCTCGAGCTCAAGGGCTTCTCTCGCCCCGTCGCGGCGTACGAAGTCCGCAGCCTGCGTTCTTGAGCCACTCGCCGCCGACGCCGGCTTTGCCCGGCGTCGGCCGACTGCGGGAGTCGGAGAGCAGATGATTCGATCGGAAGTCGTCATGGCTGCCGCAGGCGGCCGCACTTCTGATCGAGAGCTAACGCGCGCTGTACTCGTACGCGCCGATGTCCGGCGCGCGGACGCGGCGGCGCCCGCCGATGTCGCGTGGCGGCGCATGGCGGCGGTTCGCGGTATCGATCAGGAGCCACGAGCGCCCGGTGGGACGTCCCTTCCTGTCGAGGTAGACACGCCCGACCTCGTCCGAACGGGAGCACCTGTGCCCGCGGACGATCGCGTTCGAGATCGATCCACGCACGCCGAAGCAGACGCGGCCATAGGTCCGCAGCAGCCCGATGATGTTGTTGACGATGAGCGGCCGCTGGCGCCGCGGGTACCCGCCGTACCGGTACGCGCGGCTGATGCGCAGCGATCCCTCGTAGCCGTCGATGCGCTTGACGCCGGTCAGGATCGTGTTGTTGACGACCTCGACGAAACGCGGTAGACGGTCCGAGCCCTTGGCACCGATGATCAGCGCCATCCGCGACCGATAGCCGGGGAGGCGCGAGTCGGTCCCGACGAAGACGTTGTTCACGATCAGGACGTGGTCCACCGGGCCGGTGAGGTACAGCTGGGCGCCGCCGTACTTGTAGACGCCGAAGTGGTTGTCCTCGATTCGGAGCCGCCGCCCGGCGAACAGCTCGATCAGGTCCTGGTGGCCGCAGCGGTGACGGCCGAGGAGGCTGAAGCGGCACGGCAGGGCGCGCTCGAAGCGGTTTCGACGGATCGTGAGGTTGGATCCGAACCGCCCGTGGATGAAGTCGCACCCGTAACAGTCGTGAAACCAGTTGCCCTCCACCGTGATGTGGCTAGTCCGCCGGAAGACCATGAGGCAGTTCGCAAAGTCGGCTGACCGATCGCCGCAGTGCGTGAACGTACTCTTCCGGATCGTGACGTAGCGGGACCGGTGCACCTCGACGGAGGCGAAGTACGGCGTTCCCTGCGCCGTCACGAAGAGATCGCGCAGCTCGATGTGCTTCGAGTCGAGGATCTCAACGAGCGCGTGCCGGGTGCGCGGCGCGATCGTGACGCCGACGAGGGAGACATTCTTCGTGTGATCGAAAACCACGTGTTCGATCCGCACGCCCGCCCTCCCGACGATCCGCAGCGGACGTGCGGACCGCGGCGGAATGATCAGCTGGCCATAGGAGTTCGACTGCAGCCGGATCGTGCCGCCGGAGCTCGCCAGTCTGTGCACGGCGGCCTGGAGCTGCTTGTCGTTTCGCACGCGGATCGTCTTGCTCGCGGCGGGCTCGGCCGCCGGTGCCACCGCGAGCACGACGAAGGCCAGTACGGCGCATCCCAGGGAGGCAGGTGCACCCATAAGCGAGTGATTCTCGCGCGGTGGAACGGAGCGTGTTAGAGAGGCCGGCTACACGCCCTGCGAGACAGCCCTTGGGCCGCCAGCCGCAGCGGACTTCGAGATTCGCTCAGTTCGGTAGCACGGACGGTAGATCGCTAAGACAAGCCGCCGATCCGCCCAACGCTTGGGCATCCAGCGGGCTTACGGGCGCCGCGCTCCCGCCAGCCCCCCGGGCAACTCCCGCTAGCCCTCGACCACGCCAATCGACCGGACGCGCGCCACCCAGGAACCGCGTGGCGCGACGACCTCGACCTCGTCGCCCGCCTTCGCACCGAGGAGCGCGTGACCCAGTGGTGAGTCCGGCGAGACGCCGCCGACGCTCGAGATTTCGACCGTCATCCGCTCACCCTTGTCGTCCTCGATCTCTACCGTCGAGCCGATGCCGACCGCCCCGCTCTCGGAGGCCTCCTGCTCGACGAGGACGGTGCGGTCCAACCGGTCACGGATCGACCTGATCCGATGCTCCAACAGCCCCTGCTCGTTCTTCGCGGCGTGGTACTCAAAGTTCTCCGCGAGATCGCCGAAGCCCCTGGCAGTCGCGATCGCCTGAACGACCTCGCCGCGCCGAGGGCCTTCCAGTTCCGCGAGCTCGGACTCGAGCTGCCGCTTTTGCGCGGGCGTCATCGGCTCGGGCTTCTCCTCCGGCATCGTCGGAGGGTACCGCGGCTACCCTGGCTGGCCATGTCTACACCCGCTCCAGCACTCGCCCGCCGCGACGATCTGCGGAACGTTGCGATCGTCGCGCACGTGGACCACGGCAAGACGACGCTCGTCGACGCGCTTCTCTGGCAGTCCGGCTCGTTCCGGGAGAACCAGGAGGTCGCCGACCGCGTGCTCGACTCGATGGACCTCGAGCGCGAGAAGGGCATCACGATCCTCGCCAAGAACACCGCTGTCCGGATCGCCGGCGCGAAGGTGAACATCATCGACACGCCCGGCCACGCCGACTTCGGCGGCGAGGTCGAGCGGGGTCTCACGATGGTCGACGGGGTGCTGCTGCTCGTCGATGCGAGCGAGGGGCCGTTGCCCCAGACCCGGTTCGTGCTCCGCAAGGCGCTCGAGGCGCGGCTGCCCGTCGTGCTCATCGTGAACAAGGTCGACCGTCCGGACGCGCGCCCCGCCGAGGTCGTGAACGAGGTCTACGAGCTCTTCCTCGACCTCGACGCCGACGAGTCCCAGATCGACTTCCCGATCGTGTACGCCAACGCGCGAGAGGGCCGGGCCGGCTTCGCGCCCGACGAGCTCGCTCCCGATCTCCAGCCGCTCGTCGAAACCCTGCTCGCGACGGTCCCAGCACCCTCGTACGACCCGGAGCATCCGCTCCAGGCGCTCGTCACGAACCTCGATGCGTCGCCCTATGTCGGCCGCCTGGCCCTGCTGCGCGTCCAGCACGGGACGATCCAAAAGGGCGACCAGGTCGCCTGGTGCAGGTCCGACGGGACGATCGAGCGCGCGCGCGTGACCGAGCTCTACGTGACGGAGGCGCTCGACCGCGTGCCCGCCGAGGAGGCGGGGCCCGGCGAGATCGTCGCGCTTGCCGGCCTGCCAGCGGTCACGATCGGCGAGACGATCGCGGACGCCGAGGATCCGCGGCCGCTCCCGGTCAGCTCGGTCGACGAGCCGTCGCTCTCCGTGACCCTAGGGATCAACACGTCTCCGCTCGCCGGAACCGAGGGCGACAAGCTGACGGCGAGTGCGCTGATCGGCCGGCTCGAGCAGGAGCTCGTCGGGAACGTCTCCCTTCGCGTCCTCCCGACCGCCCGTCCCGACGTCTGGGAGGTGCAGGGCCGTGGCGAGCTCCAGCTCGCCGTCCTCGTCGAGATCATGCGCCGCGAGGGTTTCGAGCTCACGGTCGGCAAGCCGGCGGTCCTGACGCGCGAGGTCGAAGGCACGACGCAGGAGCCGGTCGAGCGCGTCGCCATCGACGTCCCGGAGGAGTACATCGGCGTCGTCACTCAACTATTCGCGCTGCGGAAGGGCCGTTTGCAGCAGATGGTCAACCACGGGTCCGGCTGGGCGCGAATGGAGTACCTGGTGCCGGCCCGCGGGCTGATCGGATTCCGGACCGAGTTCCTCACAGAGACCCGCGGGGCCGGGATCATGCACCACGTATTCGAGCGCTGGGAGCCGTGGCACGGCGAGCTGCGAACGCGCCCCACTGGCAGCCTCGTCGCTGACCGGCGAGGCCACGCGTCGGCATTCGCGATCGCAGCGCTCCAGGAGCGCGGATCGCTGTTCATCTCTCCGCGCAACGAGCTCTACGAAGGCATGGTCGTCGGCGAGAACGCCCGGGGCGAGGACCTGGACGTGAACGCAACCAAGGAGAAAAAGCTGACGAACATGCGCTCTGCGAATGCGGACGAGCTCGTCCGGCTCATCCCTCCCCGCCCCCTCTCCCTCGAGCAGGCACTGGAGTTCATCCGGGAGGACGAGTGTGTCGAGGTGACGCCGAAGAGCATCCGCCTGCGCAAGGTCGAGCTCTCTGCGACAAAGCGACAGACGCTGGCCTCCCGCCGCAAGCGCGAGCGGGACGCCGCGCCCGCGTAAGCCTTCACCGGGACGGACCTGGGCGTTCCGTGCCTACGTAGATCCTGCGTGAGCGAGGCAGCGGGTCTTTCGAAATGGAACTCGCCAGACTCGCACCGACCACCTCCTCGTGCCATAACGGCAGAACAAGCCTCGGATCTCGACGTTCGGGAGCAAAGTGGAAACCACTGACGCAGCAGCTTCGAAGAGGGCAGCCAGCCGGACTCGAACCGGCGACCTCCTGGGTGCGATTTAGAGCCTGTAGCGCAACCTCACGTCACGACACACCCGGATTCTCGATGGTTGAGCCGAATCCGGGGTTGTGCGTGACGTGACGTAACACAGTGTTACGGGCGAAATGCTGACCAAAATGCTGACCACGGCCGCGAAGGGCACGGCATGACCTCGGGCTCACCAGGGGCGCGGGTCGAAGTCCGCGGCCCTTCCCGCGCCCCGCTCAAGGACGTCGGCGCCGGCGCGGCTAGGTGGCCGTTCGGGCCGGGCACGACCACCCCCCTCGACCCGAACGTCGTCTTCGTGGCCGACGCAACGGCAAGCTGGGAGCAGCACGTCAAGACCGAGCGGACCGAGGTCAGGGACGCGAGCCGCGCTGCTCGACGAGCTGGAGCTGCTCTGCGCTCGCTGTCACCGGCTCGCGTGACCAAACTAACGGGCGCGTGTACTAGTCGTACTCTTCCTCGATCCCGTCCGGAAGGGACAGCCACGGATACC
>DATGDB010000079.1:0-48520 GCA_035311205.1 Gaiellaceae bacterium | reverse complement strand
GCTGGCGGAGGGCGTTCAACGAGCTCTACCGCATCCCCGCCGATATCGGTCAGTTCACGGACGCGGGGATGACCGACCCCGAGGTCGGTCGCCTGACCTTCGCCAAAGTGATCGGCCGGGAGCCCACGAAGGAAGAGATGGCCACACTGATGGCCCGCAGGCAAGCCGCGCTCCCCGACGCTGTCGCCGAGTCCAAGGGCTACAAGGTGCTACCCGGCGTCGAGCGGACTCTGCAACGGCTCGCCGATGCCGGGTTCCTGCTCGGGCTCACCACGGGCGGGACCGAGGCTGCGGCGCACACGAAGCTGGAGCGCGGTGACCTCAACCGGTTTTTCACCTTCGGCGGGTACGGCTCGGATTCGCCTGACCGGGCGGAGCTCACCCGCCGAGCGATCGAACGCGCGGGCGAAATCCTGCGCCGTCCGGTCGATCCGAAACGGGTCCTCGTCGTCGGCGACACGCCGCTCGACATCGAGGCGGCCCATGCTGCGGGCGCCGTGGCCGTTGGAGTGGCGAGCGGGCACCACAGCGAGGAGGATCTGCGCCGCGCCGGAGCCGACTACGTGCTCAGGTCGCTCGAGGAGGAGCTCCCGGGCGTGACCGCGCCGGCCGGCTCAGACGCTTCACCGTAGGAGAGAAGCTCGAGGAGCGATCCGTCGGGATCTCGGAAGTAGACACTCGTCCCCTTCCCTCTCGGGCCTTGGTGACTGACCGGGCCGGCTTCGACCGAAACACCGTGCCCCTCGAGGTGCTCAACGGCGGTCTCGGGGGTGCCCGGCCAGACGAAGCACAGGTCGCTGTTGCCGGGCTGAACCTGCAGTCTCGCGTTCAAGCCCTCGAAGCTCGGCCCGTGGACGTTGAGGTGCCACTCGCCGAAGACGTAATGGGCGAACGTTTCATTGCGCTGGACGATTTCGGCGCCGAGGACGTCGCGGTAGAAGGCGTTCGAGCGGTCCCAGTCGGAGACCGCGATGACGCAGTGATCGAGTGCCAGGCGCACGCGAAGACTCTTCCACGAAGATGCGGCTTGTGCTCGAGCTCCGCACCCTCACCGACGGCGGTCAGAGCGCGCTGGACGTGGCCGAGGACGTCGCCCGCTTCATCCGCCCCGCGCAGCGCTCGCTCGATTTCGCGCACTACGACTTCCACCTGAGCCCCGAGCCGGCCGGTGTCGTCGCCGAGGCAATCCGGGCCGCCGCCGGACGAGGAGTGGCTGTGCGCTTCGTCTACAACCTCGACCACCGAAACCCGATCCCGGTTCCGCCGCCGCCGGAGCCGGACGGCGTCCTGATCGACTCGCTCGGCGTGCCCGTGCGGCCGATCGCGGGGGTTCCGGACCTGATGCATCACAAGTTCGTCGTGCGCGACGGCTCAACTGTCTTCACGGGATCGATGAACTGGACGGACGACTCGTGGACCGTCCAGGAGAACGTCGTCGCCGTCGCGGAGTCGCGCGACCTGGCCGCGCGCTTCATCCAGGACTTCGAACAGCTCTGGAAGACCGGCGAGGTCGAGCACAGCGGGTTCGTCGATACGACGCCGGTGCCGGTCGGCGACCACCAGGTACGCACGTGGTTCACGCCCGGCCACGGCGAGGATCTCTCGCAGCGGATCGCCGACGCGATCCTGAAGGCCCGGCGTCGCGTCCGAATCGCGTCGCCGGTGATCACGGCCGCACCGGTCCTCGCGGCGCTTGCGGAGGTCATTTCGGAGGCCCGCGTCGATGTCGCCGGTTGCGTCGACCGGCCGCAGATCGACGGCGTCATCTACCAGTGGGGCGAGAACGGCAACATCTTCTGGAAGCTGCCGCTGCTCCAGCGAGTCCTGACGGCGCCCTTCTCGGCCAAGCCGTCGACTCCGTGGGAGCCGACGGGCAGCATGCACAACTTCATGCACGCGAAGCTGACGGTCGCCGACGACACGATCTTCGTCGGCAGCTTCAACCTGTCGCGCTCAGGCGAGCTGAACGCGGAGAACGTCCTCGAGGTGACCGATCCGGAGCTAGCCGAGCGGCTCGCGGGGTTCGTGGATCAGACCCGCGCGCTCTACCCCAGGTTCAGAGCCTCTGACTGAACGATGCTTCGCCGTCGGGGTGCGATGGGCGGATGCGAGGCAAGGACGCAGCGTCTCGTTCGTATCCGGAGGATACGGGCGAGACCGAGGACGCGGCCTCGCGCCGTCCAGCGCGGCCCGACGGCTCAAGGCTTCTTTCAGTTAGAGGCGCCCTACTCCCACTCAATCGTCGAAGGCGGCTTCGAGCTGATGTCGAGCGCGACGCGGTTCACGCCCGGGATCTCGTTGATGATCCGGCTCGAGACCGTCTCCAGGAGGTCGTAGGGCAGCCGCGCCCAGTCGGCGGTCATCGCGTCCTCGGAGGTCACGGCGCGGATGACGATCGGGTACGCGTAGGTCCGCTCGTCGCCTTGGACGCCGACCGACCGGATCGCCGGCAGCACGGCGAACGACTGCCAGAGCTCGCGGTAGAGGCCTGCACGCCGGATCTCCTCCTGCAGGATGGAGTCCGCCTCGCGGAGGATCTCGAGCCGCTCATTCGTGACCTCTCCGATGATCCTGATCGCGAGGCCCGGACCGGGGAACGGCTGGCGCCAGACCATGCGCTCGGGGAGGCCGAGCTCCTCGCCGACCCGCCTCACCTCGTCCTTGAAGAGCATCCGCAGCGGCTCGACTAGCTGAAAGTCGACGTCATCGGGGAGGCCGCCGACGTTGTGGTGGGACTTGATCGTCGCGGCGACGCCGTCGGTCCCGCCCGACTCGATCACGTCGGAATAGAGCGTGCCCTGGACGAGGTACCGGATCCGCCCAGGCGCCGACTTGGCGGCGCCGCTTAGAGGCCGGGCGGGCTTTGCCCGTCCGGCCGTCTCTGCTAAGCGCTGTGATTCCTGCTCGAAGACGCGGATGAATTCCTCGCCGACGCGCTTCCGTTTCTCCTCGGGGTCGTCGACGCCCGCGAGTCGGGCGAGGAAGCGCTCCTCGGCGTCGACATGGACGAGCGGGACCTGGAAGTGGCCCTGGAAGGTCTCGACCACCTGTGCCGCCTCGCCCTTCCTCAGCAGCCCGTGGTCGACGAAGACGCAGGTGAGCTGGTCGCCGACCGCCTTGTGGACGAGCAGCGCGGCGACGGCGGAGTCGACGCCGCCTGACAGCGCGCAGAGCACGCGCTCCGATCCCACCTGCAGTCGGATCCGCTCGACCTGCTCCTCGATCACGGCCGCCGCCGTCCAGGCCGGAGGCGCATCGGCGACGCCGTAGAGGAAGTTCTTCAGCACCTCGTTTCCGTGCGGGGTGTGTACGACCTCCGGGTGGAACTGGACGCCGTAGAGGCCGCGCTCCGGGGCCTCGAAGGCGGCGATCGGGGTCGACGGCGACGAGGCAGTGACGCGCGCGCCCTCCGGCGGCGCGGTGACGGAGTCGCGGTGGCTCATCCAAACGGGCTGCTCCGCGGGTGTGTGCTCGAAGAGTGCGCCGCCGTCGGCCCGCAGCTCGGCGCGGCCGAACTCGGACGCGCCCGTGCGTGCGACCTCACCGCCGAGATCGCGCGCCATCAGCTGCATGCCGTAGCAGATGCCGAGGATCGGGGCGTCGAGCTCCCAGAGCCCCGGATCGACATCGGGAGCTCCTTCCGCGTACACCGACGCGGGCCCGCCGCTGAGAACGATCGCCCGTGGATTTCGCGCGCGCAGGGCTTGCGCGGGCGTGGTGTGCGACACGAGCTCGGAGTAGACGCGGCACTCGCGGACCCGGCGCGCGATCAGCTGGGAGTACTGACCGCCGAGATCGACGACGAGCACTGGACGATCCTCCGGCTGGGCCTCCGAGCGCTCGAAGGGCAGGACCTCCGCGGTCATCTACCCCATGCCCACGCGTTGGGCCTGCTGGAGGCCCTTGCCCTCGGTCTTCAGCGCCGGCGCCAGCATGATCTCGGCCTTCTGGAAGTCGTGGATCGACTCGTAACCGCATGTCGCCATCGCGGTCCGGAGCGCGCCCATCAGGTTGAGCGTCCCATCGTTCTCGCGCGCCGGCCCGATCACGATCTCCTCGAGCGTCGCGACCTGCTGCGTCTCCACTCGGGCCCCGCGCGGCAGGGTCGGATGGAACGTCGCCATGCCCCAGTGGAAGCCGCGGCCCGGCGCCTCCTTCGCCCGTGCCAGCGGCGATCCGATCATGACGGCGTCCGCGCCGCAGGCGATCGCCTTGGCGATGTCGCCCCCGGTTCGCATGCCTCCGTCGGCGATGACGTTGCAGTAGGTGCCCGTCTCGAGGAGGTGCTGGACGCGCGCGGCGCTCGCGTCGGAAATGGCGGTCGCTTGGGGGACGCCGACGCCGAGGACACCGCGCGTCGTACACGCCGCGCCGGGGCCGACTCCCACGAGCACCCCCGTCGCGCCGGTTCGCATCAGGTGCAGCGCCGTCTGGTACGAGGCACAGCCGCCGACGATCACGGGGATCGGAATCGACGCGATGAACTCCTTCAGGTTCAGCGCTTGTCCGTTCGACGAGACGTGCTCCGCGGAGACCACGGTGCCCTGGATGACGAGGACGTCGAGGCCGGCGGCGAGCGCGATCTCGTAGTAGTCGCGGACGCGCTGGGGCGTCAGCGAGCCGGCGGCGAGGACGCGGCGTGACTTGATCTCCTCGATCCGCTGCGCGACCAGCTTCGGCTCAACCGGTCGCGCGTAGATCTCCTGCATCTCGGCGGTTGCCTTGTCCTTCGGAAGCTTCGAGATCTTCTCCAGCTGCGTCTCGGCGTTTTCGTAGCGGGTGAAGATCCCCTCGAGGTTCAGCACTCCGAGACCGCCCATCTCGCCCAGCGCGACGGCGGTCGCCGGCGAGATGACGCCGTCCATCGCCGATCCGAAGAGCGGCAGCTCGAGGAGATGCGGCCCAAGCTTCCACCCGATGTCGACGTCCTGCGGGTCGCGCGTCCTGCGGCTCGGGACGATCGCGATGTCGTCGAAGCCGTACGCCTGGCGCGCCTTCTTGCCCTTTCCGATCTCAACCTCCACGCACGGTCACCCCCTCAACGGCCCTCTGATGCAGAAAGGCCCAGGCTCCTCTCGGTTGCCTGGGCCGAAACGACCGTTTGCGCTTCGCTCTCTCAACTGGACGACGATCGTACCACCCTGCCCTGACGACCTCTCAGCGATTCCAGTCTGGCCACGACACTCTTCCCGTGAAGACGTCCTTCGCTCGACCATCGGCCACCGAGTAGATCTGAATCGTGCAGGGCCATTCCGCGCCGCATGCTGCTCCCACGACGTGAAGGGCGTCGGTGGACGGGTGGTCCGCGTACATCGGGGAGGCGTAGCCCCGGCGCGGATCGAGATCCGGCTTTCGCGCCGAGCCGTTGCTCGAATCCACGAGGGCAAGCTCGTTTCCCCATTCCGTCGGAACCGTCGCGAGGAGGAGCGGTCGACCACGCACCCAGCTGAACGGCCTGACGCCGTAGTAGCCGTTGGACGAGAACCGTCGAGGCAATTGCTCCATGATCGGCTGCTTCTCCGAGCCGTCCGGCCGCATCGTCCAGACCCGGGGCGCGAAGCAGCCGGTGCCGGGCGGGCGGTATGCGAACGCGATCCCGTCGTCGCCCCAGACCGGGTTGCTGCTCCGGCCGCCCGTGGTGAGCCGGCGTTTCGAGTCGCCGTTCACTCGGGCGGTGTAGATCTCGAACCAGCACTCGCGGTTCCCCGGCGGATCGCGGAAGATGTCGTACGCGATGCTCTTGCCGTCCGGCGAGATGCTGAACGTGCCGCCCTCCCGCCGCTCGATGACGTCCGTGCTTCCATCCCCGACGTCGACGCTGACGAGCGCCTTGCCCTGGACGGCAAGGAGGTGCCGCGAGTCGGGAAGCCACGCGCCGGGTCTTCCTTTGGCGACGAAGTGCTCGCCGCCGCCGCCGGGATCGACCGTGAAGATCCCGGCACGCCGGGAGACGGCGATCTTCGTGCCGTCAGGGGAGACCAGCCCATAGGCGCCGCGCGTGAGACGGCGCATCTTGTTGCCGTTGACATCGCCGATCCAGACCGCCTGTTGCGGCTGGTCGATCGCCTCCGTGAAGACGAGATACCGAGCGGCCGGCTCCTCCGTGGCGTCGCCGCCCATGCAAGCCGTTGCGACGAGCGGGACGGCCAGCAGCGCCGCCCGGCGCATCACAGCTCGGACGCGACCGGCTCGAGCTCCTCCACGCGCACTCCCTCGGCGAGGCGCGAGAGCTCGGGCGGCTCGAAGCGCCCCGCGCCCAGCTCCTGGACGGCGGCAGCGCCGGCCGCGACGGCTCGCCTCAGAGCTTCCTCCGCGGGACGCTCCTCGTAGCGCGCCGCTATGAACCCGGCCAGCAACACGTCGCCCGAGCCGACCGGCGAGACCGGGGCGATCCGGGGGATTGAGGCGTAGTAGCGATGAGTCTCGCGGTCCTGATGGAGAAGCGCGTAGCAGCCCGATGTCAACGTGATGACCACGTTGCGAGCGCCGAGGTCGCTGATGTGATCGAGGGCCTGGACGAAGTCCTGGCGGTCATGGAACTCCTGTCCCATGAGCCCTTCCGCCTCGCGTTCGTTCGGCGAGACCAGGAACGGCTCGGCCTCGACGCCACGGCGGAGCGGCTCTCCCTCGCTGTCGAGCGTCGTTTGCGGGCCGCGCCGGTTGAGCTCCTTGATCGCCTCGGCGTAGAAGCCCTCGTCCACGCCGCGCGGCAGGGATCCGGCGAAGACGACGCCGTCCGCTCCGCGCGACAGGTAGCGGAGCTTCGCGAGCAGCAGGTCGAGCTCCTTGGGCTCGACGTTGGGGCCCCACTCGTTGATCTCCGTGTACGAGCCGCCGGTGGGGTCGACGACGGCGGTCGACGTGCGCGACTCCTCGCCGATCCGCACGAAGTCGTTGAGGATGCCCTCGCGCGTGAGCTCCGAGACGATCCGCGCGCCGGTTCGCCCGCCCGCGAGCCCCGTCGCGACGACGGGTACATCGAGCCGCTTGAGCGCTCTCGCGATGTTGATTCCTTTCCCGCCGGCGAGCGTGAGCCAGGCGCTCGCCCTGTGGCGCTGTCCGGGCTGGAAGTTCGGCACCGTCAGCGTCCGATCGAGCGCCGCGTTCATGGTCACCGTGATGATCAGCTGAACCATCCTCCGATGTGGTGGAACGTGCGGCCGCCGAACCACTTCACCCGCTCGGCGACGCTGGGAGCGTCCCGGTCCTCGGCGGCGACGAGCGCGGTGCGGCCGATCAGCCGGCCTCGTTCGTACACGCGCAGCCGTCCGAGCACATCCCCGCGCCGCACCGGGAGATCGACGCGGCTGGGCAGCACGACCCGCTGGACGAGTGGGCGGCCGGTCCGGACCGCGCGCCGCAGCGGCCGCGCCGCAACGACGGGCACCGGCGCCTTACCGTAGGTGACCGGAACCCGGCCGTAGACCTGCCCGGCCGGCGCCAGCGGCACGAGCGCGTAGCGGGACATCCCCCAGCCGAGCAGCTCTTCCAGATCGGCGTTCCGGACCGAGCGCGATGGGCTGCCGAGAATCGTCGCGTAAATCGCGACGCCGTTCCCCCGCGCCGCGGCGATTTGATTCCAGCCCGCACTCGAGGTGTGGCCGGTCTTGACGCCGAACACGCCCGGGAACTCGCCGAGGAGGTCGTTCCAGGTGTGGAGCGTGCGGCCACCGGGGATCGTGGCGGTCCGCTGGCGCACGAGGCGACGGACGAGCGGCTCGCGCATCGCTGCCAGGCCCAGTTTGGTCACGTCCAGCGCGCTGGAGTAGTTCCCGGCGTCGTACAGCCCGTCCGGCCGCGAGAACCGCGTCTCCTCGAGGCCGAGCGCTTGCGCCTTCTGGTTCATCAGCGTGATGAACGTCGGACCATTGCCGTGCCCGACGTAGTCGGCCAGCGCGACTGCCGAGTCGTTGGCGCTCTGGATCAGTGCCGCGGCGAGCAGATCTCGAACGGAAAGGCGCTCACCCGCTCGCAAGGCGATCGTGGAGCCCGTGACGCCCACAGCGCCGCGGTCGACGGCCACGACCTCGTTCGGCCTCGTCCGCTCGAGCGTCACGAGCGCGGTCATCAGCTTGGTGATGCTCGCGATCGGCAGACGGTCGTGGGCATTCCGCGCGAGCAGCACCTCGCCGTTCGCCCCGTTCATGACGAGGTAGGCGCGTGCATCCACCGCCGGCGCCGCGGCCGCGGCCGGCGCGCAGAAGGCGAGAACGAGAAGGGCAGAGAGAAGCCGAAGCTTCACCGGGCCGCAGCGTAGCGCCTACTCGACTCGAAGCGACTGTCCGACGTGGAGTGCGCGCGGGTCGATGCCCGGGTTGAGCACGAGAAGCTCGTCGACCGTCGTCCCGAAGCGCCCGGCGATCGTCGCGAGGGTGTCGCCGCTACGCACGGAGTACGTTGTGGCACGCGGCCGTGCCACGTGGGCCGGCCGGCGAGCGACTCGTACCGGCGCCGGCGCCGCTTCCCTCGTCGCCCGGACCGGAGCCGCGTCGTGGAGCACCGGGCGCACGGCGACGACCGCGGCCGTTGCGACCACGAGGAACGCCACGGGAAGGGCGTAGCGGATGAACCAGGCGGGGATCGTCACCATCCGGATGCCGTCCAGACCTCGGATTTCACCCGGGCGGCCTCCCCTCCTGCCGCCGAGCGCCAATCGGCCTGGTCGCCCTGCCGGTAGGCGTACATGACAGAGCGAGAGACGTTGACGAGTGCGCTCGACGGCCCACTCGTGAAGGCCCGGGCAACGTCGGCGGGTGTAGCGCCCTGGGCGCCGACTCCGGGGAGCAGGAGCAGCGACCGAGGGAGGAGCCGGCGCGCTTCTCCCACGGCGCGCGGATGCGTCGCCCCGACGACGGCCCCGACGCTGGAGAGCCCGCCCTCGCCAACGAGGTCCTCTCCCCACTCACCGACGAGCAGAGCGACGTGCTGCCAGAGCGGGCGTCCGTCGGAAAGCGCGAGCTCCTGGATCTCGGCTCCACCCGGGTTCGACGTCCTCACCACGCTGAAGATCCCGACGCCGTGACGTCGGCACGCGGCGAGGTAGGGATCCACCGAGTCGCGACCGAGATAGGGATTCACCGTCATGGCGTCCGCAAGGGGGAGCTTGCCTTCGCTCCTGGGCTCGAGGTATGCAGCGGCGTACGCACGCGCAGTCGAGCCGATGTCTCCGCGCTTCGCGTCGAGGACCACGAGCAGGCCCGCAGAGCGTGCGTAGGCACATACCTCCTCGAGCGCGGCGATGCCCTGCGAGCCGAGCGCCTCAAAGAAGGCGCTCTGCGGCTTCACTCCTACGGCATGCGGCGCGACGGCGTCGATGATCCCGTTGCAGAACCGAGGGACGTCGTCGCGCAGCTCGACCGGAATCAGATCCGGACGGGGATCGAGACCGACGACGAGCTGGCTTCGCTTCTGCTCAACCGCCGAGGCAAGCCGGTCGGCGAAATTCTCGGCCATCGGCTTTCAACCTAGAGCGAGGGCCGGTCGCCCGGCCCTCGTACGTTCACGTGGACAGGAGCGATCCTGTCCGAAACGGCCTTAATCGGTCTGCTTGACGGCCTGCTTGAGCTGGCTGCCGGCCG
Organism: Gaiellaceae bacterium; assembly: GCA_035311205.1. GTDB lineage: Bacteria > Actinomycetota > Thermoleophilia > Gaiellales > Gaiellaceae > JACDAN01. The sequence goes on along the minus strand of DATGDB010000079.1, from coordinate 38,942 downwards.
AGAACTTCGGCACCCGCGTCGCGGGGATGTGCACGCGCTCGCTCGGATTCCTGGGGTTGACTCCCTGCCGCGCGGCCCGGTGCTGCGCGGAAAACTTCCCGAAGCCGGTGAAGGACACCTCTTCACCCCTTCTCAGTGACTCGGTGATCGAGTCCAGGAAGGCGTCGACGGACGCTCCCGCGTCCTTCCTGTTGAGCCCACTCTTTTGCGCAACCCGGTCCACGAACTCCTGCTTGGTCACGGAGAATCTCCTCTCGACGCTTGTCAGAGTGCAGTCTGGACCCTAACAGCGTAAGCGTTTCCGCTCAACCATGCGGTTTTTGCGGCACTTTTTCGAGCTCGAGCAAGTCCCTAGCGCGGAAGACCGGCCGCAGTCGGACTCCGTGGCGGGCGAGCTCGTCAACCCCGCCCTCCTCGCGATCGACGACGCAGACGGCGGTTCTGCACTCAAGGCCCGATTCGCGCAGCGCAATGACCGCAGACAGCGCCGCTCCACCGGAGGTCACGACGTCCTCGACCAGGCAGACCCGCTCACCGGCCTCGTGGACGCCTTCGAGCCGGTTTCCGGGCCCGTAACCCTTCGTCTCCTTCCGGACGATCAGAAACGGCAGGCCTGACACGAGCGAGGTGGCCGCGACCAGAGCGACGGCTCCGAGCTCGGGCCCGGCGAGCCGTGCCGCCTCCGGCTCGTGCTCGGCCACCTGGTCGGCAATGCGCGCCGCGATCGCCGCCAGCAGGTCGGGCCGGGTCTCGAAGCGGTACTTGTCCAGGTAGTAACTTGAGCGACGCCCCGAGCGGAGCACGAAATCGCCCTCCAGATAGGCGTGCTCACGGATTGCGTCCCGAAGCTCGTCGGTCGTCATTCGACGCTGTCGAGAATCGCGTGGGCATCGTCGAGGAGGTCGCGGGCCTCGTGCCCTCTCGTGAAGCGGAACGCAGAGCCGTCGTCGAAGTGCACCTCGACGCGCTCGCTCTCTCGCCGCCGGAGAAGCACAACCGCGCCCGCGATCCCCAGCAGGAGCAGGACGGCGCTACGCAAGCGCATACTCACCCGCGAGCAGCGTGCGGAGGTCGTGCTGGACGAGCGGCTGCGTGGACCCCGGGCCGGCGATCGCGACGGTTACGCGTCCACCGCTTGACACCACGTAGATGTCCGCTTCCCGGGTAGAGGCCTCGACCCGCACCGCGGCGCGGTCGGGCCGCAGCCGGTCGGCATAGGCCAGCATCGCGTCGGCGATCCCTGCCACCTCGGCAGCCTCGTCCTCGGGCAACGAAGACGCCGAGACCTCGCCTCCACGCTCGAACACGACCACCGCGCGGACATCTTCGGATGTGCGCAGCAACTCCTCGACGGCAGGGTCTTCGTCCATCCACGGGAACATACTGCGGCGATGTGGAAGCCGCTCGACAAGTTCTTCGCGGATCGCGGCCCCCATCTGGCCGCGATGATCGCCTACTTCGCGCTGCTCTCACTCGTCCCGCTGGTCTTCCTGGCCCTGGCCCTGCTGGGCCTCTTCGGGCGGGCCGACGAATCCACGTATCTCGTGACAGAGTTGAAGCAGGTACTGCCTTCCGCCTCGATCTCGCGGATCGTGGACGTCGTCAACGGCATTCGGGAGAACGCGCCGACGCTCGGGATCATCGGCGGCATCTTTTTGCTCTGGAGCTCGCTCTCGCTCTTCAGCGTGCTCGAGTCAGCGCTGAACATCGTGTACGGCCGCCCGAATCGCTCGTTCCTCCGCGGCAAGGGCCTCGCGGTGACCCTGCTCCTGGGCTCCCTGGTGACCCTCTTCTTCGGTCTCGCGATCGGCACGATCGGCTTCGAGGTCCTGCACGACGCAGCGCCGGGGGTGATCTCCAACCGGTGGGTCAGCTATGCGCTCTCGCTGATCATCTCGACCTTCGCGGTCTTCGTCTTCCTTTTCTCCATCTACTACCTGCTTCCCAATGAGCGGCTCGACTGGCGCGAAGTGCTACCCGGAGCGGTGCTGGGCAGCATCCTGCTGCAGGTCAGCTTTCAGGCTCTGCCCCTCTACGTGGCGCTCTCGCAGCGGGAGGAGGCCCTGACGCTGCGCGCGCTTGGGGCGCCGGTGATCCTCCTCATCTGGCTCTACGTGATGGCGAACGTGATCGTCCTCTGCGCGGAGATCAACTGGTGGCTTGCCCGCGGCCGCGAAGAGGATCGGGAAGCGATTCCAGGGCTCGCCTGAGCGCCTGCGCCGCGCGGGCGCGGTGGGAGTTGGCCGCCTTCCACTCGTCGCCTAGCTCGGCAACCGTCTGCTCCTCGCCGTCGGGCACGAAGATCGGATCGAAGCCGAAGCCGCCGGTTCCGCGCGGCTCGTCCACGATGCGTCCTTCGAGGACGCCGGTCCCTCGCGCCTCGGCTCCGTCCGGCGAGACCGCGACCAGCTCGCAGACGTAGCGCGCACGCCTGTCCTCCACGCCGTCGAGCTCGGCGAGCAGGCGCTCGACGTGCTGTCCGCGGGCGAACCGTGCCGACTCGACCCCCGGCCGGCCTCCGAGCCCGTCGACCTCGAGGCCGGAGTCCTCGCCCAGGACCCACGCGGACGGCTCGAGCGAGTGGCCGAACTCAGCCTTGGACCGCGCGTTCTCGAAGTACGTCTCACCCGTCTCCGGCGGATACTCCGCGGCGTCGAGCGGCTCGATCTCCCAGCCCGGGAGCGCTCGCCGGAGCTCGCGCAGCTTGCCGGGATTCTTGGAGGCGAGTCGCGCCGAGCCTCTGACTGAATGATGCTTCGTCGTCGGGGTGTGATGGGGGGTGCGAGGCAAGGACGCAGTGTCTCGTTCGTATCCGGAGGATACGCGCGAGACCGAGGACGCGGCCTCGCGCCGTCCAGCGCGGCCCGACGGCTCAAGGCTTCGTTCAGTTAGAGGCTCTTATTAGGGGTTCCAGCGCGCGCCCTTGACCTGATTGGTGCGGGTCAGCGCGTCGATGAGCTCGGCCGGCGCCCGGCCGCTGTGCATTTGCACGCGCATGTCGACCCGCCGAGTGTCTCCTTCTTCCTCGAATTCGAGCGAGTGCACTTGCGCACCTGCATCCTCGGCGGCCTGGAGCACAGAGACGGTCGTCGCGCCGGCCGCGAGCTCGACGGCAAGCCGCCCCTCCTCTGGGCGAAGCCGCTCGGACACGCGGTACGCAACGATTCGCAGCGGGTAGAGGCTGAGCAGCACGAGCACGGTCGTGATGACCGCAGCGCTGTAGAACCCGGCGCCCGTCGCCATCCCGATCGCGGCGACGACCCAGAGGGTGGCCGCGGTCGTCAGCCCGCGGACCGACAGGCCCTGGCGGATGATCGCGCCCGCGCCGAGAAAGCCGATGCCCGTGACGACCTGGGCGGCGATCCGCGTCGGGTCGAAGCCGACGCCACTCGCGTTCGAAAACTGCCAGTCCGTCCAGGCGAATGCGGAGACGAGCGTGAACAGGGCGGCGCCGACGGAGACGAGCATGTGCGTGCGGAGCCCGGCCTCCCGTTCCCGAAGCTCGCGCTCGAAGCCGATTGCGCCTCCGAGCACGGCTGCGAGTCCGACGCGAAAGAGGATCTCGAGCCAACTCAGCTCAGGCAACGGGCGTCTCCACGGCGTCACGCTGCGCTTCCAGGATCTGCTCGATTCCGAACGTCGCGAGGTCGAGCATCTCGTCGAGCTGATCCCGCGTGAACCGCTCGCCCTCGGCCGTCGACTGCACCTCGATCAGGCGTCCGTCCCCGCTCAAGACGACGTTGACGTCGACCTCCGCGCGCGAGTCCTCCGAGTAGTCGAGGTCGAGCAGGGCCTGGCCGTCCACGAGCCCGACCGACACGGCGGCAACGAAGTCGGTCAGCGTCCGGCCGAGCCCCAGGCGGTCGAGGGCCCGCCGTGCTGCGACGTACGCCCCGGAGATGGCAGCACAGCGCGTGCCGCCGTCGGCTTGGAGCACGTCACAGTCGAGCCACAGCGTCCGCTCGCCCAGCGCCTCCAGGTCGGTTACGGCCCGAAGCGAGCGCCCGATCAGGCGCTGGATCTCCACGGTGCGGCCCTTCTGACGCCCTGAGCTGGCCTCGCGCTGCGTGCGCTCACCGGTCGAGGCAGGAAGGAGCCCGTACTCCGCCGTCATCCAGCCTCGCCCGGCGCCCTTGAGCCACCGCGGCACTGCCTCCTCGATGGAGGCCGTGCAGAGAACCCTGGTGCGGCCGAACGCGATCAGCGCCGAGCCCTGTGGCTGTTCCAGGTAGTCGACATCGAGCTCCAGCGGCCGGAGCTCGTCTGTGCGTCGTCCGTCCTCGCGCGTCATGCGGCAGCCGCCTCGAGCTCTGCGATCTCCACGTGCTCGACACCGTCGAGAGGCAGCTGGAGAAAGCGTTCGCCGAGCTGCCGGAAGAGCTCGGTGTCGCCGGTCGTCAGGAAGCGATAGCTGCCCTCGCGGCCGGAGTGGTTCTCGATCCCCTTGCGTTCGAGCGTCTCCGCCACCTCGCTGGCGGTCTCTTCGGCCGAGAACACGAGCCTGACGTCGCGGCCGAACACGCGCTCGAAGATCGGCCGGATCAGCGGATAGTGCGTGCAGCCGAGAATCACCGTGTCCGCTCCGGCCTCCTTCAGCGGCTCCGCGTACTCGCGTACCGCCGCGGTCGTCTCGGCGCCAAAGGGCTTCTCGCTCTCGATCAGCGGAACGAGCCTCGGACAGGCAATGGGGAAGAAGCCGACGCCCGCATCGAGCGTATGCACGAGCTCGGCGTAGCGGCCGGAGGAGACGGTCGCCTCTGTGGCCATCAGCCCGATGCGCCGGTTGCGCGTCGTCTGCACAGCGGCGTGCGCCTCCGGCGTGATCACGCCGACGACGGGGACGCCGAGCTGCTCCTGGAGCTCGGGCAACGCCGCGGAGGTTGCAGCGTTGCAGGCGACGAGGATCAGCTTCACGCCCTGGGCTTCGAGGTAGGCGGCGATCTCCAGCGCGAAGCGGCGAATCTCCGGCAGTGGGCGCGGCCCGTAGGGCAGGCGCGCGCCGTCGCCGAGGTACAGGTAATCCTCGTGCGGCATCGTCACGAGGCATTCGTGCAGGACAGTCAGGCCGCCCATGCCCGAATCGAAGACGCCGATCGGCCGAGAATCCACGGCGCGATTGTGACAGCAGCGACAGTTGGACTACCCTAATCCGCTCGTGGGTCGCCTCGTTCTGCTGCTTGCAGCCGTCACGGCTGCGCTCGCGATCGCCGCACCGGCGGAGGCCTTCACGCGCACCGAACACACGCTGACGATGGGCGACGGCGTCTCGCTGGCGGCGACGCTGTACCGCCCGGACGGCGCCGCTCCCGCGGGAGGCTGGCCGGCCGTCCTGCTTCTCCATGGGATCGGCGAGAACCGCACCTCCATGAACGTGATCGCCGAGCAGTTCTTCGCGCCGCAGGGCTACGTGGTGCTAACGGTCGATGCCCGTGGCCACGGCAATTCCGGCGGGCAGTCCACCTTCGTTGGAGCTCGGGAAACAAGCGACTACGCCGCCGCGCTCTCCTGGCTTCGACTCCGGCCCGGAGTCTCGGACACGCGGACCGGCGCGATGGGCTTCTCGCTGGGAGGCGGATCGGTTTGGAAGCTGCTCGCTGCGCCGGGAACCCGGCTCGCTGCCGCCGTGCCGGTCGCGACGTGGACGAGCCTCTACGACGCGCTGTTGCCCCAGGGGTTCGCCAAGGCCGGGCTCGTCTCGTTCTTCCGAAGCCTGCTTCCCGTAGACCACTGGGACCCACAGGTGGCGGGACTCGCAGACGACGCGCTCTTGAGCCGCAACCTTCCCGGGCTGAGGCAGTTCACGCTAGATCGCTCGACCCGAGACGACCTCGCGAAGATTCGCACGCCGGTCTTCATGATCCAGGGCCGCCGCGACTTCGCCTTCGACATGGATCAGTCGCTCGCCGCATTCGGCCGCCTGAAAGGCAAGAAACGGCTCTTCTTCGGCGACCTCGGCCAGACGCCGGCCACCAACCCGCCGGACGAGCGGGCCTACTACCTGACGCAGGCGCGCCTCTGGTTCGATCGGTTCCTGAAAGGACAGCTGAACGGAATCGACACGCGTCCGCCGATCGAGCTCGCTCCGGACCCGTGGACGGGCAAGACGGTCCAGTACGCCCGCCAGCCGCAACGGCGCGTGCTTCGGCTCCGCTTCCGCGGGCGGAGGACGATCGACGGGAGCGGCAAGGTCGTTCGCACGGCCGCTCCGTCGAAGCGCCTCAACGAGACGTTCGGCTCAGGGCTCGTTGCCGCCCAGGTCTCCTCGACGACGCGCTGGCCGCACCTCGTCGCCGTGCTCTCGGCGATCGCGCCGAACGGCGCCGAAACGGTCATCGGCGAGGGCGGGGCACAGACGCCGACGCTCTCCGGGAATTCACGTTGGGTCACGATCCGCCTGACGAGCCAGGCGACGACGATCCGGCGGGGCTCGAGATTCCGGATCACGCTCGGTGCGACCGACAGCCTGCTCTACCCGGTCTCGGTTCCGAGCACCGCCCGCGTGACGGTCGGAGAGACGAGGGTCGTCCTTCCCGTGCTGCGGCGGGCCATTTCCCGGTAGCGCGTAGGATCCAGGAATGTCTGGCTCTCGCGGAGCGCTCGCCGCGGTAGCTGCGACCGGCGCACTGGCAGCCGCAGGCCCTGCGCTGGGGATCGACATGTCTCAGCGCTCGCCGTTCCTGCCTCCCACTGACGGGTCTTCAGCGGCCGAAGCGCTTGCGCTGGCCGAGCAGGGGCGCGAACTGATCGTCACCGTCACGGGCGACAGGCGCGCCGCGCAGCTCCTTCGGGGCGAGCCCCCACTTGGGGAGCGCATCTGGCTGGTCTCAGGGGACCACTCTTCCTCGGTCGTTCGGCGCTTGAAGGCGATCGGAGCGCTGCGGTACGCGCACGCCAACGGGCACATGCGTTCATACGGCGCCTACGCGTCTCAGGGCGATCCAGAAGATCCGGCTCCCTGGTGGATGCCGCAGATCGGTGCCAACCGCGTGGTGTCCCCGGCTGCCGGCTTCCCGATGACGGTCGTCGACGACGGGATCGATCGGAGCCACCCCGAGTTCGCCGGCCGCCCCATGACGTTCCTGAACGAGAACACGATGGTTCCAGGCGACGACTTCCACGGCACGATGGTGAGCTCGGTTGCCGGAGCGCCCGTGAACGGCATCGGTATCGCCGGCCTCTACCCGCTCGTGGCTCTCCGCTCGGCCGATACCGGCGCAGGGGACTGCGCGGACGTCCTGGCGGCGATGGAGGCGGCGATCACGGCCGGCCCCACGGTCATCAACATGAGCTGGGGGTTCAGCCCGCCCAGCTGTCCTGCGCTTCACGACCAGATCATCCGGGCCGTCGCCGGTGGAATCCTGCCCGTCGCCGCCGCCGGAAACATGCGGCTTCACTTCAGCCCGCCCGGGGTTCCGGCGATCTGGCCGCATGTGCTGACGGTCGGCTCCACCGATCCCGACGGGGAGGTCAGCATCTTCTCCAACGAGGGGATGGGGATCGACCTCGCCGCCCCGGGCGAGTCGATGGTGGTCGCTGCGCCGAGGTACCTCTATCCCAGCGGCTACGCGAATGTGGAGGGAACAAGCTTCTCCACGTCGCTCGTGAGCGCAGCCGCGGCGTGGGTCGCAACCCGAAGGGGCGCGAAGATCAGACAGCTCGCGGACCTCCTTCGTTCCTCGGCGCGCGACGTCGCCCCGTCGGGCTGGGACGCGGACACGGGCTACGGGATCCTCGACATTCCCGCGGCTCTCCGAAAACCGCTGCCCGCCGTCGACCCCCTCGAGCCCAACGACGACATGAACCAGGTCACGGCAACAGGGATCCTCAAGCGTGAGGCGCCGGCCCTTACTCGTCCCGGCCGAGCACGCGCGACGCTGCGCGCACGGCTCGAGCGGACGGAGGATCCGGTCGACGTCTATCGCGTGTTCGTCCCGGCCCGTCGCCAGCTCCGCCTGCGCATCGCTCCGACGTCGAACGTCGACATCGAGGTCTTCCGCCCGAATGCGCGCAGCTGCTACTACCAGAGCCGCAGCCGAGCCCTGCACGGCCCGCTGATCGGCGGCCGGTACAGACGCGGGACGGCGCCGGAGACGTTCCCGGTCCGGAACACCGACAGCAAGAGTAAGTACGTCTTCGCGTGCGTCTTCAAGCCGCGCGACACGGTGTCCACCGCGTCGTACACGCTGTCGATCACGACGACGAGGCTCGCTCGCTGAGACGCGCGGGCGTCGCGGCAATCGTCAGCGTGTCCGCGCTGGCCTACGCGGGCAACTCGCTCGCGGCCTACAACCCCGATCTTCACGTCTTCCAGTGGAACCGGTCGCTCGGTGGGAGCGCGAACATCGCCGTCTACTTGGGCTTCGGATCCGGCTACGTTCGCGAAATCGACGCCACAGGTGTCCTCACCCTCTACTCACCCCGCGGCTATAACGTCAACCTCCGACAAGCCCCCGGGACACGGCTGGGTTGGGCCGGCGCACTCATCTATGTCCCCTCCCTGGGCAACCACCAGAGCGTCAGTGGATCCGTTACGACGGACGATCCGGCGAAGCACCTCACGGACACGTGCGCTCCGGGTAGACACGAAGCCGTCTGGCTGCTCGCGTTCACGACCGGTGGGCTCCGGTTCCGTCTGCCGGTCTACGTCGACCGAGTAACTTCGGGCCCGGAGGCGGCCCATGCCTCGGCCCGGATGATCGTCTGCCTCGCCTCGCCCCACATTCCCCCGCCGCAAGGGTCGGAAGCAGGCATGAGGGTGATGGCCGCCGATTTTCTCGTGTCCCGGGTCTTCAAAAACCCGCACCAGCAAGGGACGTTCGCGTGGAACGGGCTGTTCACGCCCTACAAGCCCGGCACTGGCGACCTGAACCCTGCGCTGACTACGCAGAGCACGGCCTACATGAGCTTGCCTGTGCAGTTGACACTCACGGCCAAGCGACAGCGGCTTGGCAAGCGGACATTCGCGATCATCACGGCCTGCGTGCGCGAGGCGGGAAAACCGGTCCAGGGCAGCCGCGTGGACATCCTTGTCCGCCGTCCGTCCTTCGAAAGAATCGCGAGCCGCCGAACGAACGCCCGAGGCTGCGCGACCATCCGGATTCGGGTTTGGAAGCCCGGAACGGCGTTCGCGGGCTTCAATCTCCCACGCCGGCAGGCGTCTGGCTGCACACCGAGGCTGGCCGCGATCTGCTCGAAAGGATCGGTCGGGGCTGCGCTGGGCCCTCTCCGGGCATTTCGCCTCAGGCTCTAGCCGACCTCTAAGGTTTCTAGCCATGGCCGCGCGGATCAGGGTCGGCACGTGCTCGTGGGCCGACGAGGCGCTCTCCAAGTACTTCTACCCGCCCGGGCTGCCGGCCGGCGAGCGGCTCTCGTACTACGCCGAGCACTTCGACACCGTCGAGCTCGACTCGACCTACTATCGGCTCCCCGTGGAGTCCATGGCCGAACGCTGGACCGAGCAGACGCCGGACGACTTCGTCATGCACGTCAAGGCCTTCGGCGTGATGACGCGCCATCCCGTGAAGAAGGATCAGCTCCCGACCGACCTTCGGGACGAGGCTCCTGTGGACGACCGAGGCCGGATCGATCGTCCGCCGCGGGAATTCCGAGCGGAGATCTTCCGGCGCTTCCGCGAGGCGCTCGAGCCGCTGCGGTCCGCCGGCAAGCTCGGCGGGACGCTGTTCCAGTTTCCGCCCTACGTCGTCTACAAGGATCTGTCGCTCGACTACATCGCCTGGGCGCGAGAGCAGATGGGCGACGACGAGGTACTCGTCGAGTTCCGGCACAGGAGCTGGTACGAGGACGACGTTCGGGCGGAGGTGCTCGCCTTCCTCGAGGAGCACGAGATGTCGCTCGTCGTCGTCGACGCGCCGAAGGTGGAGGCGAAGAACGTGCCTCCGACGCTGCTCGCCCTGACCTCGCCGACCCTGTATGTGCGGTTCCACGGACGCAACGCCGACACCTGGAACGTGCGCGGACGGAGCGCGGCGGAGCGGTTCGACTACCTCTACTCGGAGGACGAGCTTCGCGAGTGGGTGCAGCCGCTCCGGGAGCTCTCCGACCAGGTGGAGAACGCCTACGCGCTCTTCAACAACAACAATCGCAGCCCAGGCGGCGACGGCGGCTGGGTGTCACAGGCCGCCACGAACGCTCAGCAGCTCAAGAAGCTGCTTGCAGAAACTCGCGCAGCAGCTCGTTGAAGCGTTCGGGCCGGTCGCGGCTCGGGAAGTGACCCGTGTCCTCGAAGACCTCCAGACGGCCGTTGGGCGCCGCCTCCACGATCTCGCGTGCCTCGTCGACGGGGAGGAAGGGATCGGCGTCGCCGACGGCGATCCAGAGCGGCCCTTGGAAGGTCCGGGCGAGCTCGGTCGAATCGGACCGGTCCCGGAGCGCCTGCACAGCGCGGACGAGCTCGTCGACCGTCCGCTCCGGTGGCGGCGGAGCCGGCGCGCTGGGCGCCCAGGCATCGATCCCTTCGTCTTGGAGCGTTCGGATCTGGTCGTCGCGCACGGTTCGCCGCTCGGGAGTGTCGGCGCCGACGCGCGAGCCGACCAGCAAGAGGCCCCGGACGCGCTCGGGTGCCTTCCGGGCCATGGCGAGACCGACGTAGCCGCCCATCGATGCTCCGATGACCGCGACGTCGTCCTGCGTGCTCGCGAGCAACTTGTCGGCCCACTCGTCCACCGACGCGCCGCCGAGGTCGTACAGGTTGGGCGCCTCCACGTCCTGTCCGCTGAGGGCCCCGAGCTGAGGCTTCCACATCCGCTCGTCGAGCGGCATTGCGTGGAGCAGCAGGATCTTCACTCGTGATCGACCATCACGGCGTCGGGTACGTAGCGCGCGTCTGCGAACCGGATCCTCGTCCCCTCCAGGCCGATCACTTCCGAGAGCTCGCGCAGGAGCTCCTCCGGCGGCGGCAAGTCGTCGGGGGACGCGGCCGTTCGGGCCACGGCTCTGACGCTCGCCGCGTTGGCGCCTGTGAGTCGGGCGACGACCGTCGGGTTGGCGCGGAGCGCGATCGCGTCGCCCGAGGGGAGCGGTCCGCGGAAGTCCGGCACGGAGAGGTACTCGTCGAGGATCCGGCCGCGCTCGAGGGCGATGTAGTGGACGGCCTTGCCCTCCTCGACGCCGATCGTGAAGGTCACGAGGCCTGACGCGTTGGAGAGCTCCTGGCCCAGCCGCTTGAGCTGGTGCGGCTCGCGGTCGGCAACCTCGTCGTAGACGGCGATCCAGCCGTTTCGCGGCGGCGAGACGATGGTCGTTCGAGACCGAAAGACGCGCGGGACGAGCTTCGTGACCGCCTGGACGACGGCCGCCTGATCGTCCGTCTGCAGGTGGACGGAGCCGAAGGAGGTCGGTGCCTCGCCGGCGTCGACTTCTTCCGATCGCGCGGCTGCCACAGCTCGCAGGAGAGCCAGTGCGATGCCCTCGCGCGGCTCCTTCAGCTCGAGCACGACGCCGCCCTCGGGCGTCGGGCGGGCCGAGCCGACGACCGCGCCGTCCTGCTCCGCGGAGAACGAATCGCCCTCGCGCCGGACGTTCATGCGGGCAGCCGCGAGCCGGTCAGCAGGTAGTGGGCGCTCAGGTTCTGGAATGGATCAAATCGTTTGCCGATCGTGCGCACCTCCTCGGTGGTCAGGGGGCGACCGTCACCATAAAAGGCCGAGACCCCCTTGCGGAGCGCGAGGTCGCCGGCCGGCCACGCCTGAGGCCGGCCCAAGTGGCGGGCGAGGAACCAGTCCGCGGTCCAGTCGCCGATGCCGGGCAGCTCTACGAGCGTCGCCTTGACCTCCTCGTCAGGCAAGGCCGCCAGGGCTCCGTAGTCGAGGTCGGCGCGGGCAAGGCCCAGCACGTATTCCGCTTTGCGAAGCGAGAAGCCGAGCGCTCTCAGCTCGTCGGCGCTCACTTCAGCGATGCGCCCGGGCGTCGGGAACGCGTACGCGAGCTCGCCCCGGACGCCGAACCGCTCGACGAACCGGTTCCGGACCGCGAACGCCGCTCGCAGCGAGATCTGCTGGGCGGAGATCGCTCCGACGAGCATCTCGAACGGGTCCGGAGCAAGCGGAGGGCGAAAGCCGCGCAGGCGCTCTACGAGGCCGGCGAGGATGGCGTCGTCCGGCCTGAACGCGTCCAGATCGAACTGGGCTCCGAGCAGGGTGAGGACGACCGGCCGGATCTCGTCGTCCAGCGGTTCCACGTCGACGCCGCCGGGCGCCGGCTCGATCCGGACCTCACGGCCGTCGAGAACACGGTGCAGCCCGCCCTCGTGCCAGAGCGACGCGAGGTCGGGCCCGAACACGCGAAAGCGCTCGGTCGTGAGCTCGAAGTCGAACGGCTGCGGCACGGCCAGGAACGCCATGGCCGAACCGTACGTGCGGGTACGGTCCAGGCGATGAACGTCCACGAGATCGCCCCGCGTCTCTGGTGGTGGACGGCGCCGCATCCCGACTGGGCGCCCGCAGCGTTCAGCGGCGGAAGAGGGTGGACCGAGGACGTGTCCTCATACGCTCTCGTCGAGGACGACCAACTCGTGCTCTTCGACCCGCTCGTTCCGAGCGGCGATGAGGATGCCTTCTGGAAGGCGCTTGACGGGGACGTCGAGCACCACGGCCCGCCGGCGATCCTGATCACCGTCTATTGGCACGCGCGCAGCTCGCAGGAGATTCTCGACCGCTATGCGGGCGCCACGCTCTGGGCGCACAAGCCGGCGAGGAGAGGGCTGGGCAACCGCGTCAAGTACACGGACATCTTCGAGGGCGGCGAGAAGCTCCCCGGCGGGGTCGAGGCCGTGGCGATGCATCACATGAACGAGGCGGCGTTCTGGCTGCCCGACCACCGAGCACTCGTGCTCGGCGACTCGGTCGTGGGGTACGACGGCCGGGCGGAGCTCGCTCCGTCGAGCTGGCTCCGCCAGCGCGAAACGGTCGATGAGCAACGCGCGTCGGTGCAGCGAGCCATGGAGCGCAAGCCCGACCGCCTGCTGCTCACCCACGGCGGCCCGACCGACCCGAAGGCGCTCGAGCTCTGACGTGAGGGAGATCGGCGTCGGCCTCTGGTGTTGGAGCCTTCCTCACCCGCAGTGGTCGCCGGAGGATCTCGAGGACGGCGCAGGCTGGGAGCAGGTCGTCTCTTCCTACGCGCTTGCGGCTGACGGAACGCTTCTCCTCTTCGACCCCCTGATCGAGGACTGGGCGGCGCTCGATCGACAAGTCGAGGAGTACGGCCCGCCGGCGGTCCTGATCACGATCATGTGGCACGTCCGCAGCGCGTCCGAGATCCTCGAGCGCTACGAGACCGCGTCAATCTGGGCCCATGCGCCGGCGGCGGAGTGGATCGGCGAGCGGACGCGCTATACGAACATTTTCGACGTGGGTGACGAGCTGCCCGGCGGAATCGAGGCGATCCCCATGCGCAGAATCGAGGAGGTCGCATACTGGCTGCCGAGCCACAACGCCGTCGTTGTCGGCGACACGATCCTCGGCCACGGCGACCATGCAGCGATGTGCCCCGCGACCTGGGTACGGCGAAGCGAGACGATCGAGCCCGCCCGCCATGCGGTCCGAAAGCTGCTCGAGCGGCGTCCCGAGCGCCTGCTGCTGACCCACGGCGGTCCGACGAACCCTGCAGCGCTAGAGGTGTGAGGTCGCGCCCGCCGGGTCGGCGTCGTAGCTCGTCGGCGCGCCGTCCTCCGTGTACCACGAGTACGCGTACTGGCCGTCGTCGAGCGCCTTCGCGAAGGTGGTCAGCTTCAGCGGATGGAACGTGTCGCACATGACCGCGAGCTCGTGCGTCTCCGCCATCCCGATCGACTTCTCCGCGAGCCCCGGATGCGGCCCGTGCGGAATCCCCGACGGGTGCAGCGTCACCGAACCGACCTCGATCCCCTTGCGCGAGCCGAAGTTGCCCGAGACGTAATAGATCATCTCCTCGCTCTGGAGGTTCGAGTGGTGGTACGGGATCGGGATCGCGAGCGGATCGAAGTCGAGCTTCCGCGGACAGAACGAGCAGATGACGAAGTTCGGGCCGGCGAACGTCTGATGTGACGGCGGCGGCATATGGATCCGCCCCGTGATCGGCTCGAAGTCGTTGATGTTGAACGTCCACGGGTACAGGTAGCCGTCCCAGCCCACGACGTCGAACGGGTGGTAGTCGATGACGTAATCCTGATAGCCGTCCCGCACCCGGATCTTCAGCCGGAACTCGCCGCGCTCGCGATACGTACGCAGCTCGGTCGGCGGATGGATGTCGCGGTGGTAGAACGGCGCATGCTCCATCAGCTGCCCGTACTCGTTCCGGTAGCGCTTCGGGATCTCGATCAGGCCCGGCGTCTCGAAGAGCAGGTAGCGCTGCGGGCCTGACGGCTCGAACTGGTACGTCGTCCCGCGCGGGATGACGACGTAGTCGCCCTCCTTGTAGGGCAGGTCCCCGAAGGTCGTGTGCAGCGTCCCGGAGCCCTCATGGACGAAGTAGACCTCGTCGCCCTCGCCGTTCCGGAAGAAGTAGTCCATCGACTCGGCGGGCCGCGCGAGCGAGATCTCGACATCGCTGTTCCACATCAGGAGCTTGCGGCCGGAGACCTCGTCGCCCTCCTCCGGGATCCCGATCGTCTTGAAGTGCCGGTGCGCGTGCGCATCGGGCACCCACTCCTCGCGCTCGATCGGATCGAAGTCGCCGAGCTCCTTGATGCGACAGGGCGAGGTGAGGTGGTAGAGGATCGACTCGTTCCCGACGAAGCCCTCGAGGCCCATAACCTCCTCGGTCAGGAGCGTGCCGTCATCGCGGAACTGGATATGTCGCTTGCGCGGAACGTCGCCGCGTACCTGATACGTGGGCATGGCCGAAGGTTACCGCGGGCGGAATCGAACCCTGGGACGACCTCCTGCGAAGAGCGTGTAGACACGTTTCTCAACCCCGGAGGCTTCAATACATCTCACCCGCTTCTTCCGTCGCGGCATTCTGCTCCTGGCGCTCCTTGCGCTCGCGATGCCGCTTACTGCGCTCGCCGACGGCGGCAAGCGCGGCGACGACGACTGCAAGCGCTGCCAGGGCCGCGTCTTCTATGCGACCGACACCGGCGGCAGCCTGCTCCGCTTCAGCTCCGATAATCCGCGCAAGGTTCGGTCGAAGGCGATCACCGGCCTGCCCCAAGGCGTCACGGTCAAGGGGATGGACTTCCGGCCCGCCTCGGGCGACCTGTACGCGCTCGGCAGCGACCGGGTCGTCTATCGGCTGAACCCCCGCACGGCGATCGCCGTGCCTGAGGGGAAGAGCTTCGACCAGACGCCCTCGATCCTCTCCGGCACCGTCAACGGGTTCGACTTCAACCCGACGGTGGACAAGATCCGCGTCACGAACGACGCTGGCGACAACATCCGGCTGAACCCCGACGACGGCTCTCTGCTCTCCGTGGACACGAAGCTGACGCCGGCGGGCGTGCAGATCGTCAGTTCGGCGTACACGAACTCGTCCTTCACCGCCTTCGCGACCCGCCCGACGGCGACCGAGCTCTATGCCTACGACATCGGCGGGAGCCCCGACAAGCTGTGGATCCAGCGCCCGGCGAACGCCGGCACGCTGATCATGCCGGTCTCGACCGGCCTCGACCTCGGCGGCAACGTCGGCTTCGACATCGCCGGCACTGCCAACGTCGGCTGGCTCGCGGGCACCCCCAAGGGCCGCTACGCCTCCCGGCTGTACCGGCTCGACGTCAACACGGGCCGGACGAAGTCGCTCGGACGGATCGGCGACGGCTCACGCACGATCACCGGCCTCGCAGCCGTCCAGGATCAGTAGGAGCCGAACCTCGGGGTGGGTCGTTTCAGCGACCCGCCCCGATCCGGTTCCGCAGCACGCCCATCCCCTCGACCTCGAGCTCGACGACGTCGCCGGGCTGAAGCCACCGGCCGTCGCCGTGCTCCAGGATGCAGCCGGTGCCGACCGTCCCCGACCCGAGGACGTCCCCGGGCAAGAGCGCGGTGTTGCGGGCCGCGTGGGCGACCATCGCCTCCCACGGGTGGTACATGTCGGCGAGGTCGCCGCGCGAGCGTTCCTCACCGTTGACGCGGGCGATCATCGTCGCGCTGGAGCCGTCGAACTCGTCCGGCGTAACGACGATCGGGCCCAGGCTGGTCGCAAAGTCCTTCCCCTTTGACGGTCCCAGCCCCACCTTCATCTCGTCGCGCTGGAGATCGCGCGCCGACCAGTCGTTCATGATCGTGAAGCCGCCGATCTTCCCCTCGTCGCCGATGATCGCCGCCACCTCGAGCTCGTAGTCGAGCTCCTTCGTCCCCTCGGGGTACGGGATCTCCGCCTCGGGGCCGTAGATCGCCGCCGGGTTGGAGAAGTAGAAGACGGGGATGCGGTACCACTCCTCCGGCACCTCCAGCCCACGGCGGGCCCGGGCCGCCTTCACGTGCTGCTCGAACGTGTAGAAGTCGCGAACCGAGGGTGGATGGAGGACGGGCGTCAGTAGCTCGACTTCGTCCAGCGGGTGCTCGGCGTGCTCGCGCGCATGCCCCCCGCCGGTGAAGAACGATTGGAGCGTCTGCGCCGCGAGCTGGACCACGCGATCGCCCTCGATCCGGCCGGGCCACCCGCGCTGGAGGTGGTGACCCTTGGGACTGAACATGCACAGCTTCACCGGTTTCCCCAGGCGCCATGTCCGGTGCCAGGCATCGGCCGTGTCCGCGGTAGCAAGCTCACGGCTCGGTGTGTACCACCACGTCGGCGATCTCCGGCAGCTCCTGGCGGATCCGTTCTTCCACCTCGGTGGCCAGCGCATGCGCCTCGGCCAGCGTCCGATCGGGAGCCACGTGCAGGGTCACGAACACGAGCAGGCCCTCGTCGGTTCGCACGAGGCGGACGTCCCGCGGTGGCTCGCCGGTCAGCTCGCGGGCGATCGAGACGATGGCGAGCTCATTGGGCGGGACGGTTCGCTCGCCGGCAGCTTCCTCGCGCAGCGGCTCGAGGTGGGTCTGCACGGCGACGACGGCCGGGAGTTCTCGCGAGATCGCCGCCTCGACCTCCGAGGCGACGGAATGCGCCTCCTGGAGCGACAGATCGCCGGGCAGCTTGATGTGCAGCCCGACCTCGAGACCTCCGTCCACCGTCACGATCCGGACGTTGTGCACCTCGCGCACGCGCGGCACGCTCAGCGCTGCGGCGAGAACGGTGTCGCGAAGCGCTGCCTCGGCGCCGGGCTCGACGTGGACCACGACGTCGCTTTCAGGAAGGGCGGCCTGCACGGCCTGCTCGACTTGATCGGCCGCGGCATGGCCCTGTCCGACGGCGGCTCCGGGCGGAACGCCGATGACGACGTCGGCGAAATGCTGGCCGCCAGAGCGGCGCAGCCGGAGCCGCCGCAGCTCGACGGGTGGTTCGATTCGCCGGATCGCCGCCCGAGCTGCGGCATCGGCGTCGGGAGGCGACCGGTCCATGAGGACGTCGACGTTGCTACGCATGAGCCTCGCGGCGGCGAGGAGCACGAGGACGGCAACGAAGAGCGCCGCGACCGAGTCGGCGCCCGGGTGACCCGCGGCGACGAGCAAGAGCCCGATCAGGACCGCGATCGAGCCGGCCATATCACCCCCGAAGTGCAGCGCGTTGGCCTGGAGGGCGGCACTCCCGTACCGTCTGGCGCCGCGCAGCGAGACGACCGTCCGGCTCGCATCGACGACGATCACGAGGCCGATCACGGCGAAGGCGTACCACGTCGCCTCGACGTCCGGCTCCGACGCGCCGAAGAGGTGCGAGAGCGCCCTGTAGGAGATGAACAGGCTGGCCAGCACGAGGATGGCAGCCTCGCCGAGCGCCGCGAGGTGCTCGGCCTTCCCGTGCCCGTAGGGGTGTCCTGGATCCGCCGGCCGCCCCGCGACCCCCACGGCGAAGAAGGTGAGCAGCGCCGCGACGAGGTCGGTACCCGAGTGGATCGCCTCGGAGACGAGGCCCAGGCTCCCGCTGGCAAGGCCCGCGCCGAGCTTGAGCGCGATGAGCGCGACCGCCGCGAACACGGAGACGAGCGCGGTTCGCCGTTGCGGCGTCACTCGCGAAGGTTACGAACTCTTCGCAAGCGCGGACCGGGCCGCGTAGTAGCCGCACATCCCGTGGACACCGCCACCCGGCGGTGTCGAGGATGAGCAGATGTAGAGACCGTCGACGGGTGTGGAATACGGGTTGAGCCGGATCGCCGGCCGCGTGTAGAGCTGCCGGAGGTCCTGCATGCCGCCGTTGATGTCGCCTCCGACGTAGTTCTCGTTCTCGCGCTCGAGCTCCGCGGGCCCGCGAACGCTCAGCTCAAGGATTCGCTCGCGGAATCCTGGCGCAAACCGCTCGACCTGGGCCTCGATCCTTGCGGTCATGTCCACCCGCGACCCGTGCGGCACGTGGCAATAGGCCCAGAGCGTCTGCTCGCCGTCCGGCGCACGCGTATCGTCGAACAGGCTCTGTTGGGCGGCGAGCACGTACGGGCGCTTCGGCGCCTCTCCACGCCAAACCGCCTCCTCCGACGCGGCGATCTCCTCGAGCGTCCCGCCTAGATGGACGGTTCCCGCCCGCAGGCACTCTTCGGCGGTCCACGGAACGGGCCCGTCGAGCGCCCAATCGACCTTGAAAACGCCGGGCCCGTATCGATACCGGTGCAGAGCCCTCGCGTATCGACCGGGAAGCCGGTGGCCTGCTATCCGTAGGAGTTGCCGCGGAGTTAAGTCGAGCATGGTCAGGCCGGAGCTCGGCAGCTCGTCCAGCGAATCGACGCGTCGGCCAGTCTCGATCTCGCCGCCCAGCGACCGGAGATACGAGGCGAGCGCGTCCGCAAGCTTCTGTGATCCACCGCGGACGACGGGCCAGCCGTGCCGGTGCCCGAGCAGTGCGAGCACGAGACCGAAGGCGGCCGTGGGCGGCCGGCGGAGGTTCTGCATCGAGTGCGCTGCGAGTCCCGCAAGCAACGCCCGCGCCCGTTCTCCTTGGAACCTCGACGCCAGGCCGACGGCCGAGCGCAGCCCGAGCGCCGCGAAGCGCGCGGCAGCAAGCGGATGGCGCGGAATCGGCCAGCGGCCGAGCAGGAAAGGCTCCAGCAGCTCGCCGCGCTCGACCAGAGGCGCCACGAGCTTCCGGTAGGCCTCCGCGTCGGAACCAAGCCCGTCTCCGGTCTCGTCGGCGGAGCGCTCGAGCATCACCGCAGTGCCGTCGTCGAGCGGATGGGCCAGCGGCGTCGGCGGGTGAACGAGCTCGAGGCCATGATCGGCGAGCGGCAATTCACGGAAGCACGGCGATGCGGCCGCGAGGGGATGGACAGCGGAGCAGACGTCATGGACAAAGCCGGGCAGCGTCAGCTCTGCGGAGCGAGCGCCGCCCCCGAGGGTGTCTGCGGCCTCGAGCACGAGGACTGAACGCCCGGCCCGCGCGAGTGTGATCGCGGCCACGAGCCCGTTCGGGCCCGAGCCGACAACCACCGCGTCAGGCTCCGCTACAGGTTCCCTCGGAGGGCTTGCTCACGCTCGATCGACTCGAAGAGAGCCTTGAAGTTGCCCTCGCCGAACGTGGTCGCGCCGTGGCGCTCGATCACTTCGAAGAAGAGCGTCGGTCGATCTTGCGCCGTCTTCGTGAAGATCTGGAGGAGGTAGCCGTCCTCGTCGCGGTCGGCGAGGATCCGAAGGCGCTGCAAGTCCGCGTAGTCCTCACCGATTTCGCCGACGCGGTCCTGTACGTCGTCGTAGTACGTCTCCGGCGTGTCGAGAAAGGCCACGCCGCGCTCCTTCATCGCCTCGACCGTGCCGACGATGTCGCTGCTCTGCATGGCGATGTGCTGGACGCCGGGGCCGCCGTTGAACTCGAGGTACTCCTCGATCTGGCTCTTCCGCTTCCCCTCCGCCGGCTCGTTGATCGGGAACTTGATCTTCCCGCTGCCGTCCGCCATCACCTTCGACATGAGCGCGGAGTACTCGGTCTGGATCTGATCGTCGCCGAAGTGGACGATGTTCGTCATCCCGAAGACGCGCTCGTAGAACCCGACCCAGTGGTTCATGCGGCCCAGTTCCACGTTGCCCACGACGTGGTCGAGCATGATCAGGCCGACGCCAGCCGCAGGCTGTCCGTTGTCGACCGAGGAGCGAAAGCCAGGGAGAAACGGCCCCGCGTAGTCCTTGCGGTTCACGAAGGTGTGAATGACGTCGCCGTAGGTCCCGATCGACGCAAGCTCGACGCGACCGAACTCGTCTTCCAGCCATTGCGGTTCCCGCACCCCACGAGCGCCCCGCTGGACGGCCTGGCGGTAGGCCTCCGTCGCGCTCGGAACCTGGAGTGCGACGACCTTCGCAGCGTCCCCGTGGCGACAGGCGAACTGGGTGATCTCGCTGTCGACGCGTACCCCGCTCGTCATCACGAGTCGGATGTCGCCCTGCTCGAGCACGTAGGAGGCGCGATCCCGGAGTCCGGTCTCAGGGCCGGCATAGGCCGTACGTGTGAACCCAAAAGCGCTCTCGTAGAAGTACGCGGCCTGCTTGGCGTTCCCGACCCAGAACTCGACGTGGTCCCAACCGGTCAGCGGCATGAAGTCGGTCGAGCTCATCGGTCCAATCTTAGATCGAGTTCGCGCGAAGCCCAGGCGAGTGCGACTTCGAGCTGCGCTCGCTGGATCTCCCGGACGTGCGGCGCCGTCGGCGGTGGTGGCAGCCCGACGCGGCTGCCGAAGAAGCCAGCGAGCATCGCGGCGAATCCTCCGCCGTCGGTGAGAATCTCCTCTGGCTTGGGGCCGCCCTCCAGGCGCAACGAGGGCAGCCAGACCGCGACGTCGAGCTCGGGATTGCCGATGCAGGCTTGATTCCAGTCGACGAGCACGGCGCCGCGCTCGGTCAGGCAGAGGTTGTCGCTTCGGATGTCGAGGTGGAGGAGCGCGTCGCCGTCGACCAGGGCGCTTTCGGCGGCCTCGCGAAGCACGGGCAGCGAAGCCTCGAGCCATTCGTTGGAGCGCATGCGGGCCGCGAGAAACGGCTGGGGATCGCGTTCGATCTCGGCCCAGCCACCTACGAGCCGGTTTCGGTCGACGGGCTGCAGCCCCTCGGGTGGTTCGCTCGCCGCGACAGCGTCGAGCGTCGTTCGTACGGCGTTGACGGCGTCGTCGTCCCAAGGCGGCGGCCACCGTCCTTCCCAAAGATCCTCGATGACGAGGATCGGCGGATCGCCGTCGTCCGCGCCGTGTAAGCGGGGCATGAAGGGCGCATGGAACGACCGGTAGAACCGGATCTCCTGGCGCAGGAACTCGCTGGTCACCTGCTCGGCGCCGGCCTTCACGAAGACGGTCACGCCGTCCTCGAGCTCCGCGACACCGTGGTAGGCGGCTGCGTATCCGCGGCTCTCGATCGCCTGTAGTAAGACGACCCGTCGGCCGAGCAGTTCCGAGACGCGTTCCGCGATCACCCTGACTCCATGGCCGGTCGACGCCGCGCGAGCAGAAGCGCGGCGCCGATCGTGATCCCACCGGCGATCTGCACCCAGGTCAGCTCCTCCGAGAGCAGCACGACGGCGAAGACCGCCGCGAGGAAGGGCTGGAGATTCGTGACAAGCGTCGCGCGCGAGGGTCCGACGCGGTCGATCGCCGTGAACCAGAGGACATTGGTGAGGACGAGCGGTCCGAGGACAGCGAACGCGAACGCGGCCCAGACGAGCGCGCCGAGATCCCAGCGCTGGTCGACGAGCTGCGGGAGGGCGGTGAGGATGAGCGGTACGCAGCCGACGAGCAACGCGCCGGCGCTGATCCGCCACACCGAGTAGCGGCGGAGCAGCGGGACGATCGCGACGGAGTAGGCGCCCCACGTCGCCGCTCCGATGAAGGCAAGCACATCGCCGGCGAGATTCCCGGAGAAGCCGCTGCCGGAGCCAGCCGCGACGAGGAAGACGCCCGCGAACGAGAGTGCAGCCGCGATCCAGAAACGCCGGTGCAGCCGCTCGACGCCGAGCGCGTAGGCGAAGATCGCCGTGAGGATCGGCAGGCTGCCGAAGATCAGCGCCGTCGTGGAGGCGTTGGTCAGGTCGATCGCGTAGACGAACGCGACCTGGTTCAGGTAGATGCCGACGATTGCCGCGGCCGCCAGCAGCATCGCATCGCGAGGGCGAAAGGAAAGCGAGCGCTCGAGCCCGTAGGTCACGGTCGAGACGACCAGCGCCGCCGCCCCGAAACGCGTGGCCGAGTACGCCAGCGGCTGAAACCCGTGCGTCAGCACGTACCGAGTCACGGTGAAGTTGAACGCCCAGATCGAGACGGTCGCGAGCAGCATCAGCTCCGCCGCGCTGATCCGCCTCACCCTGCGACCCTACCGCGCTGCTTCGGCCCAAGTAACAAGTTGTTACGAGGGTCCCACTTGTCCCTGCAGAGCGGCGATTTCCTGCGAGCGCGCTTCAAGTAACAAGTTGTTACTAGCGCCTCCGCTCGTCCTCGGCGCTGACGGTCTCGGAAGAGCGGTAGGTTTCGCCCGTGGAGCGAGAGCCGACGAAGGACGACATCGACGCGCTGGTCGGCCCGGCGACGCCGCACTTCGCGTATCAGCTACGCGCGCGAGTCCGCGAGCTGATCGAAGGCCTCCCCGAGGATCATCCAGTCCGCCGCTACGGCGAGGAGAAGATGGAGCTCCTCGACCGGCTCGGTCACGCATCGACAAAAGCGGAGGACCTTCCCGGCGAGCCGCGCAAGAAGGGCCTCGGGTGGGAGAAGATCCCGAGCTCCGCGCCGGCGACCAACCCCCTCCGGCGCGGCTGATGGAGTTCCAGGGCGCGTCGGTGCTCGTCACCGGCGGCTCGCGCGGGATCGGGAAGGCGATTGCGCTCCGTTTCGCCGAGCTCGGCGCCGCCAGGATCGCGATCGGCTATCTGCGGAACGACCGTGCCGCAGAGGAGACTGCGGAGGAGCTGCGGTCGGCCGGCGCTGAGCCCGTGCTGTTGCGGGGAAATGTGGCTTCGGGTCGTGTGCTCGGCGAGGCGGCGGAGTCCGGTCCATGGAACGTGCTCGTCCACAACGCGGCGACGGGCGTCATTCGTTCGGCGCTGGAGACCGACGACAAGCACTGGGACTGGACGATGAACGCCAACGCGCGCGCTCTGCTCTCGCTGACCCGGGCGGTCGCGCCCTCGATGCCGTCCGGATCGTCGATCGTGGCGCTCTCGAGCCTCGGCTCGGTTCGTGTGATGGAGAACTACGTTCTCGTCGGGACATCGAAAGCCGCGCTCGAGGCGCTGGTTCGATACCTCGCAGTGGAGCTTTCGCCGCGCGGCGTTCGGGTCAACGCCGTCTCCGCGGGCGTGGTTGAGACCGGAGCGCTCGACCATTTCCCGAACCGGGAAGAGATGCTCCGGATGGCGCAGACTCGGACTCCGGCCGGCCGGATGGTCGAGCCGAGCGACGTCGCCGATGCGGTTGTGTTTCTCTGCTCGCCCGGTGCGGAGATGATCCGCGGCCAGACGCTGATCGTGGACGGCGGTTACTCGCTGCTCGTATGAACGCTGAACTCCTGGGGCGGCTCAGGGCGCTGCCGGACGTCGAGGAGCGCCCCTCGCAGTTCAACCAGGAACCCGCGTTTTGGATCGACGGCCGCGAGTTCGTCCACCTCCACGGAGATCAGTGGATCGAGCTGCGGCTGACCGGCAGGCTGATCAGCCGGCTGGACGACGATCGCGCGCTGCGCCGAACACGGACGTCCGATTGGGTGATGGTCGAAACGCGCCATACCGACCTGATCGTCGACCTGGCCCGCCAAGCGTTGCACGTGAACCGCCGCCGCTGAGACTGGCGCCCACAGTGACGCCCTGGGTCGGGACCTGACCCTAGACCCGGACGCCGTAGATGTCCGAGACCTTCGACTTCAGGTAACGCACGTACGGCTCCGCGTCGAGCGGGCCGCCGACAATCCGCCGCAGCTGCTCCTCCGGCGGCAAGCGCCTCCCCCACCGATAGAGCTTGTCCGTCAGCCACTCGCGCAGCGGGCCGAACTCGCCCGCCTCCATCTGCGCATCGAGATCCGTCAGATCTCCCCGCGCCGTCTCCCAGATCTGAACCGACGCGATCGTCCCCAGCAAATACGTCGGGAAGTAGCCGAACGAACCGGCCGACCAGTGCACGTCCTGCAGGACGCCCACCGCGTCGTCCGGCACGTCCACGCCGAGGTACTCCTTCATCTTGGCGTTCCATGCCGCCGGAAGATCCTCGAGCGCGAGCGCCCCCGCAATCAGCTCCTGCTCGAGCTCGTAGCGCAAGATGATGTGTATGCCGTAGGTCACTTCGTCCGCCTCGACGCGGATGAACGACGGCTCGATCCGGTTGACCGCACGCCACCACGCCTCGTCGGTGACCCCATCCAGCTCGTCCGGGAACAGCTCCTGCAGCTTGGGGAAGAAGTAGCGCCAGAACGGGCGGCTCCGGCAGACCAGGTTCTCCCAGAGCCGGCTCTGCGACTCGTGCAGCACCATCGAGTTCAGCTCGACGAGCGGCGTCCGGTCGAGCTTGCGGTCGACGCTGAACTCGTAGATGCCGTGCCCGAACTCGTGCGTCGTGTGGAAGATCGACTCGAGGTCGGCCTCCGAATACCTCGTCGTGATCCGGATGTCGTCGAGCGCGATCGAGGTCGCAAACGGGTGCACCGTCGGGTCGAGCCGCCACGCCTCCGACGAGTAGCCAAGCTGCTCCAGGATCTCGCGCGCGAAGAGCTCCTGCTTCTCGACGGGAAAGTGCCCGTGAGCGAAGCTCGTGTCCACCTGCTCCGCCGTAGCGACCTCCCGGATCAGCGGGATCAGCTCTTCCTTCAGCTGCGCGAAGACCGCTGTGATGTCCTCGCTGCGCGCATCCTCCTGGTAGTCGTCCAGGAGGATGTCGTACGGCGACTTCCCCGAGTCGGCGAAGCACTCGATGTACTGCTGCTTCAGCTCGAGGTTCCGCCGCAGATACGGCAGAAACGCCTGGTAGTCGGAGTTCTTCCGCGCATCGGCCCAGGCCGGGACCCCGAGCACTTCCGCGCGCGTGATCTCCGCCCGCAGCCCCGCAGGAATCTTGCGCGCCTTTTCCCAGTCCCGGCGTGTGACGCGCACGAGCGCTCCGTCCACCGACTCGGGATCAAGCTCGCCGGGCGAATCGAGCAGCTCGCCCATCTCGTCGGACACGAACAGCTCGTGGGCGAGCCGGTCGACGGTCGCGATCTGCTCCGCCCGAGCCGGGGTGCCCGCCGGGGGCATCATCGTCTGCTGATCCCAGCCGAGGAGCCAGCCGGCACGGTGGAGGTCGTGGAGAACGCCAAGCCGCTCTCGCAGCTCGGCCATGCGCTGCTCACTCATCGAGCCGTCAACGCCCCCGTCGTGTAGACGCCGGACGGGTTCCACAGCAGGAAACCGCCCGTCGTCCAGCGCCTGGCCGCCCGGATCTGCTCCTGGACCTTCTGCAGCGTCGTCGTTCCGCCGAGGGTGAAATCCTCGAGCCACGGAATCAGCTTTGCCTTCTTCCCGCGCATTTGCCGGCGGAAGTCTCGCAGCGATCGGCCGACCGTGCGGCCGGGAGCCGCACTTGGATCGGCCAGGCCGTACTCCCCGGGGCCGTAGTGGGAGGGATAGGTCATCGGATAGATCGCGTCGACGATGCGGGCCAAGCGCCGCGGTGACTGGCCGATTCCCAGGTTACGTCTCGCGGACAGCCCGAAGACGTCGACCGACACGCGGGCACCCATCGGCCGGAGCCTGTTCGCCGCGTAGTGGACGAACCGGGCGATTGTCGCGGCCATCGGCGCGCGCCTGCTCCCCGCGAACACGGCCGCCTCGATGTTCCCGTCGCTCGGGAACCGGACGTAGTCGAACTGGATCTCGTCGAACCCGGCCCGCACGGCCGACTTCGCCACGTCGACGTTGTAATTCCACACGCGCTTGTCATAGGGATTCGTCCACCCCAGTCCCGCGTCGTTTCGCCACACGCCTCCGTCCCGCGTACCAATCGCCAGCTCTGGCCGCTTCTCGGACAGGATCGGGTCCTCGAAGCAGACGACACGGCCGATCACGTAAATACCCTGCTCATGCAGCTGTTTTGCGGCCTTGACGGGATCGTAATAGCGCTTCGCCGAGCCGATCTGCTTCGCGAACGCCGGGGCCAGCCCGTGATAGGCGACCTCACCGTTCTCGTCCTTGACGTCGAGCTCGATCGTGTTCAGGCCGAGCGTCTCGGTGTACTCGTCGAGCTTGCCGGGGAGGGAGGCCAAGGCCATCGTGACGTGAACCCCGCGGATCTCAGCCGGGGGAGCCGGACGCTCAGGCCGGGGCGCCTTCTTCTTCGCGGCCGCCGGCTTCGCAGGCGGATCGTCGCCGGAGTGGAGCCCTCGGGCTCCGACTGCGACGGCCCCACCGGCGAGCAGGATCCCGATCACGCCCGTCGTCCGCTGAATGCGCTTCCGGCTCAGCGCCTTGCGACGACGCTCGCGAAACCGTTCGTTGGGGTCGGGCGTTTCCATTTCGGGCGCAAGTATGGCTCTGAAACCGAGCGGGGGTGGCTATGGGGCTTGTTCTCAGCCTGATCGTGATCGCCGTCGGCGCAATCCTCATCTGGGGAGTGAAACCGCGGCCGGCGCGTCACACGTGTTGAAGAAGAGGAGGAAGTTGAGCCTCCGCCAGGCGCGCCGCCGCCGCCCTAGCGCCCGTTCCGGCCCGGAATCAGACGGCCAAGCGTGTCGGCCGCAATGTACCCAGCGATCTTCGGGTTCTCCTGGAGTCGACGTAGGGAATAGGCGTACCACTCCTCCCCGTAGGGCACATAGATCCGTAGCCTGTGACCTTCCTGGACGAGCTGGTTCCCCCGCGCCTCGCGGACGCCGAACAGCATCTGGAACTCGTATTCGTCTCGCGCTCGGCCGGACTGTTTGACGAGCCGGCCGCCCTCGGTCAGCAGCCACTCGTCGTGCGTCGCGATCCCGACGTAGGAGCCGCCCTCGAGCAACGCGGCCAGCGCGTCCACGAAGTTCTTCCGAACCTGGTCGAAGTCGTGGTAGGCGATCTTGAACGGCTCGATGTAGATGCCCTTGCAGAGCCGGACGTTCGGCGTTAGGTCGGCGAGCCCGGCGATGTCGTCGAGCGTTCGCCGGAGGCGGGCTTGCAGCACGATGCCGAGGTTGTCGAGCCCCACCTCGCGCAGCTCGCGGTAGAGGGTGAGCGTGTCGTCCGTGCAGCTCGAGTCCTCCATGTCGATCCGGACGAAGTTGCCGCGCTCGGCCGCGCCGCGCACGGTTCGCTCGAGGTTGCGCCTGCAGATGTCCCGTCCGAGCTTCAGCCCGAGGCCTGTCAGCTTCACGCTGACGTTCGAGTCGAGCCCCTGCTCGCCGATCGCGCGGAAGACGTCGTCGTAGGCGTAAGCGATATGCCGCGCCTCCTCCTCGGTCGTGATCTCCTCGCCGAGGACGTCGATCGTCGCCATCTTCCGCTGCGCGTTCAGGCCCTTGACGACGCGGCAGGCGTCTTCGACCTGCTCACCCGCGATGTAGCGCTGCGAGATCCGGCGGACGATCGGCTTGGGGACGGCCGGCAGGGCGCTGACGATGGCGCGATCCAGCAGGGCCACGGGCGGGCGGAGTCTACTCGCGCATAAACCCCTGGCGGGCAGCGGAAACGAGCGCCACCGCCTCGGGGAAGAGGACGCGCATCGCGTCGCGTAGTGCGATCGCCTGCTCGTCCGAGGCACCCTGCACGTTGATCTGTGAGAGCGCAGCCGCTGTCAGCTGCACGGCCGTGTTCAGGGTCAGCGTCGCGAACTGCTCGCGCTGGGCCTCCGCGACGGATTCAGCCTGCCGCTCGGCGAACTCGCGCAGCCCGCGCATCAGGTCCTCGGGGTCGCCTCCCATGGGGAAACCAAAGCTGCCTTCCATGTCCTCCACGATACGCGCTCCAGGGGAGGCGCCGTCACTGCAACTCCACCTTGTAGTGCGACTCGACGTCGCGGGTCAGGGCGTTCACGGATTCCGAGCCTTGCTTCATGGCCTCGGCGAAAGGTGACGCGGCCGCCTCGCCCAGCGTCTCTTCCAGGCGCTTCGTCGCCGAGCCGACGTCGTCCAGGAACTCGGCGGTCGCGACGCGCGGCGGACCCCCGAGCGTCCGTTGCAGCGAAGCGACGGCCTCCTCGGCCTCATCGATGCCCGGCGGGTTTTCCGTCAGGCGCAGCGCGACCAATCGAGAGCGCAGCTCGTCGAGCTCGCCGCCTCCCGCGCTCTCCTCGGCGAGCTCGGCGAGCGCCACCAGCGTGACGACCTGGCGAACCCACTCCCGGTCGGTCACCGGCTCGCCCTGGTGGTCGAGCACGAGCCACGTCACGCCCTCGGCTGAGCTGAAGGCGCAGAGATAGGTCCGCTCTCGCAGCGGCGGCTCCGCGGCGAGGATGCCTGCGAGCTCCTCCCCCGCCCCGACGAACCTCGCGGCTGCTCCGGCGATCCGCTCGAGATCGTCTTGCAGTGCCACCGGACAAACATAAACTCGGCCTTGTGGACGCAGTCGAGCTGTTCGCGCCCCTCGGACCGACGTACGACCGCTACGCGCGCCTCCTCTCCTTCGGCCAGGATCCGCGCTGGCGACGGTTCCTCGTGTCCAGGGTGGAGGTCGGCCTCGAGGACACCGTGTTGGACGTGGCGACCGGCACCGCTGCCGTTGCGATCGAGCTCACCCGCCGCCGGGGCTGCCGCGTCGTCGGCCTCGACCAGAGCCCGGAGATGCTCGAGGCCGGGAGGCGCCGGGTCGAAGCAGCCGGGCTCGCGGGCCGCATCGAGCTCGTCCAGGCGAGCGCCGAGCGCCTGCCTTTCGAGGACGCGTCCTTTGCGGCCTTGACCTTTACCTACCTGCTCCGCTATGTCGCCGATCCGGCGGCGACGATGCGGGAGCTTGCCCGCGTGATCCGGCCGGGAGGCACGATCGCGATGCTCGAGTTCGGCCTGCCGCGTGGCCTCGCGCGGCCCGCGTGGGAGCTCTATGTGCGGATCGGCCTGCCCGTCCTCGGAGCCCTCATCTCGCCGGGCTGGCGAGAGGTCGGATCGTTCCTCGGGCCGAGCATCCGTGAGTTCCACCGGCGCTGCGACCTTCGCGACCTCTGGAAGGGCGCGGGGATCAAGGACATCCGAAGCAAGCGACTCAGCCTCGGCGGCGGTCTCGTTATGTGGGGACGCGTGTGAGCCGTCCTGCCTTCTACGCGCTCGCGCCGGGCGGCTGGCGCGACTACGTGACGCTGTTGCACCTGCCGTATACGGCGTGGCACCTGTCGTACGTCGCGATCGGGGCGGCGCTCGCGCCGGAGCCGGCCGGCACGCGCCTCCTCGCGGCGCTCGCCGCCTTCTTCCTCGCGCTGGGGATCGGAGCGCACGCGCTGGACGAGCTCAACGGGCGACCGCTCAAGACGCGCATCTCCGACCGGATGCTCATCGCGCTGGCCGCTGCGTCGATCGGTGGGGCGGTCGCGATCGGCGTCGCCGCAGCGGTCACCTGGACGCTCTGGCTGCTTGCGTTCGTGGGCGCCGGCGGCTTCCTCGTTCTTGCCTACAACCTCGAGCTCTTCGGCGGCTTCTTCCACACGGATCTCTGGTTCGGGATCGCCTGGGGGGCTTTTCCCCTGCTCACGGGCTATTTCGTCGTCGCCGAAGAGACGGCGCTGGTTGCGGTGCTTGGTGCGTTCTTCGCCCTCCTGACGAGCCTCGCGCAGCGGAAGCTGTCGACGCAGGTGCGGATGGTCCGCCGTCGCGTAGACGCCGTTGCGGGCAGCCTGAGCATGGCCGACGGAACGCATGAAGAGATCACGATCAACACCCTGATCGGATCATCCGAGGCTGCGCTGCGCCTTCTCGCCGCCGCGATGGTCTCACTCGCCGCCACGCTCCTCGTCTTACGATTCTGAGATGGGCCTCTTCCGACGCCGACAGCGCCGAGCCGAACGTCTCGCCGACGTAGAGCAGGAGCTCGACCGCGCCCGCGACGAGCTGACGCAGCTCATCCGCCGGGAGACCGAGGCGAGCGCCGCCGAGATCCAGCGTCTGATGGCTCGCGAGCGTGCGGATTCGCTGTCGCGGCTCCAGCAGGAGGAGCGGCGCATCGCCCAGGAGCGCCGCCGGGCCGTCGTCGAGCACGAGGAGCGGGCGCTTGCCGAGCTCGCAGCGAGTCTCACGGAGATCCAGCAGCGCGTGGAGCAGCGACTCGCGGGTTGGGCGGACGACATCGAACGGACGCAGCAGTCGCTCACTGCCGAACACGCGAAGCTTCGTGAGCGCCAACAGGCCCTGGTCGCCCAGGCCGAGGCTCGGTTTCAAACCGATCGCGAGAAGATCGACGACGCCGGCGCAGTTCAGGCGGCGGCGTTTGCCAAGCTCCGGGAGGAGCTCCAGGAGTCAGCGGATGCGGCCGTGGCGTCGTTTCGGTCGGAGCTCGAGCTGCATGCCGCCGAGAGCCGGCGCAGCGTCGTGGAGATGAACAAGCGGCTGAAGGCCCGCGACCGCCGGATGGCCGAGCGCATCGAGCGCGAGGAGGCGGACGTCGCTCGTCGTGTCGAGGCGCGCCTCACCGATATTGAGCGCCGTCAGCTGGAGAGCCTCGAGCGGGCGACGAACCAGGCCACCGGCCGCTTCGCCGAGGCCGCGGCGCTGCAGTTCGACGCGACGGTCAAGACCGCCCGCGAAGACGCGGCGCGCCGTCTCGCCCGCGAACTCGATCGCGCGGTGCACATGTTCGCGCGAGAAGCGGAGTCCGTCCTCGCCGAGCGCCTCGCGCAGGTGGCCGATTCGGGCTCGCAGCGAGTGGACAAGCGGCTCCGTCAGGTCACGGCCGGCCTCGAACGCCAGCGCGACGAGTTCATCGCTTCGCTTCAGCGCCAGCTGGCCCAAACTGAGCTCCAGCTGCGCCAGCGGCTGAGCAGCCTGGCCGAGGAGGCCGAGGCGGAACGGGCGGTGCTCGAGCGCAGGCTGCAGGAGCTCGCTCGGCGCGTCGACGAGCAGGATTCCGTCCCGACGACGCGGCGCTGACCGCCGCAACCGGCCAACTTCCGCGAGCAGGGTTCGTCAATGAGAGAACGAAATCAAGCCGGGCTATGACCGAGATCGCCGAACACAACCAGACCGATCGCGAAAAGGTCGCGGGCTGGAGGCTGCACGTGCTGATCGAAGCGGGCTATCCGGTCCACCTGGCCGAGCGGCTCGCCCATAGCGAAGCCGATCTCCACCAAGCCGTCGAGCTCGTGAAGCAGGGCTGCGAAGCGACCGTCGCAGCCGAAATCCTCTTGTAGCCGCCTCTCTTCCGGCCACTGTCCCGGTGCCTGGCACAAGGACACGGCTCGGCGGGACGGTTTGGGCCGTCGTCGGCCCGTCCGTTCGAGCCTCTGGCCCACTGGAGCCGCTGCTGGCAGCATGACCTCATGAAGGTCGAGGCCGAGCAGTACGGCGACCGAATGGTCTACAGCGTCTCCGCGTTCAACCGCGGCGTCGCTACCTGGTTGACGCGCCTGCCGACCGTCTGGGTCGAGGGCGAGGTCACGGAGCTCCGCCGGCAGGAGCGCTGGCAGAGCGTGTTCTTGACGCTCAAGGATCCTGGCGACGGCGCCTGTCTTCCCGTGTCCATGCCGCGCGGTCAGTTCGACGGCCTGCGGCTCGACCTCGTGGACGGCGAGCGAGTCCACGTCTTCGGCCGCCCTGAGCTCTTCGAGGCCCGCGGGGACTTCCGCTTCCGGGCGCTCTCGATCGAACGGTTCGGGCTCGGCGACCACCTGGCCGCGCTCGAGCGGCTGAAGCAGAAGCTGGCCGCCGAGGGCCTGTTCGCGCCGACCCGCAAGCGCCGGTTGCCGCGTTTCCCGCGCCGCGTCGGCCTGGTCACCGGCAACGACGCCGCGGCAAAGCGCGACGTGCTGACCGCGATCACGACTCGTTTCCCGCCCGCGCGTGTCGTCGTTGCCGAGACCTACGTCCAGGGCCCACGCGCCGCGCCCGCCCTGACCACGGCCCTCCAGGATCTCTGCGCGCGACCGGACGTGGACGTAATCGTCCTCGCCCGAGGCGGAGGCAGCTTCGAAGATCTCCTGCCGTTCAGCGACGAGCGGCTCGTGCGCGCGGTCGCCTCCTGCCGCGTTCCCATCGTCTCTGCCGTCGGTCACGAGCAGGACACGCCGCTCACCGACCTCGCGGCCGACGCACGCGCATCCACTCCGAGCGTCGCTGCCCGCCTCGTCGTCCCTGACGCAGATGAGCTTCGCGAGCGCCTGACCCAGACGCGCCGCCGCCTCCAGGGCGCGCCGCTCCTCCTGCTCGAGCGCAAGCGCGCCCGGCTCGAGACCGCGCATGGCCGCCTGCGCGCGCTTTCGCCGCGCGCCACGCTCGAGCGCGGGTACGCGATCGTCCGCACCGACCGCCGCATCGTCCGCACCTCCGCGGAGATCGAGCCCGGCTCCCACGTCGACGTCGAGCTCGGCCAGGGCAGCTTCGGCGCGTCAGTCGGGGAGACCAGATGACCTACGAAGAGGCCCGGAGAGAGCTCGAGCAGATCGTTCAGCAGCTCGAGTCCGGCCAGGCCGACCTCGACAGCGCGATCAAGCTCTGGGAACGCGGCGAGGAGCTCCATCGCATCTGCCTGGAGAAGCTGGACTCAGCGCAGGGCAAGATCGAAACCCTCAGGCCAATCGAACCTGCTTAGAATCCGCCCACGATGGCGAGCGACGCAGCCGACCTCCTGAAGCAGGTCCCGCTCTTCTCCGACCTCGACCGGAGGGAGCTCGAGCACGTCGCGAACGCGATGAAGCAGCGAATCTTCCACGCCGGCCAGGAAATCGCGGTGGAAGGTGAGAGCGCGGTCGGCTTCTTCGTGATCGAGGACGGCCAAGCGAAGGTCACGGTCAAAGGCGAGCAGCGCCGCATGCTCGGCCCCGGCGACTACTTCGGCGAGATCGCCCTTATCACGCAGGGCGCGCGCACCGCGACCGTCACGGCGGCCACGGAGCTCAAGACCTTCGGGATGACCTTCTGGGAGTTCCGCCCGCTCGTCGAGGAAACGCCGAGCATCGCCTGGAAGCTGCTGCAGGGGGCCGTCAAGCAGTACGACCAGTCGCAGCCCGAGTAACTACTCGCGCGCCAACCGAGCACCAAGCCCGACGAGATCCTCTCGCGCTCGCTTCGGCTCGCCGCTGAGCTCGTAGATCTCGCCGCCCTCCCTCCACTCGACCACGCGCCCGCCGAAGAGCGCGCAGCGCACATCGGCCTCCTGACACGCGGCCAAAACAGCTGCCGGCGCCTTGCCCATGAAGGTCGACCGATCGATCGCGCCTTCTCCGGTGATGACGAGGTCAGCGTCACGCGCCCGATCGAGGAATCCGATCAGCGCGAGAATGAACGGTGCGCCCTCGACCAACTCGGCGCCCAGCGTGGCCAATGCAGCTCCCAGGCCGCCCGCCGCGCCCGCTCCGGGCAGATCCCGGTACGGCTCGAGTGTCGCGTTCTCTAGCCGCCGCTCGAGCTCCCCGAGCTGCTCCGGCGTCGCCCCCTTCTGCCGCGCGAAGACGCGCACGGCGTCGAACAGCGGCGCCCGGACGTCGCAAGCGGCGCGCACCGGGATCGGAATCCGGTCAACCACCTCAAGCAACCCGGCGCCGCCGTCGACCGTCGCCGTCCCGCCCAGAAAGACGATCAGCTCTGCCGGGCCCACGGCCAACGCTGCCTGGATCAGCTCTCCGAGCCCGCGGCTCGAGGCGTGCATGACGTCCCGCTCGTCCTCGCCGACGAGCCCTAGCCCGATCGCCTCGGCCGACTCGACCGCCGCCGCCGCGCCCGGAAGCAACAGCCAGCGAGCGCGAACCTCCCGCCCCAGCGGATCCGGCACGAGAGCCTCCTGCCACTCCCCGCCGAGAGCCGACGCGAGAACCTCCAGCGTGCCCTCGCCTCCGTCCGCAACCGCCAGCTCCACCGCCTCGGCCCGGCCGGCCCGCAGCCCCTCGGCCAGCGCCGCGGCCGCCTCACGCGCGGACAGGACTTCTTTGAGGCTAGCGGGAGACGCCAGCGCGCGCACGGGCGCGTTCCGGCTCGTCGGCCGGCTCTTCCTCCTCCCGATCCGCCTCGATCCGTTGGAGCATGGCCAGGGACAGTCCCTCCCGCGTGAGGAAGAGGAGCCCGATTCCGACGCCGACGGACATCTCCATCACCTGGAGCCCGAGCCCGAAGGCGATCCCGGTCGCGTACGGCACGCCGTAGGAGCGCAGCGGGAGAGCCACCACGGCCTGCAGCAGGCCGATGTTGCCCGGCCACAACGGGAACAGGTTCGCGACGTTCATGAGCAGCAGCACAAGGCCGGCGGCCGGCAAGTGCTCGTCGAGCCCGAACGCGAACATCGTCGCCCACACCGCGAGAAGCTGGAGGAGCCAGCCCAGCGTCTGGAGCAGCGCCGCCGCCACCGCAGCACCGGGCTCCCGCATCACGTTGAGGCCCAAGCGCGCCATCGCGAGCAGCCTTCTCGCGGCTCGCGCGCCTTCCGGCAGCGGCCGGTGCTCGAGGCCGGCAACGAGGATCGTGACGAGGAAGAGCGCGACGCCGACGACGATCACGATCAGGAGGCTCGTGATCGCCCACTCGGGGATCTTCGCCGTGGCCAGCACGTAGCCGGTCAGCAGCAACGCTGGAACGATGTCGAACAGCCGGTGCGCGAACACTGACCCGAGCAGCCGGCCCGTCGCGCCCGCTCCACGCGGCATGTCCCGCGTGAGGACAGCGACCCGCGCCAGCTCCCCGATCCGCCCGGGCAGCACAGCGTTCGCGAGGAGCCCGATCGAGAACGCGGAGAAGATCCGTGGAAACCGAGGCATCTGGTCCTCGGGCAGCGCCTGATCGATGACGGTCCGCCAGGCCAGCGCCCGAACGACGACGGAGAGCAGATTCAGGCCAATCGCCGCGGCGATCCAACCCCAGGAGACCAGTTCGAACGCCCGGCCGACATCGCCCCAGTCCGGCCCGCGCCACCAGACCAGCCCGACAATCGTGACAAGCATCGAGAGGGCGAAGAGAGCCCTGAGGAACCAGTTCCGTGGAAACGGGGTCATGCGGCAGCTCGCACCTGTCCGAGCACCCGCTCGTATACCCGAAGCAGCCGCCGTCCGATCTCGTCCCACGAGTAGCCCTCCTCGGCGATCAGGCGCGCGGCGAGCCCGAGCCGGCAGCGCCGATCCTCGTCGGCGAGCAGCTCCACGATGGCGTCCGCCAGGGCGCGGGGATCGCCGGGCGGAACCGTGAGGCCCGTCTCCGGGGTCATGACATCACGGTAGCCCTCGATATCGGAGGCCACGACGGGTGTAGCCGCCGCGAAGGCCCGCGTCAGCACCATTCCGAAGCTCTCACCGCCCAGGGACGGCGCAGCCATCGCCTTCGCCGAGAGCAGCTCCGCCGTCAGACGCTCCTGGGGAAGGAAGCCGAGAGAATCGATCCCGTCGTCCGAGACTCGCTGCCGGGCGATCAGCAAGCGCACGGCGAGCGGATCGGCGCCGATCACCCGCAAGCGGGCGCCGGTGCGCTGCCGGATCTCCGGCCAAGCGCGCAGCATCACGGGCAAGCCCTTGCGAGCCTCCTGTCGGCCGACGAACAGGATCCGATCCTCCCGCCCCGACGGATCGGCCTCGGGAGGAATGAGCACGCCGTTCGGAATCACCTCGTACCGGCCCGATGAATACTGCTCCGCAGTCGTTCGAGCGCGCTCGGAGACGGCGATCCGCGCATCGATCCGATCGAGCAGGAACCCCCATAGCGGCATGCCGAACTTCGCCCAGCTCAGGTCTCCGGACGCGTGGAACGTCCCGACGACCGGAGACCGCGCCAGCGCCAGCGTCCCGATCGAAAGGACGGGCGTCATCGGCTCGTGCACGTGGAGGAGATCGAACCGTTCCCGCTCGAGCACCCGCTTGATCCGCAGCACCGACCGCGGGCCGAGGATGATGTTCGGGAGCGAGGCATTCGCCGGAACGATCGCCGAGCGCCCGACGGGAATCACATCCGGCGGTGGAGGCCCGTCGCGGCCGACGCGCGGGTGGAGGGCCCGCGTGAACTGCCCGGGCGGATCGTTGCCCATGATCGTCCGCGTCTCGACGCCGAGTGCCTGCAGCGTCTGCGCCTGGAGCTCCGCGTGCTCCACGACGGCGCCCCAAAAGGACCACGAGTACGGGACGACGATCCCGACCTTCACCGCGGGGAGGCTATCGCGCTCTCGACATACTCTCGCTCGTGGTTTCCGAGTCGCCGCTGGAGTCAACCGAGCACGGACTCGTGCCGACCGGAGAGGGCTGGTTCGTGATGAACGCGCGCGACGCACCGTGGTACGCGCGTGATCGGCGCGGGTTCTACTGCGAGTTCGAGGGCTTCGAGGAACACAAGCCCGATTTCTCGCAACTGGGCGTGAACGTCACGGTGCTGGGGCCCGGCGAGCCCATGGGGATGTACCACTGGGAGGCCGATCAGGAGGACTTCCTCGTGATCGCCGGCGAGGCGCTGCTCATCGTGGAAGGCGAGGAACGACCACTCCGGCAGTGGGATTTCGTCCACTGTCCGCCAAAGACGCAGCACACGATCATCGGAGCCGGGGAGAAGGGATGTGCCGTCGTGGCCGTCGGCGGCCGCGACCGCTCGACCGGTCCAAAGCGGGCGTACACGGTGGATGAAGCTGCGCTTCGCCACAGCGCCGGCGTCGAACAAGAGACGACTGATCCGGACGAGGCTTATGCCCAGTTTGGGCCCTCTGAACGATCGCGCTACCGCGAGGGCTGGCTTCCATGAGCGAGAGCGACTGCGTCTTCTGCGATCTCACACAGTTTCGCGCGGCGGAGGTCTGCATCGAGAACGCCTACTGCCTCTACGCCTCGACGCGCGATCCGCGCGATCCGCCGGACGTATTGCCGGGATGCGGCGTCATCATCCCGATCGCGCATCGCACGTCGCCGTTCGACTTCACACCTGAGGAGTGGGAAGCGACACACGAGCTGCTCCTCAAGGCGAAGGCGGCACAGGACGAACGCCTCGCCCCCGACGGGTACACGCTCATCTGGAACTGCCTCTCGGAGGTCGGGGAGCCCATGCACCACGCCCACCTGCACGTGATCCCTCGCTTCGACGACGAGCCGCTGGCACACCAAGGCGGACGATCCGCGATCAAGGTGCCGGAGAACCGGCGGCCCGACCCATCGCGCCGCGGGAACGGCCGGGCACAATCGTTCGGGCCGCCGATCTCAACGCGCCGCCGCTAGAGACGCGGCCTCGCCGGCGGAGCGCCCTTCGCCCTTCAGATAGATCTTCCCGGCCAGGTCCCACACCCGGACCATGTCGTCGTCGGACATCTCCAGCGGTCTGAGGTAGAGCGCGTCCTCGCCGTAGCACCAGAGCTCCTCTGCGAGCGTCCACCTATCGACGGTGACGAGAGTTACACCGGGATCTCTTCGTGCGAACCGGAGTAGACGAGCAGCCTCCGTGCGCCAGCTTCTCAATCGCCCATTAGGTCCTTGAAGGCGGGCTCGTCGCGAATCGGATCGAAGTCCGGGTCGTCCTTGGCGTAGGAGCGAGCCAGCTCGGTCAGCCCGATCGCTTGCCCGAGATGCTCGATCGCGTCGTTCGTCCGGCCCGCGAGGCTCTCGCTGCAGGCGAGGTTGTACAACAGGTTCGGGTACTTGGGATCGCCGTCGAGCAACTCACGCCCGCGGTCGGCCGCCTCGGCGTAATTGCCGGCCTCGTAGAGCGGTCTGATCGGGCCCCAGAGCTCCCAGCCGCCGGGCTCGTAGGCCTTCCCCGGGACGCCGCCGACCGCGATGAGCGTCGTGCCGGGCTCCTCGGCGAACGCCGTTCGGTTCACATCGGACGGGACGAAAACGAGCGTGCCGGCTGGAGCGTCCAGACGGTCGCCGTCGAGCTCGAAGACCGCGCGCCCTCGTTGCACGAGGTAGAGCTCTTCCTCCCCGAAGTCGGACTCGTCGTGCTCGTTGATGAGTCGATCGCCGGCATCACGGGCCGTCCACGAGTTGATGCCAAAGGCTGTGATGCCGAAGTGGTGCCGAACGGGCCGGTAGGGAGCGCGGCCGTCGCTCAGCTCTTCGATCTCGTCCAGGTGCGCGACCTTGTAAGAACTCACAGGACCTCCTTGCGTCGTTGCTTAGCTCGCCGCAATCTACGCGTGGTTAGATTTCGCGGCCATGCCTACCCGAGAGGCCCGGTGCCACTGTGGGCAACTTCGTGTGGAAGCGGAGGGTGATCCGTTCGCGGTCTCGATCTGCCACTGCCTTGCCTGCCAACGCCGGACCGGAAGCGCCTTCGGGATGCAGGCGGGGTACAAAGCAGATCAGGTGAAGGTCGACGGTCGCTTCAGCGACTACTCGCGAATCTCCGACGAGGCGGACAAGAAGGAGCACGTCTTCCACTTCTGCCCGGAGTGCGGCTCGCAGGTCTTCTACACAGAACCGGAGGAGCCCGACCTGATCGTTGTTTCGATCGGCGCCTTCGCGGACCCGTCCTTTCCGCCGCCGATCGAATCGGGGTACGACTCACGACGCCACCCCTGGATCACCCTGCCGGCCACGACCAACCGCTACGCCCCGGAGCTCTGGGCACCGCTGATACCGCTCTACCAGGCCGGCGAGTACGCCGAGGCGGCCGACCGCGGGCGCGAGTTGCTCGAGGCTCATCCTGAGTACTCGAACCTGTTCTACAACGTCGCCTGCGTCGAGAGCCTGGCCGGCCGGCCGGCCGACGCGCTCGAGCATCTCGAGCGCGCGATCGAAATGTCCGAGTTCTTCCGACCCTTCGCGAAGCAGGATTCGGACTTCGACCCGATCCGAAACGAGCCCGCGTTCGAGAGACTGATCGCTACCGCGTAGCGAGGAGGTCGAGCACTCGCTGCGTGAGCAGCGCGGCGGCCTGGCCGTCGTGCTCAGCGAAATAGTGCTCGGTGCCGGGATAGATGAAGAGGTCGGCGCC
>DATGDB010000078.1:0-18754 GCA_035311205.1 Gaiellaceae bacterium | reverse complement strand
GAAAGGCCGCGCCCGATATCGCGCGAGAATCGGGACCCGGGCCGCTTTCTTCGGTAGCCGACCCGCCCGGCTTCTTGCCAGGCCGCGAATGCGGCCTCGGCGAGCGAGGCAATTTAGAACTTGGGGTGCTCAACACATCGGAGCCGCCGTTCATTCCGGCGAGGCGCTCCTCGACCGACTCCCTGAGATGCCGAGCGAGCCGAGAGCCCAGAAATCAGATGGGTTTGAGGCCCCCTTGAGTTCCTTCGACACCAGGAGTCTCGATAGCGCCACCGGTAGCGCCACCACCTGAGCATTCGCGGCACGGGTGGCAGACCCGTCCCGTGTAGTCATGCGACTTCGGCTGAGCCAAGCCGAGCAGGAAGGCGCATACGGGATTCGAACCCGTGCTACCGCCGTGAGAGGGCGGCGTCCTAGGCCACTAGACGAATGCGCCGGGGCGCATAAGTGTAGCGACCTCCGGGTAGGAGGCTCGCGTGACATTCTCGTGGCTCAAGCGGCTCTTCGGACACAGTGACGAGCCGATCGCGGGTCGCCGGCATGGCGACCTGACCCTCCTCGACCGGCCTGTCGATCCATGCAGCTGCACGCAGGGCGAGAAGTACCGCCACACGGACCCACGCGACGTGGTTGAAGAGGGCGGAACAGTGATGAGCGGTCCGGGCGCCGCGCCACAGGAAGGCCTGACGCCGGGCGAACGCCGCAAGCTGGATCGCTCGACGGAGTGAGCTAGGAGAGCGCGGTGTCGCCCGGACGCGGCTCTTCGACGCCGGTCTCGGGCGGGCCGACGACGGCAGGCCCGAGTGGGCGGAGGTACAGCATCTCGTACGCGACTGCCGCAATCACTCCGCCGGCCAGCGGGCCGACGTACCAGATCCAGAAGTCGCTCCAGTCGTTCGCGATCAACTCGGGGCCGAATGCCCTGGCCGGGTTCATCGCCGCGCCGGTGAGAACGCCGCCCATGAGGACGTCCATCGTGATGGTCAGGCCGATGGCGAGCCCGGCGATCGACTTGAACGTTCCACGTGGGTCGGCGGCGGTGGCGAAGACGACCCAGACGAGGAAGAACGTCAGGATCGCCTCGACCACGAGCCCAACCTCAGGCTGGATCGCGGGGCCCAGTGCCGGAGCCCCGAGATTGCCCTCCCTGTCGCTCGGGAAGATCCAGCGCAGGAGTGCCGCAGCCGCGACGGAGGCGCTCAGCTGAAAGACCCAGTAGACGACGGCCAGAATTGGCGAGAGCCGTCCGGTGACGAGGAAACCGAGCGTGATCGCCGGATTGAAATGGCCGCCCGAGATGTGACCGACGGCCGAGACCATGACCGCCATCGCGAGGCCGTTTGCGAACGCAATCGCGACGATGCCCGACTCCGGGAGCGGCCCGGCCGCCAAAACCGCGCCGGCACCGATGAAGACGAGCGCAAAGGTCCCGACGAATTCCGCCGCGCCGCGCCAGACGCCGTCCCTCAGCACGGGGGAGAGGCTAGAGAGCGCGTCGGACGGCACGAAAACTGGCCATTCGGCTCGTTGAGAGACGGGCGGTCCGGTGCCATGGTCCACCTCGATGGAACGGGAGAATCTGCTCACGCTGAAACTGCTCGTCGCGGCGAGCTTCATCGTGTTCTGCCTGCTCGCCGTCGCGCTGCTCGGCGCCGCAGCCTGAGCGGCTTCAGAGAGGCTGCGGGGCTAGGATTCGAACCTAGACTACTCGGTCCAGAGCCGAGCGTCCTACCATTAGACGACCCCGCAACGGGGCTCGGATTGTAGCCGCTCTCCGGTCAGTTTCCGGTACAGGACGAAGGGCGCGAACGCGTAGAAGGCGATGAAGACGGTGTTGATCGCCATCGTCGCGAGCCACGCCCCGACCACCCCGCCCAAGAGGAAGTAACCCACCCCGACCGGGATCGCGACCAACGCGATCCCGATCAGGGTCAGGAGCACGAAGATCGCCAGCACGGCCGCCGTCCGGCCCTCGACGAGCTGGTTCGAACGGGCGAGTGCCACGCGCCACGGGGCACGTTCGAGCACGATCAGCGGAACGATCAGCGCCCAGCGGGCCATCAGAATGAGGCCCGGGACGACGAGAGCGATCAATCCGAGCAGGATTCCGATGGTCGTCACCACCGCCGAGATGAGGAGATCCGGCAAGCGGTCCCGCGTTCGCGCGTAGGGCTCCGTCGGCCCGCGGTCGTCCGTGGCGACGTCGTGAACGAGCGCGCCGATGATCCACGGGAAGGCCACGAGCGTGACGGCCGACGAGAACGCAACCCAGAGCCACCACCCGGCGGAACCGCGCGAGACCTCCGGGTCGATCAGGACGAGTACGAGCTCGAGTGGCGCGAGCAGGAGAGCGACGACGATCAGCGTGCGCCAGAAACGCGCGAGGAACAGGCGCCAGCTCTCGCGCACGACGTCCCTCACCATGTCGCCGGCGCCGTTAGGCGACGTCGGCTGCCCAGTCGCCATACAGGGCGGTGTAGAGGCCCTGCCGCGCCATGAGCTCGTCGTGCGTGCCCTGCTCGACGATCTTTCCGTGCTCGAGCACGACGATCAGGTCGGCGCCGCGGATGGTCGAGAGCCGGTGTGCGATGACGAACGCCGTGCGTCCGGCAAGGAGGGTTCGAAGCGCGGTCTCGATCTTGCGCTCGGTTCCGATGTCGACCGAGGAAGTGGCCTCGTCGAGGATCAGGATCCGGGGATCCGCGAGCAGCGCTCTCGCGAACGCGACGAGCTGGCGCTGGCCGAGCGACAAGCGGGTCCCGCGCTCTTGGACGTCCGTCTCGTAGCCGTCCTCGAGTCGCATGATGAACTCGTGCGCCCCGACTGCGGCGGCCGCCGAACGGATCTGGTCGTTCGTCGCGCCGGGACGTCCGAAGGCGATGTTCTCGCGCACCGAGCCGGCGAAGAGGAAACCCTCCTGCGGGACGATCCCGAGCTGACGACGGAGCGATTCCTGCGTCACGTTGCGGAGGTCGGCGCCGTCGATCGTGATCGAGCCCTCGCGCGGGTCGTAGAAGCGGGCGAGGAGCTTGCCGATCGTCGATTTCCCTGCACCCGTGTGGCCGACGAGCGCCACCGTGGTTCCGGCGGGCACGTCGAGATCGATCCCGTGCAGCACCTCGGGGCCGTGTCCGTAGCCGAAGCGGAGGTCGTCGAGTCGGACGTGGCCCTCGATGCGGCCGAGCTCGACGGCGCCGGGCCCGTCGAGCACCTCCGGATCCTCGTCCATTACGTCCATGATCTTGTCGAGTGCGGCGACGGCGGCCAGGAACGTGTTGTAGAGCTGCGAGAGCTGCTGAACCGGGTCGAAGAAGTTCGACACGTAGAGGATGAACGCGAAGAGCGTTCCGACGGAGATATCGCCGCCTGCGACGAGGTAGCCGCCGTAGCCCAGGACGACGGCGGTGGCGACGGACGAGAGGAAGTCGACGAACGGGAAGTAGACGCCGCTGTTCACGACCGTTTGCTGGTTGGCGGCGCGGTAGTGGGCGTTGACCTCCTCGAAGTTCCGGCGGCGCGCCGACTCCCGCGTGAAGGACTGGACGACGCGCATGCCGGCGATGTCTTCGGCGAGCGTCGCGGTGACGAGGCCGAGCCGCTCGCGAACGGCTCGGTAGGCGCGCGAGCTGCGGACGCGGAAGATCGCGGTCGCGAGCGCCATCGCCGGGATGACGGAGAGGGTCGCCAGTGCCAGGCGCCAGTCCAGGTAGAAGAGCACCGCGGCGGAGCCGACGAGGATGAGGGTGTTCTGGACGAGCGTCGTGACGCCGTCGGTGACGAGCTGGTCGAGCGCTTCGACATCGTTCGTCAGGCGGCTGATGATCGTGCCGGCGCGGTTTCGCTCGTAGAAACCGAGGGAGAGGCGCTGCAGGTGGCGGAAGAGCTTGGTGCGGAGGTCGGCGAGGATCCGTTCGCCCGTCCAGCCGGTGAAGTAAGTCTGAGCGGAGGAGGTGGCGAGGTTTGCGACGCCCGCGACGAGGAAGAGCACGACGATGACGCTGAGCGCCTTGAGATCCTGCTTGCTGATGCCGTCGTCGACCGCAAGCTTCGCCAGGTACGGCGGGGCGAGCGCGGTGAGCGTTGCCGCGAGGAGGGACGCTGCTGCAAGTGCCGTGCGCAGCTTGTACGGCGCCGTGAGCCGGGCGAGGGTGGAGATCCGGCGGGCGGTTCGCTGCCACGACCAGTCCTCCACGCTGGAGTCGCGCTGGGCGGAGAGGTGCGAGCCGGGCTGCCAGACCCTCACGTGCCCCACCCGTCTCGCCGCCGCTTACTAAGTACACGCGCGTGTGGCACGGGCGACCCCACCTCCCCGACCCATGGCGCGAGCCTACTTTCGAAACGCGCGCGCGTGCGTGACGCGGGCGCGCCGAGTTCGTGCCGGCCCCCGCCAGAGGCCCGACCATTGGGCGAGAGCCACCTCACGCCGTCGCCTCCGCAGCCTCAGTGGTCTCCGCCGTCTCAGACGCGTCGGCCCGCGCCTCGACCCGCTCCGCAAACTCCCGCTCCAAGAGACCGTGCTCGTAGATCTCCCGGTAGACGGGGCTGTGCTCGAGCAGGTCGTCATGCGTTCCACGGGCGACGATTCGGCCGCGATCGAGCACCACGAGCTCGTCCGCGAGCGCCAGCGTCGACAGGCGGTGCGCGATGATGATCGTCGTCCGGCCCTTCATCGCCTGGCGAAGCCCGAGCCGAATGCGAGCCTCGGTCGTCGCGTCCACGGAAGCGGTCGCGTCGTCGAGGATCAGGATGCGCGGGTCGATGATCAGGGCACGCGCAATCGCGAGCCGCTGCCGCTGGCCGCCCGAAAGCGTGATCCCGCGCTCGCCGATCACGGTCTCGTAGCCCTCCGGCAGCTCTTCGATGAAGTCCGCAGCCTGCGCGAGCCGTGCCGACGCCTCGACCTCATCTTCCGTGGCATCGGGGCGGCCGAAAGCGATGTTCTCTCGCACCGTCGCCGAGAAGAGGAACGGATCCTGCGCGACGATGCCGATCTGGCGGCGAAGTGAGGCGAGGGTCA
Source organism: Gaiellaceae bacterium (assembly GCA_035311205.1). GTDB lineage: Bacteria > Actinomycetota > Thermoleophilia > Gaiellales > Gaiellaceae > JACDAN01. The sequence continues at coordinate 13,737 of DATGDB010000078.1, read as the reverse complement.
CGTCGCGCACGTCGTGGCCGTCGATCGTGATCCGGCCGGCCGTCACGTCGTAGAAGCGGGGCACGAGGGCGGAAAGCGTCGTCTTGCCCGAGCCCGTATGCCCGATGAACGCGACCGTCTTGCCCGGCTCCAGCTCGAGATCGATGTTCTGGACGACCGGACGGCGCTCGTCGTAGCCAAAGGAGACTCGCTCGAAGCGGACACGTCCCTCACCTGGCGGGAGCTCGACGGCGCCGGGGCGATCGCCGACGTCTTCGTGCTCGTCCATCACCTCGAAGATCCGCTCGCCGGAGGCCGTTGCCCGCTGGGACTGTCCGATCCACATGCCGAGCATCCGCAGCGGCATCACGAGCATGGCGACGAGCACGTTGAACGTGATGAACGCGCCCAGCGTGAGGTCGCCGTTCACGACCATCCGTCCGCCCAGCAGTAGGACGACGGCCTGCGCAAGCAGCGGCAAGAACGAAAGCAGCGGCACGTAGAAAGCCCGCTGCCGGTTCGCGTCGACGCTGCGTCCGAACACTCCCTCGGAGCGGTGCGTGAACTTGCCGCTTTCGCTGTGCTCCTGAGCGAAGGACTTCACGACGTGGACGCCGACGATGTTCTCCTGGGCGACGGTGGCGACGTCCGCCATCCTCTGCTGGACGTCGCGAAGCACGGGGTGCGAGACGCTCGAGTAGCGGTACGCGATGGCCACGATCAGCGGCGTGATCGCGGTCGCGGCGAGCGCGAGGCGCCAGTCGAGGAAGAACATGACGACCGTTACGCCGACCACCGTGATCACGTGCTGGAAGAAGAAGATCAGGCCATAACCGAGGAAGAAGCGCACCGCTTGGAGGTCGACCGTCGCGCGTGACATCAACTGGCCCGTCTGGTGCTGGTCGTAGAACCGAAACGAGAGCCGCTGGAGCTTCGCGTACATGCCGTTGCGCATGTCGAACTCGACGCCGAGAGCCTGGCGACCCGAAATGAGACGTCGACCGAGCATCAGCAGGGCACGGACGAGCCCGAGCGAGAGGACCGCCAAGGCGACGATCCAGATTTCCCGCCGGTCGGCCGATTGCACCGCCCGCTGGAGCCCATCGCCGGTCAGGAACGCCATGCCGACAGCGGCCGCCTGGGACCCGACGGCCAGCAGGACCGACACGATGAGCGACCACTTGTACGGCTTCAGGAAGCCGAGGAGGCGAACGAATGTGCGACGGTACGACGGAGTCTCGGCCATCGCGGCAATCTAGCCGCCGCGTTTCGCCTGACAGCTAGCGGCGAGCGGCCTCCTGGAGCTCCGGCCGCAGGTCGGAGAGACAGTTCAGGAACGCCTCGAGGACGCCCGACGCCGGGCCCGAGTCTCGGCGGCGGAAAACGGCGATCCGGCGTCGGAGGGCGGGAGCGTTAGCGAGCGTCACCGCCCTGAGCGTCCCGCCCTCGAGCTCGGCCGACACGGCGGTGTGCGGGAGCAGCGCGACACCAAGCCCCTGCTCGACCATCTTCTTTGCGGCATCGATGTTGTCCAGCTCCATGATCCCGCGCGGAACGGCGCCCACCTGTTGGAAGAGCTCGCTGGTCAGCCGGTGATAACTCGAGGTCCGGTCGAAGAGGATCAGCTGGACGTCGCTCAGTTGGTCTGCCCGGATCCTGGCCTGGGTCGCGAACGGATGGCCGGGATCGACGACGAGCACGAGCGCGTCGTCGTAGAGCGGGATCGCCTCGACCTGCGGATGACGTAGCACGCGGCCGAGGCCGACCTGGACCTGCTCACGGAGGACGAGCTCCAGCACCTCTTCGGAGTGGCCCGTGCGCACGGCGACCGAGACCCTCGGATGGGTTTCCCGGAAGCGGGTCAGGATGTGCGGGAGCACGTACGTGCTGACTGCGGGAGCAGCGCCTAGAGCCAGATGGCCGGTTTCGCCTCGAGCGAGCTCGTCGAGCATCCGGCGTCCGGTCGAGACCGTGTCGAGCGCACGCTCGGCGTAGGGCAGGAATGCCCGGCCGGCATCCGACAGCCGCATGCCCCGCTTGGAGCGAATGAAGAGGACGGTGTCGAGCTCCTGCTCGAGGCTCTTGAGGCGCGCGGTGAGCGTCGGCTGCGTGACGAAGAGGGCGTCGGCCGCGCGCGTCACGCTTCCGATCCGAGCAACCTCGACGAAAGCCTGGAGTTGTCCTAGACGCACGTCTAGATATTGACACGATCTATGAAACAGATCAAAACAATCAGTTGGAGCTATGATCAGCGCAGGCGTAACGTCAGGCGCCTTCCACCCAGCTCCGCGCCAGCGCCCAGGCGCGGCCAGCCAGAAAGGAGGGCCGATGAACCTGTTGAGCGCACTACGTCTGGAGCGGCGGCCCGTGCGGTCCAAGCCCCATCAGATCCGTCTGGTTGAGAGCCCGAAGCCTGTCCTCAGCACGGCCGAGGTCGCCGAGTGCACATGTCCGGAGTTCTGTGAGCGCGATCACGGAAACGAGTAGCGCGGTCGAGCTGCGGGGTCCGGTGAAGGGGAGGGCCGGCGAGGTCCTCACCCCCGACGGGCTCGCCTTCGTCGCGGCGCTGCAGCGCCGGTTCGGCGCCGAGCGCGAGCGACTGCTGGCCGCGCGCGCGGGGCGGCAGGCGGAGCTCGACGCGGGCGCGCTGCCCGACTTCCTGCCGGAGACGGAGGAGGTGCGCGAGGGCGATTGGCGCGTCTCCGCGGCGCCGGCCGATCTTCAGGACCGGCGGGTCGAGATCACCGGGCCCGTCGACCGGAAGATGATCATCAACGCGCTCAACTCGGGCGCCCGCGTCTTCATGGCGGACTTCGAGGACGCGAACTCACCGACGTGGCAGAACGTCGTCGACGGCCAGGTCAACCTGATCGACGCGATCGAGCGAACGATCTCCCTCGAGTCGAACGGCAAGACCTACGCCCTTGGCGACGACCCGGCGGTGCTCCTGGTTCGACCCCGCGGCTGGCATCTCCCGGAGAAGCACGCGCTCGTCGACGGCGAGCCGGTGTCGGGAAGCCTGTTCGACTTCGGCCTCTACGTCTTCCACAACGGCACGCGGCTCCTCGAACGAGGCTCCGGCCCGTACTTCTACCTCCCGAAGCTCGAGAACCATCGCGAGGCCAGGCTCTGGAACGACGTCTTCGACTTCGCCGAGCAGGAGCTCGGCCTGCCCACCGGAAGCATCAAGGCGACGGTCCTGATCGAGACCGTGCTCGCGGCCTTCGAGATGGACGAGATCCTGTACGAGCTCCGCGACCACATCGTCGGCCTGAACGCCGGGCGCTGGGACTACCTCTTCAGCCTGATCAAGAAGTTCCGTGCCCGTCCGGAGTTCGTCCTCCCGGACCGCGCGCAACTGACGATGACGACGCCCTTCATGCGCGCCTACGCGGAGCTGCTCGTGAAGACGTGTCATCGGCGGGGCGCCCACGCGATGGGCGGCATGGCCGCATTCATCCCCAGCCGCCGTGACCCGGAGGTGAACGAGACGGCGCTGGCCAAGGTCCGCGAGGACAAGGTCCGAGAGGCAGGCGACGGCTTCGACGGCACGTGGGTTGCCCATCCGGACCTCGTTCCCGTGGCGACGGAGGTCTTCGACGGCGTGCTCCGCGACGCGCCGAACCAGGTCGACCGGCGGCGCGAGGACGTGGAGGTCGGTGCGGCGGACCTCCTCGACCTCCGCGTCGAGGGCGGCGAGATCACCCACGAAGGGCTGCGGACGAACGTCAGCGTCGGGATCCGTTACGTCGAGTCGTGGCTGCGCGGAGTGGGAGCAGCCGCGATCGACAACCTGATGGAGGACGCGGCGACCGCCGAAATCTCGCGCTCGCAAATCTGGCAGTGGGTGCAGCACGGGAGGGTGACGCCGCAGCGGGTGCGCGAGGCCGTCGACGAGGAGGCCTTCGAGGGCGGTCGCTTCGCGGATGCGCGAGAGCTGTTCGAGCGCGTGGCCCTCGCAGACGAGTTCACAGAGTTCTTGACCCTGCCGGCCTACGACTACATCGACTGAAGGAGACGACCATGAGCAAGCTGAACGGACGATCGCGCTGGGCGGGCATCCGCCGGGACTGGACTGAAGAGGACGTCGCCCGGCTCCGCGGCTCGCTGCCCATCGAGCACACGCTTGCCCGTCACGGCGCCGGGCGCCTCTGGGAGCTTCTTCACACCGAGGCCTACCTCCCGACGCTGGGCGCGATCACCGGCGCGCAGGCCGTCCAAATGGTCAAGGCGGGAGCGAAGGGGATCTACGTCAGCGGCTGGCAGGTCGCGGGCGACAACAACCTCGCCGGCGAGACGTATCCCGATCAGAGCCTCTACCCGGCGAACAGCGTCCCCGCGATGGTGCGGCGGATCAACAAGGCGCTCCAGCGTGCCGATCAGATCGAGCACCAGGAGGGCGGAGCGACGAGGAACTGGTTCGCGCCGATCGTCGCAGACGCCGAAGCCGGCTTCGGCGGCAACCTCAACTCCTTCGAGCTGATGAAGGCGATGATCGATGCAGGCGCAGCGGGAGTCCACTTCGAAGACCAGCTCGCTTCCGAGAAGAAGTGCGGACACCTCGGCGGGAAGGTGCTCGTCCCGACCGCGCAGTTCATCGGCACGCTGAAGGCGGCGCGGCTGGCGGCCGACGTAATGGGCGTGCCGACAGTGCTGATCTCACGCACCGACGCGGACGCAGCAACGCTGCTGACGAGCGACGTCGATCCCGCCGACGAGGAGTTCCTCAGCGGGGAGCGCACGCCCGAAGGGTTCTTCAAGGTTCGGGCAGGACTCGAGCCGGCGATCAAGCGGTCGCTGGCCTACGCGCCGTACGCCGACATCGTCTGGTTCGAGACGTCGACGCCGGACATTGGCGAGGCGCGCGAGTTCGCGGCGGCGATCCACGAGCGCTTCCCCGGGAAGCTGATGGCCTACAACTGCTCGCCCTCCTTCAACTGGCGCAAGCACCTGGACGACGAGCAGATCGCCGGCTTCCAGAGTGAGCTCGGCGAGCTGGGCTACAAGTTCCAGTTCATCACGCTGGCCGGGTTCCACTCCCTGAACGCGGCGATGTTCGATCTCGCGCGCGGCTATGTGGAGGAGGGGATGCCTGCGTACGTCCGCGTCCAGGAGCGCGAGTTCGACCTGGAGGAACAGGGCTACACGGCGACCCGCCACCAGCGCGAGGTCGGCGCCGGCTACTTCGACGCCGTCGCACAGCTTGTCTCGGGCGGCCGGTCCTCGACCCTGGCCCTCAAGGGCTCGACCGAGGAGGCTCAATTCCACGCCGAGGGAGCTCCTGTCTGACGAGCTCCAGCGCCTCGGCCAGCTGCTCGCGGTTGGCCGGGTCGTTGAGCCAGCGGCTGGTTCCGGAAGGGTGAGGTAGCGGGATCGCGAGGGCGCCCTCGAGCTCGAACCGTTGCCCGATGTGCGGGCCGAGGTTCTTCACGCCGAGCAGACGGCGGGCGCTGAGGCCGCCCACGACGAGGATCAGCTCTGGACGGATGAGCGCGAGCTCCCACTCGCGCCAGAACGAGCAGAGCTCCTTCTCGCGGGGGGTGGGCGTCCGGTCGCCGTTGCCGGACGACGCTTTCCCCGGGTAGCAGCGCGTCACCGATGCGCAGTAGAAGGTCGCGTAGAACTGCTCCTCGTCCATCCGGAGCCAGCGGCGCAGGGTCCGTCCGGCGCGGCCGCGCCACGGCAGCCGCTGCTGGCCTTCGAGCGCTCCGGGCGCCTGTCCGTGGATGTATGCGCGCTGGCCCGTGTACGGCTGAACCACGGGAAGCGATTCAAGGGGGAACCCGGCCTCGGTGCAGGCGCGGCAGACGCGGTTGTCGCGCTGGAGAGAGGCGATCGAGCGGTACGCCGAGCGGCACCGGGTCAAGGCGACGCGACCATCACGAACAAGCGGCTGGAGTGCAGAACGTGGCCGCCGAGCTCATGCGCCAGCTCGTCCGGGACGAAGACGCGCTTGAACACCTTCCAGCGCGAGCCGTCCTTCAGCACGCGCTCGTCCCAGCGTGTCGGTTCTTCCCCCTCGCGGAGGACGGTTCCCACGACCACGAGCTCCTTCGCGACCCGTCGGACCTCCGCCAAGAACTGACGGCGCTCGTCGTCCTCGAGGTGGCAGTAGAAGTAGCTCGCGAAGACGCGGTCGAACGAGTCGTCGGCGAACGAGAGCTCGAGCGCGTCGCCCTGGACGAACTCGACATGCGGCGCCTGCGCGGAGGCAACCTCCAGCATCGAGGCGCTCTGATCCAGGCCGACGACCTCGCCGCGGAGGTGCCGGGTAAGGAACGCCGTTCCGCACGCAACGTCGAGCGTGCGGGCCGGCCGGAGCTCGGAGATCCAGCGAATCAGCTGCTCTCGTTCGTCGTGCCAGTCGTGCGGCCGGTTGCCTGCGTAGAGGCCTCGGCCGAGCCACCAGTCGTCGTACTCTCGCGCGCGGGCATCGTAGTAGGCCTTCACGCTCCTAGGGTAATAGGGGGTTTGGTGGGGCCCGCTGTTGAGTGGCGGAAAGTGGCGCCGGCCCAAGACGACGTTCGGGGATTACCCGTCCGTCACGAGAGTGCAGCGCAGAATGCTGCGCGCAGCTAGGTTCGCCTCGCGCTCCGGCCCGGGCAACGCAGATACCGGCTGACCCTTCGGGTGACGTTCCAGCCGGGCAGGGGGAGCCCGATGGTCAAGCTCCGGACGACCGTGCGGATCTGCGGCGTCTCGAGGAGCGCCGACCGGCCGCCGTTCACGGGCTAGCTGAGCGGCGCATCTCGCGGCGCTGTGGTCCTATGCTCCTAGAGTACGGCTGTGCTCCCGCTCGAGGCCGTGCCGAACTTCTCGGAGGGGCGGGATCGCGACACGATCGACGCGATCGCCGACGCGTTGGGGCACGGCACGCGGCTGCTCGACGTTCATTCCGATCCGGATCACAACCGTTCTGTCTTCACGCTCGTCGGCGACGACGCTTCGCTGGTGGACGCGCTGGTCGCAGGAGTCGCCAGTGCCCGCGATCGAATCGATCTCCGTCGCCATGAAGGTGCGCATCCTCGGATCGGCGCGGCGGACGTCGTGCCGGTCGTCCCGCTCGTCCCGGACGACATGGACCGGGCGCGGGTCGCCGCATCCGAGGTGGCTCGCCGCATCGGCGAAGAGCTCGCGTTGCCCGTGTTCCTCTACGGAGACCTGGCTCCGAGGCGAGGGCCCGCCTTCTTCCGCCGGGGCGGAACCGCGGAGCTGGCTCGTCGCCTGGCCGAGGCAGAGCTCACCGTTGACTTCGGCCCGCCCGAGCTCCATCCCAGTGCCGGCGGCGTCATCGTCGGAGCCCGCGGCCCATTGATCGCGTTCAACGTCGATCTGCGCGGCGGATCGGTCGAGGATGCGCGCGCGATTGCCTCGGTCATCCGCGAGCGAGACGGCGGGTTCCCCGGCGTGCGAGCGCTCGGCCTCGAACTGCCCGGGACGGGCCGTGTCCAGGTGAGCATGAACATCGAGGACTGGGAGGCGGCCGCGCTCCATGACATCCTCGCGCGGATCGCGGGCGAAGCGTCTGCGCGGGGGATCGAGATCGTCGGCTCCGAGCTCGTCGGGCTCATGCCCGCGGGAGCAGCGGCTGCGGCTGCAGGAGCGCTGCTCAAGATCGACGGCTTCGACGCTACGCGACTGCTCGAGCTTCGGCTGCTCGGCGAGTAGCGAAGCCGAGACCGGCAAGAGCGGTGGCCGGAATGGCGAGCGCCGCCGCTGCGAAGACGACGCTCGTGTCGGCCACCGCATAGAGCGGTGCGATGAGGAGGAGCCCCGTCGCGTGTGCTCCGCGATGGACGAGCGCGATCAGGCCCATCACGCGCCCGAGGAACCGGTCGGGGACCTCCTCTTGCGCAGCCGAGTTGACGAGCACCCAGGCGGCGCCCTGTCCGAAGCCGACCAAGGCGCCGGCGGCCATCGCGATCCCGACGGAACCGGCAACCGCGAAGAGGGCGTAGCCAGGGAGATACGCGCACCACGCGACGATCGACCCGGCGGCCTTGCGGCGAACGGTGACGCGAACGAGGACTGCGCCCGCGGCGATCGATCCGAACGCGTACGCCGCCGCAATGAGGGAGAACGTCGCGGCTCCACGTCCCAAGTCGCCCCGCACGAGCTCCGGGACGCCCACGATCCAGGTTCCCGAGGAGATGGTCACCGCGATGGCCAGGACGCCGACCGCGGCTGCGAGAGCCGGGAGCGGCCGGAGCGCCGCGAGCCCTTCGCCGATGCGAGGCGCGCCCACTTGCTCCGCGCTGCGCCGAACGTGCACTCCCGTGAGGAGTGCGGCAGAGACGAAGAACGAGGCGGCGTTCAGCGCAAAGAACGCCGACAGCGGCACGACGGCGAGCAGGAGCGCCGCCACCGCCCACCCGAGCACTGAAAGGGCGTCCGCGGTTGCGCGCACGAGACCGTTCGCCTGCTGGACGTTCGCTCGCTCGACGAGCGCCGGGAGAATGGCGCCGTAGGCTGGAGCGAAGTAACTCGTTGCCGCGGTGAGGACGAAAGCGGCAGCGACGAGTGCGAGAAGCGGCAGCTCGCCGGCGAGGCCGGCGATCGCGATCGGGATCAGGACCGCGGCGCGAACGAGATCGGCTGCGATCATCGTCCGCCTCCGGTCGAACCGATCGGCGATGACGCCGCCGTGGAGACCGAAGAGGAGTGCGGGCACGCTGTCGGCGAGCCGGACCGCGATCACTCCGAGCGGGCCGCCGGCCTCGAGCGCGAACCACATCAACGCGATGTACTGAAACGCGTCTCCGAGCTCGCTGACGGCGACTGCGAGATAGACACGGCGGAAGTCCCGCCGGCGCAGGAGCGCGGCAGCTCGCTCTGGCTCTGGCGGCACAGCCACGGGGCCAGTCTGCCGGGCGGCCGGAGCTAGACTGCTCTGCGATGGCGCGAACGAGCGCGATCGCGCTGACGGGGACCGACCTCATCGTCGATCACGTTTGGGCCGTCGCCCTGGACGAGGCACCGGCGTCCCTCTCGGACGAGGCCAAGGATCGAATGCGCGCCGCGCGAGAGGTCGTCGAGGCCGCCGCTCGCGAGCCGGCCCGCACGTACGGCGTCAACACGGGCTTCGGGCGGCTCGTGAGCAAGACGATCCCGTCCGAGCTCGCCGATGAGCTCCAGGTTCGACTGCTGCGGAGCCATGCGTGCGGCGTCGGAGAGCCGTACCCCGGCGAGATCGTTCGCGCCGCGCTGCTACTGCGTGCGAATGCGCTCGCTGCGGGCGCTTCCGGAACGCGCGTCGAGGTGGCGGAGCTCCTCGTCGAGTGCCTGAACCGCGGACTGCTTCCGCGCGTGCCGAGCCGGGGGTCGGTCGGTGCGAGTGGGGATCTCGCTCCGCTTGCGCATCTGGCGCTGCCGCTCGTCGGCGAGGGCGAGGCGCTTGTCGAGGGAGAGCTGTTGCCGGGAGGGGAGGCGCTTCAGCGCGTGGGCCTCGAGCCGCTGCACCTGCGCGCCAAGGAAGGGCTTTCGCTGATCAACGGCACGCAGTTCATGGCCGCCTTCGGGGCGCTCGGCGTGGTGCGGGCGCGACGGCTGGCGGTGGCTGCGGACATCGCGTGCGCGCTGACCGTCGAGGCGCTCGAGGGCTCGCGTCAGAGCTTCCGGCCCGAGATCCAGGAGCTCAGGCCGCTTCGCGGCCAGTCCGAATCGGCCGCGAACCTCCGCCGACTGCTCGAAGGGTCGACGGTCATGCAATCACATCGATGGTGCGATCGCGTTCAAGACGCCTATTCGCTCCGGTGCGCGCCGCAGGTGCACGGCGCGTCGAGGGATCTACTCCGCTACGTGGAGGAAACGGTCGCCGTCGAGCTCAATGCCGCTACGGACAACCCGCTCGTCCTCGTCGACCAGGGCGAGATCGTCTCGAACGGCAACTTCCACGGCCAGCCGCTCGCGTTCGCGCTCGATGCGCTCGCGATCGCCGTGTCCGAGCTGGCGAGCATCTCCGAGCGGCGCACCGAACGGCTCGTCAACCCGAGCCTCTCGGAGGGCCTCCCCGCGTTCCTCGCGTCCGACGGGGGGCTCAACTCGGGGTTCATGATTCCGCAGTACGTGGCAGCGTCCCTCGTCAGCGAGAACAAGGCTCTGTGCCACCCGGCCGGTGTGGACTCCATCCCGACGAGTGCCGGCCAGGAGGATCACGTCTCGATGGGGAACGCCTCCGGTCTCAAGGCGTGGCAGGTGCTCGCGAACGCCGAGTCCGTTGTCGCAATCGAGCTGCTGGCCGGTGCGCAGGCGGTCGAGTTCCTCGCGCCGCTCTCGGCCGGCGCGGGGTCCGAGGCTGCTCGCGGCTTCGTCCGGGGCATATCGCTGCGCGTTTCCGAAGATCGCCCGCTCTCGGGGGACATCGAGGCCTTGGCGGCCGCGGTCCGGGACGGCTCGCTGATCGCGTCGGTGGAAGCCGAGATCGGAGAGCTCGCGTGAGCGCCATCCAGACGCTCGACGCCGCGGTGGAGGCGCTCTGCGGCGACCTCGGCAAGATTCGCGCGCCGCGGGGCACGACGCTGAACGCCCGGTCGTGGGCGACCGAGGCTCCGCTCCGGATGCTGCTGAACAACCTCGACGCCGAAGTGGCCGAGCGGCCCGAGGAGCTGGTCGTCTACGGCGGATCCGGCAAGGCGGCGAGGGATCACGACGCGCTCCGGGCGCTCGTCCGCTCGCTGCTGCGGCTAGGCGAGGACGAGACGTTGCTCGTCCAGAGCGGCAAGCCGGTCGGCGTCTTCCGCACCCATCCGGATGCGCCGCGCGTCCTGATCGCCAACTCGCTGTTGGTCCCGCGATGGGCCACCTGGGACGAGTTCCGACGCCTGGAGGCTCTCGGGCTGACGATGTTCGGCCAGATGACGGCCGGGAGTTGGATCTACATTGGCACGCAAGGGATCCTGCAGGGGACGTACCAGACGTTCGCCGCCGCCGGAGAAAAGCACTTCGGCTCGGCCGATCTTTCGGGCCGGACGATCCTCACGGCCGGCCTGGGCGGGATGGGCGGCGCGCAACCGCTTGCCGGCGCGTTGGTGGGTGCTGCGATCCTCTGCATCGAGGTGGATCCCGAACGGATTCGGCGCCGGCTCGAGACGCGTTACCTCGACGAAGCCGCCGACTCGCTCGACGACGCGCTCGCGCGGGTACGCACCGCCGCGCGAGAAGGGCGTGGATTGTCCGTCGGCGTCCTGGGCAACGCCGCCGACGTCGTTCCCGAGCTTGCGCGTCGCGGAGAGCATTTCGACCTGGTCACCGACCAGACTGCGGCACACGACCCGCTCAACGGCTACGTGCCTCAGGGCCTGGATGTCGAGGGGGCTGCGGAGCTACGCCAGCGCGATCCTGAGGAGTACCTGTCACGAGCCCGTGACTCAATTGCGACGCATGTGCGCGGGCTGCTCGAGTACGTCCGAGCCGGAAGCTATGTTTTCGATTATGGCAACAACCTCCGAGGTGAGGCGCGTGAAGGTGGCGTAGAGGACGCGTTCACATATCCGGGCTTCGTCCCGGAGTACATCAGGCCGCTTTTCAGCCGAGGCATCGGACCGTTTCGGTGGGCGGCGCTCTCAGGGGAGCCGGGCGACATCGCAAGGATCGACGCGAAGCTCCGTGAACTCTTCCCCGACGACGCCCTGCTCCAGCGATGGCTCGAGTTGGCTCCCGAGCGGGTGGCGTTCCAGGGGCTTCCCGCGAGAATCTGCTGGCTCGGCCTGGGTGACCGCGCGAAGGCGGGGCTGGCGATCAACGAGCTCGTTCGGGCGGGCGAGGTGGTAGCACCGGTCGTGATCGGTCGCGACCACCTCGACTCCGGCTCGGTAGCGTCGCCGTATCGCGAGACGGAGGCCATGCGCGATGGATCCGACGCAATCGCCGACTGGCCGATTCTCAACGCACTCGTGAACACGGCGGCGGGCGCGACCTGGGTCAGCGTCCACCACGGCGGCGGCGTCGGCATCGGCAACTCGATTCACGCCGGGATGGTGGTCGTCGCCGACGGCACCGACGACGCGGCTGAACGGCTGGACCGCGTACTGACCGCTGATCCGGGCACGGGGGTCCTCCGTCACGCCGACGCCGGCTACCCCGAGGCACTGGACGCGGCCCGTCGCGCAGGACTCGAGTTGCCGACCGAGCCCAGCGGCGAGTGAGCTCGCCCGTCGCCGGCCGGCGCCGGCTCCTGATCCGCGACCTCGAGCAGCTCGCGACCCCGGCCGCGGCGGGAGCACCGCTTCGCGGACGGGAGCTGGGTGCGGTCGAGGTCACCGAGCGGGCCTACTTCCTGTGTGCGGAAGGTCGCGTCGAGTCCGTCGGCGCGATGGACGACCTCGACGTCCGCGGGGACGTCGAGGAGCTGGACGGCCGCGGGATGTGTGCCGTTCCCGGGCTCGTCGACTGCCATGCCCACGTGTGCTTCGCGGGCGACCGCGTCGAGGAGTTTTCCCTGCGAGCGGCAGGCGCGAGCTACGAGGAGCTGCACGCAGCCGGCGGCGGCATCCTGGCGACGGTGAAGCCGACGCGGGCCGCGGGCGAGGACGGCCTCCGCGCCGCGGTCGAGCGGCACCGGGACTGGATGCTGCGTGCCGGCACTACGACCTTCGAAGGCAAGTCGGGTTACGGGCTGGACCGCGACACCGAGCTCGCCTCCCTGAGGGCGATCGGCGACGCGGGTGGGGTTCCGACCTTCCTCGGCGCCCACGCCGTCCCGCCCGAGTTCGAGTCAGCCGATGCCTACTTGAACTTCGTGGTCGGGGAGGTTCTCCCGGAGGCGGCGCCACTCGCAGAAGCGGTCGATGTCTTCGTCGAACGCGGCGCCTTCGACGTCGAGCACGCGCGGCGCTACTTGATCGAGGCCCGGCGCCTCGGGCTGGAGGTGCGGCTCCATGCCGACCAGTTCACCGAGGCCGGAGGAGTCGACCTGGCGATCGAGCTCGGAGCCCGGTCTGTCGACCACCTCGAGGTCACGGGCGAACGCGGCGTGCGGGCGCTGGGAGCAGCGGAGGTCACGGCGGTCCTGCTCCCGGCGAGCGCCCTGTTCCTCGATCGGCCGATGCCGCCCGCGAGGAATCTGGTCGACGCCGGCGCGGCGGTTGCGCTCGCCACCGATTTCAACCCGGGCAGCGCCTTCTGCGAGAGCCTTCCCCTCGTCTGCTCGCTGGCGTGCACGCAGCTCGGACTCTCTCCGGCCGAAGCGCTCACCGCCTGCACGGTCAACGCCGCGCACGTCCTCCGCCGCGCTGACCGGAAGGGCCGTCTGGCCGCGGGCTACGACGCCGACGTCGTTCTCCTCGACGCTCCGGACTGGCGATACCTCGCATACCACCTCGGCGGGCCGGTCGTGGCCGCGGTCATCCGGGGCGGGGAGGCCGTCTGGCGGCGCTAGGCTAGCCGCATGCCGAGCCGGAAGCAGCGCCGCCGCCGAGCGAAAGAGCGGCGCCACGAGTGGGAAGACGTCTGGGTGGACGACGAGGGCAACGAGGTCGAGCCTCCGCCGGAAGCCGACATCGAGAGCCGCAACGGAAAGCGGACGACCGCGCCCGCCAAGCAGCGCCAGTCGACGGGCCGGCGCGTCGTACAGCCGCCTTCCTGGCAGCGCGTTGGCAAGCGTGCGCTGATCTTCGCGCCGCTCATGTTCCTGACCGTCAGCTTCCTCAGTAGCGACCTTTCACTCCTCCAGAAAGCCCTGAACACCTTCTTCCTGCTCGCGTTCTTCCTGCCGTTCAGCTACGCGATGGATGTGCTCATGTACCGCATCTACACCAGGCG
>DATGDB010000077.1:0-12895 GCA_035311205.1 Gaiellaceae bacterium | reverse complement strand
GCGCGCGTCGAGGACTCGTCCCCGCGGGCGATCTTCGAGGCCTTCTTCCGGCGGTCGGTCTCCGACGACGAGTGGCGCGACCGCTACGCCGAGCTCATCGCCTAGTCACTTCGGCCAGAGGCTCAGCGGCGGGGGTGGGATTCGAACCCACGGGCCGCCTCGCGGCAGCCAACGGTTTTCAAGACCGTCCCGTTCGTCCGCTCCGGCACCCCGCCTGGAGGACAGGGTATCTCCGGACACGAGGAGTGTCTGACACCCCTCGTGGCCGAACTAGGCGTGCGGCCTGACCTGGTCCGGGGCGCCGAATTCGCGCAGCGCCTCCGGGACCTCACCGCCGAAGTTCTCCAGGATCGCGAGCACCCAACGGTCTGTGACCGCCGTGCCGTTGAGCGTGTGTACGAACTCTGTGCGGCCGTTCGCGCGATAGCGGATCCCAAGCCGGCGCGCCTGGTAATCGGTGGTGTTCGAAGCGGAGGTGATCTCCCGATAGCGGCCCTGCGAGGGGAACCACGCCTCGATGTCGTACCGCTTCGCCGCCGCAGCGCTCAGCTCGCCGGCCGCGATGTTCAGTACGCGATAGGGGAGGCCGAGCTCCTGCGCGAGCTGCTCCTCGATCGCGAGTAGCCGCTCGAGCTCGTCCCACGACTCCTGCGGCAGCACGTACGAGAACATCTCGACCTTGTTGAACTGATGGACGCGGAACATCCCGCGCGTGTCGCGCCCGGCGGCGCCCGCCTCGCGGCGAAAGTTGGCCGAGAACGCGGTGTAGTGGAGCGGCAGCTGCTCCGCGTCGAGGATCTCGCCCATGTGGAGCCCGGCCAGCGCGACCTCCGAGGTTCCCGTGAGGTAGAGGCCGTCCTCGCCGATCTCGTAGTACTCGTTCTTCTCGGCGGGGAAGAAGCCCGTGCCGTACATCGCCTCTTCGCGGACGAGGACGGGCGGCAGCACCGGAGTGAAGCCCTCGGCCACGAGGCGATCGAGCGCCCAGCGGTACAACGCGAGCGCCACCCGCGCGGCGTCGCCGGCGATGTACCCGAAGCGGGAGCCTGAGAGGCGGGCGCCGCGCTCCATGTCGAACCAGCCGAGCTCGAGGTGCTCCTTGCCGTCGGTCTCGCCCGGCTCGCCGACGCGGCGCTCCTCGCGCGCGTCGTCTTCCGTCTCGCCGTCGGGGACGGACTCGTGCGGCGGGTTCGGGACCTGCTGGAGCAACTCGTCGCGCCGCTGCTCCGCCGCGGCCAGCTCCTCCTCGGCCCGCCGGAGTTCCTCCTTGACCTGTTTCAGCTCCTCGAGCTGCTCGGGGGTGGGCTTGCCCTTGAGCTTCTGCCGACCGCGAAGCTCGTCGATGTTCGGGACGAGCTCGCGCCATCTTGCGTCCGCCTCCAGCAGCTGGTCGAACTCGTCCGCGGCCCCCTTGCGCGCCACGTCCGCCCGGAACCGGTCCGGGTCGTTTCGTGCGGCTCGGAGATCTATCAACTCGACTGGGTGAGGAAAGCGACGAGGTCGTTCAACTGCGTCTCGTCTCCACTCCAGGCGGGCATGACCCCGGACGGGAACCCCTTCTCGACATATGAATCCGGGCTTTGGATCGACTCGTGGACGAACGCGTCGAGCGGTTTACCGGCGGTTTTGGCGTAGTCCGGGAGCTTGTCGAGATCAGGGCCGGTCGTGCCCGTCGAGCCTGCCGGCTTGAACGTGTGGCAGCCGCCGCAGCCGCTCTGGGTGAAAACCTGCTTGCCGGCGGTCGGGTTGCCCTTGGCAGGTGTGGGCGGCTGCGCCTGTGGCACCGTGCCCTCGACGGTCTCAGGCAAGGGCTGAACCGTGTCCTCCCCTCCACAGCCGGCTACGAGCGCTCCGAGGACGGCGAGCAGGGCGAGTCGGCGCACGGCGGCCAGTCTATAGCGGCAAAGCGAGTACGTTTCCTGGTGCGTGACCGCCGCCATCTCGCGCCTCGTCTCACCCCGCCGGGAGGCGCTGCTTGCCGGCGGGCTTGCCTGTGCCGTTGCCGCGGTGCTCGTGGCTTTTGCTCCGGAGTCCGGCGACGCGCCGGCCCATCTCTACCGGACGCTGCTCGTCCGGGAGGGCGTGCTCGTCTGGGACAACCTCTGGTACGGCGGCCACTATCCGCTCGCCTCTTACAGCCTCCTCTACTACCTCCCGGCGGCGCTGGTGGGGAACCTTCCGCTCGTGTTCGCGGCGGTCGTCCTCTCGGCCGCCTTCTTTGCAGCGCTGGTCGAGCGCGAGTGGGGCGAGGCCGGGCGCTGGCCCGCGCGGGTCTTCGGCATCCTCGCCGCCGGGCCGATCTTTCTCGGCACGTACAGCTACGCACTGGGGCTCGCGGCCGGGCTCGGCGCTCTCTGCGGACTCCAGCGTGGGCGCCGGTGGCTCGCCGCGGGTGCCGCCGCGCTGACACTCGGCTTCAGCCCGCTCGCGTTCATGTTCCTGTGCCTCGTCCTGCTGGCGCTCTTCCTCGTTCGCGGCCGCTTTGGGCGGAGCGCGCTCGTCTTCGGGTCGGCGATCGCCGGGATCGCTGCCGTGCAGCTTCTCGCGCTCGAGCTCTTCCCAAGCGGCGGCGACTACCCGTTCCGCGCGCTCGAGCTCGTTGCCGTGTTAACGGTCAGCGCGCTCGGCGCCGCACTGGCCCGCGGCGCCCGGCACGGCGCGCTCCTTGCGTCCTTCTTCCTCGTGTGGGGCTCGGCGAGCGTGATCATGTTCGAGGTCGCGACGCCGATCGGAGAGAACCTGACGCGCCTGCGCTCGCTGGTCTTTCCGTTGATGCTGTTGACGGGGTTCGTCGCCCGTTTCTCCCCCCGCTGGCTTGCTGCGCTCGCGCTCTCGGTTGCGCTCGTGTACAACGTCGCGCCCTACGCGGCGCCGGCGATCGAGGGAACCGATCTCCGACCTGCACACCGCGCCTTCTGGGGGCCGACGATCGAGTTCCTCGAGAGCTCCAGTCCGCAATACCGCGTCGAGGTCGTGCCGACGTTCGATCACTGGGAGGCGTACTGGCTGCCCAGCGCGGGGATCCCCATCGCGCGTGGCTGGTACCGCCAGATCGACATGGCGCAGAACAAGCTCTTCTACCACCGGCCGTTGGCGGCGTCGTCCTACCGTGACTGGCTCCGGCGCATGGGCGTCCGCTTCGTCGTCCTGCCCCACACCCGCCTCGGCCAGAAGGGCGAGGAGCGCGAGGCCGCGCTGCTTCGCTCGGGCGTGTCCGGGTTGCGGCCCGTCTTCCTCGACGGCCGCGTGACGATCTACGAGCTTCCTCGCCCCGACCCGATCTTGACCGGCCCGGGCGCCCCCCGGATCACGTATCTGGATCACTCCCGCGTGGCGGGGCGGCTGACAAAGCCGGGCACGTTCGCCCTGAAGATCCGCTACACGCGCTACTGGACCGTCCGAACCGGCGCAGTTTGTGTAGAGCGCGGGACCGGGGGAATGACTCGGATCAGGGCGACCCGCCGAGGGCGGTTCGTGCTCCGCGTTCCCGAGAACCCTGACGATCTCGTCGGGTTCCTCGTCGGCCGTCCCGGCGCGCACTGTTGAGCGTCGGTCACGACGAGGCCCAAAGCTAATCTGTCCGCCATGAAGCGAAGGGCCTATGGACGTGATTTCGGGCTGTCCCTCCGCATGGCTTCGACCTTGTTCTTGCTGGGCGCCCTCTACGTCGCGTTCTTCGTCGTTCTGATCAGCGTCGTCCAGGCGCCGTTCTTCCTCGTCATCGTGATCATGGGCGGACTGGCGTTCCTCCAATACTTCACGTCGGACAAGGTCGCTTTGGCCGCGGCCGGCGCGAAGGTCGTCGAGCGGGATCAGGCGCCCGAGCTCCACGACATGATCGAGCGGCTGTCCGCGATGGCCGATCTGCCGAAGCCGCGGGTGGCCGTGATTCCGACCGACGTCCCGAACGCATTCGCGACCGGGCGGAATCCCAAGAACTCGGTCGTCGCGGTCACCGAGGGCCTCTGGAACCGGCTGAGCAAGCCGGAGGTCGAGGCCGTCCTCGCCCACGAGCTTTCGCACGTCGCAAACCGCGACGTCGCGATCATGACGATCTCGAGCTTCTTCGCGATGGTGGCCGCGTTTCTGATGCGCATGGGAATGTGGGGCGGGATGTTCGGAGGAGGGGACCGCGATCGCTCCGGCGGTGCGCCGGTCTGGCTGATCATGTTCGCGGTCTCGATGCTGACCTACGTGATCAGCTACGTGCTGATCCTGATGATCTCGCGCTACCGCGAGTACGCCGCCGACCGCGGCTCGGCGATCATCACGGGTGCGCCCGAGAACCTGATGAGCGCGCTGCAGCGGATCGCGTCCAACATCGCGCAGATTCCGCAGCGCGACCTTCGCGAGGTGCAGGGCATGAACGCGTTCTTCATCGTCCCGACCAGCGTCAAGCGCGCGACCGGCGAGCTCTTCATGACCCACCCGCCGCTCGAGAAGCGCCTTGCCCGGCTCGCGGAGATCGCCCGCGAGATGGGTCGCCCGGTCTAGGAGGCGTTGGCTGGGGCTCCGCGACCTCCTCTTCGGGCGGTCCGGTCTGAAGAAGGCACAGCGCGACGCCCTCTTCGCGCTGTCGGCCGCCGCGGTGACAATGGACGCCGAGCTCGGCATGAAGCCGGCAGGCGTCGCGGCGGTGATCTTCAAGCCGCTCTCGGCCGGCGAGTTCGTGCGCGCGGAGAACGAGCTGCAGGAGCTGCTGGACGTCGTCGCGCGGGACTCCAGCTCGAAGATCGAGCGGACGAGCGACTCATACGGCTACGAGTGGCTCGTCATCCGTGACGACGATCTCGAGGATCTCGTGACGACGGTGCACCTGATCGGCTCGGAGCTCGCTGCGCGGGGATTCGGCGAGCAGCTGCTGGCGGCGGCGTTCAAGTTCACGGGCGGGAAGCTGCCGGTGCTCTGGATCTACGGGTACAAACGGGGGGCGTTCTGGCCGTTCGTCCCGACCGGTGAAGGCCAGGAGCGCGACAACGCCGAGGAGCTCGAGCTGAAGGCGAAGCTGGAGAAGGAGCTTCCCGTCGAGCCGGAGCTCAGCCGCTGGTTCGGTCTCTTCGGGGCGCCGCTCTAGTCGTGTCCGGGCTCTGACCCACTCAGGGAAGCTCGGGCTCGCCGTCCCAGTAGCCGAGCGGCTCGATGCGGCCGATAAGCCCGACGCCGCGGATGTTGATCTTGTTCGAGCGCGGGTAGTAGGCGATGTCGTTCGGCTCCCGCGTCCCGTACACGAGCAGCTCGGCGCCCTCCTCCCCGGCACGGATGAAGTGCGAGATCTGGGTGCCGGGCGGTCGCGCGACCACGTGCCCCGGTCGCAGCTCGTGGGTCTCCCCGGCGACACCGCGCGCAGCCGGTGAGGGGTTCGGGATCAACTCGAGCGTCGCGGCGCCTTTCAGCAGCACGAAGACCTCCTCTTCGGCCGAATGGCAGTGGGCCGGAGTTCCCCAGCCGCCGGGACCAAGCGTCCGGTGGAGGAGGCCGCTCTGCTTCGAACCGGCAGTATCTCCGAGCACACGATCACCCTCTGCATCGGGCTCCAGCGCGTCGATGTTGACGATGTTCCTCGGCCGCTCGGAGATCTCGCCGACCTCCGGCTCGCCGATCGCAGCCTCGCGGCTGTAGGGATCCTCGCCCTGGCCGGCCTCCGTCCACGCCGGAGCGAGCCAGGAAACGCCCGCGCGCGGCAGATGCGCGGCATCGCCGCGAGCCCGCCGGCCGTAGGCGATGAACGTCAGCCCTTCCGGCCCTGCCCGAAGGGTGTGCGCCTCCCGCCGCGGCCGGTGCACGAGGCAGTCGCCGGCCCGCACCTCATAGGTCTTGCCGTCCTGCCAGGAGAGCCCATCGCCCTCGAGGATGAAGAAGATCTCCTCCTCGGCGGTGTGGAAGTGCGCCGGCGTCGACCACCGCCCGGCCTCCACGCGGACCCGGTTGACACCGACGCCGACGCTGCCCGCCGCTCGACCCACGAACTGCCACGAGCCGTCGATGTGCCCCCGCTCGAGCTCACGGGCCTCGATGTCATTCCAGTGGACGAGCGTCACTTCGACGGGAGGTCCGGGACCAGTCCTTCCTCAGTGAACAGCTGCCGCGTCTCCTCGAGTGTGAGATCGCTGGGCGGGATGATCAGGTCCGACGTGGAGAGATCCTCGTCGGGAAGCCGTTCACCGCGGTCTTGGACGAGCTGCCACATCTCGTCGAGCACGTCGTCGAGCGCCCCCTCGTCCTGAGCATCCACGGCCGCCGCCGCCCGCTCGTCGAGCCCGTTGAGCTGCGCGCGCAGGGCTTCGTCGATCCGGTACTGGCCCTCGCCCATCAGCCGCGCTATCACTGCTCGAGCTCCTTCTTGCCCGCGCCCGCCCCGACCTCAGCCTTCAGCCGCTCCAGCTCAGCGTCGACCTGCTGGCCGGATGTGATCTGCGCCAGCTCGCGGTCGAGCTGCGACTGGTCGCCGGCGGTGAAGTCCTCGAGCGTCCCTGTCTCAATCAGCTCCTCGACCGCGCCGGCACGGGCCTGCATCTGCTCGGTCTTGTCCTTCGCGCGCTGGATCGCGAGGCCGGTGTCGGCCATCTGTTCGCCGATTCCCGTCGCCGCCTCGCCGATCCGCACCTGGGCCTCCGCGGCCGAGTACTGGGCCTTTATCACTTCCTTCTGCGAGCGGAAGGCCTCGATCTTGGCGGAGAGCTGCCGCTCGGATGTGGCGAGCTTTTCCTGCTGGGCTTCCAGCTGCTCCACCTGCCGGTCGAGGTCCTGGAGCTGCTGCTGTGCGAGCGTCTTGCGTTCGAGCGCTTGCCGCGCGAGGTCCTCGCGGCCGGCCGCGAGGGCATCTCGCGCCTGCGTATCGAGCTTGACGAGGCTCTGCTCGAGCTTGTCGGCCTGGAGCTGGAGTCGCTTCTTCGACGTGACGACGTCGGCGATTCCCCGCTTCACGTTCTGAAGCAGCTGCAACTGCTGCTCGTAGGAGTAGTCCAGCGTCTCCGACGGGTCCTCCGCTCGGTCGAGCAGCTTGTTCAGCTTCGACTTGATCACCAACGACATGCGCTCGAACAACCCGGCCACTTCATCCTCCTCTTCGTTCGCTGGCGCATAGCCTATGCGGCGGTGCTGGTCGAACGGAGCATGCACCCGGAGTGGCTCTCGAACGCCTACCTCGTCGCCGACGGGGAGGGCGGTGAGGCCGTCTTCGTCGACAGTGGCGCGCCGACGTTGCCGCTGTTGACCGCCGCCGAGCGCTGGGGCGTGCAACCGCGCTGCATCCTGCGGACGCACCTCCATGCCGACCATGTCGAGCACGAGGTCGAGCTGGGGCTGCCCGTGCTAACTGGCCCGCTCGAGCTCGGAGGGCTGAAGGTAGAGGCGATTTCGACGCCCGGTCACTCCGACGACCACGTCACGTTCCTCTTCAAAGGCGCACTGTGCTTCACGGGGGACGTCCTGTTCAAGGACGCGGTCGGCGGTGGCGACCCCGACCAAGTGCGGGCCTCGGTCATGAAGCTGATGGAGCTGCCGCCGGACACCCGGGTGCTGCCCGGCCACACCGAGTCGACCACGATCGGCCGCGAGTGGAACGAGAACCCGTTCGTCCGCGTGTGGCGGGGCGTCGAGCCCGAGGGCAGCGAGCGCTGCCGGGTCGACGGCCGAGAGGGAACGATCGTTGTCTGGTCGCCGGACTACGACGGCAAGGGCAAGGCCTGGGTGCGCTTCGACGACGGCGGCGGCCGCATCCTCGGCGGCTCGCACATCGAACGGCTGTGACGCGAGTCGGCCTGCTCTTTCCGGGATCGATGGGCGCGGCGGTCGGCGCCGCTGCGCGGGCGGAGGTGCTCTGGGCGAGCGAGGGGCGGAGCGAGGCGACCGCGAAAAGGGCCGAAGGCTTCCGCGACGTCGGGGCCGTCGAGGAGCTCGTCCGCACCGCCGACATCGTTCTCAGCATCTGCCCGCCGGCGATTGCCGAGGAGGTCGCCGAGCGGGTCTTCGCGCTCGGCTTCGACGGCACGCTCGTGGAAGGGAACGCGATCACGCCCGAGCGCATGCGCCGGATCGCGGCGCTCGGAGACAGCGTCCTGGACGGCTCGATCATCGCTTCGAAGGGCATCCACTTCTACCTCGCTGGTCCAGGGGCGGAGGCGGTCGCGAAGCTGTTCGAGGGCACCGAGGTCGAGGCGATCCCACTCGACGCGGACATCGGCGCCGCGTCGGCGCTGAAGATGGCCTTCGGCGGCTGGAACAAGATCGGCATCGCGCTCACCGCCCAGGCTCACGCGATTGCGCGGGCCTATGGGGTGGACGACCGGCTCGCGGCCGAAGGCGTGTCCGAGGACCGGCTCTCGCGAATGGCCGATCGCGCCTGGCGCTGGGCACCGGAGATGGACGAGGTCGCCGACACCTGTGCCGAGATCGGCTGGCCGGAGGCGATCCCGCGCGCCGCAGGCAGCTTCTACACAGAGCTAAGCCAGGAACGCGTGTAGCCGGCGCGCCTCGTCCTCGGCTTCGCGTCTGATCGAGCGGGGGAGAGGAGCGAACGGCTCGAGCTTCACCCGCCGCCGCTCTGTCTTCCAGAGGCCGGCGACCACCCCGTCGACGAGGAACCTAGAGAGAACACATGGCCGGCCTTGATCACCGCGGGGCGGTACTCGGGAGGCAGGATGCGCGTCCGGTCGGCGTGCGAAAGCAGGAGCGCATCCCACTTGGGCAGGAACCGCACGGGCGCCAGGCTGCCCGCACCGGAGCGCGGCGCGCGCTGAAGGTCGAAGGGCTCGCGACCCTGTTCGTCGCGAAACCGGAGCAGCTGCCCGTCCAGCGCGTCCAGTCCGCGACTAACGTCAGCGGCGCGCAGACCGGCGAACTTCACGAGATCCTGCAGCGTCGCGGGCCCGAAGGCGCCGAGGTAGGACTTGACCAGGAGTCCTGCCGCCTCGGGCCGCTCGCTCGAACCCCTCCAGCCCCGACCAGAGCCCGAGGTACGCCTACCGCGTCGACTGCGCCTGCATCGCGCACACGCTCGACCGCGCGGAGACGGTCAGCCGGGAACGGCGGAGCAGCAGCTGGCGGGCGAGCGTCGCCCGGTTCAGCTCCCTCTGCGTGAGCGTCCTAGGCGTGGAACGCGGCGAGACGCTTGGCCTCCTCGTCCAGCTCGCGCCGCGCGCCGCGAGGAATGGGATCGAACGGATCGAGCTTCACGCGACCCTCCTCGTGGCGCCACGTCCCGGCCACGCGCCCATCGACCAGGAACGTGTTCGCGGACTGCGGCGTCTTCACGTTGAAGACGAGCGGCCGGTACTCCTCGGGAAGGATCCCGGTGCGGCGGCAGTGCACCAGCAGCGTCGCGTCCCAGACGGGCAGCAAGCGCGGCGGCGCCGGTGTGTCAGCGTCGGGGATGGGCGCCCGGGGCAGGTCGAGCAGCTCCTTGCCGGCCTCGTCGCGAAAGCGGCGGAGCTCGATGCGCCCTAGGCCGCGGTCGATGTCGCTCACGGAGAGCATGGCCCAATCGGCGATGTCCTTCTTCGCGGCCGGCCCGAACGCGGCGAGGTAACGCCTGATCAGGTGATCGCGGGCCTGGCCACGCTCGATCTCCGTGGGAGGCAGCCAGTCCTCGGCGAGGGCATACAGGTCGGCGCGACGCTGCTCCCAGGTGCCCGAAGGCGGCACGCGCACGAGATCGACATAGGCGCCGATTCCGAGCGCAGGCTGCCGCCCGAGCAGCTCCTCGATCTCCTTGCGTCGACGCGGGCCGTCGGCGAGGAAGCGACGAAGGCGCCTTGCGGCCGTCCGCATCTCGCGAGGATCGGATGTCGGGTGCACGCGCTCCCACCACTTCAGTCGCTCGTCGCGGATCGCGGTTAGTAGCGGCCAGAAATCAGCCCTCGAGACTAGATGGATGGTCGCACGCATCATCGTCGCCTGAATCACCGAGCGGCGCTCGAGCGCCCGTGTCAACGCGTCTCGCTCGAACCCCTCCACGCGCGACCAGAGGCCGATGTACATCGAGGGCGCGTACTGGGCCTGGAGCCCGCCCATGCGCTCGAGCGCCTTCGGTATCGAGAGCCGCGCACGCTTCAAGAGCAGCTGACGCGCCAGCAGCGCGCGGTTGAGCTCGCGCTCGGAGAGAACGCGCCCGGGCGGCCACTCGCCGAAGCTACTGGATGTCAGCCTTGCGAACCCGCCTGAAGTTCGCGGCTCCGAGAACGCCGGCGTCGACGAGCCGCGTCATCCACCCGTGACCCTTGTTGGGGTCGGCCTCGTCGTCCTCGGTCCCCAGCGACACGAAGATCGACCCGCCCTGAAAGCTCCATTCCTCGATCTGGTCATGGTCGTCCTCAACATCCGCCCGGAAGCTCTCGAGGTCGGACCGAAGTCGCTCCTTGACGGTCGTGATCCACGTCTCGGGCGAGTCCCGTTCGGGATCCACGCCACAGAGCACCACGAGATCGTCGTTGATCTCCTCGATGACGAGCGCGTCTGTGTAGCGGTCGGCTTCCTCCCAGTCCGGCTCCTCGCCAGGCTCGAGGGAAACCAGCTCGATGGAGAGGCCGGCCTGCGCGGCTCGATCGAGTGTCGCAGCCGCGCTCTCCGGAAGCTCCTCGTTTCGGCGCCTGGCGAGCGCATGCTCGAGCTCGTGGTCGGGAAGCTCATCGAGCTCTTCGAAGCTCCGCTCCGCGATCAGCTCGAGGTAGATCTCGCCCTCGTCGTCGCGGGCAAGCCGCCGGTCACGGACTTCCCAGCTGACCGGCCGCCGCCCGTCCTCAAGCGTCGAGAACGTGTGCCCGAGGCCGGGTGCGTCCGGACGAAAGCGGCGAAACGCGCCTGTTTCTTCCGGCCCGTTCGGATGCCGGAGCGTGAGGCGGTAACGGCCTGGCTTCGCGACGGCTCTTCCCGACTCGAGGCTCTCGATCAGCCAGAAGCGGCCCTCGAGCTGCACCACATCGCCGACCTCGAGCGGCTCGTCGCTTGCGTACCGATGCACGCGCTCGGGGCCCAGTCGCTGAGGGGCAACGATCTCGTAGTGGTAGTCGCCGTGCTCGGTCCCTAAAGTCACCCGAGCAGACTATGTTCTAGACCGCAGCGAGCGGGTTCGAGTCCTTCGTCGGAACTCCATTCCCGGAGCCGTCGAACTCATACCGAGATCGAGCCGCATCGACCTCATCGGTATATGTGGCGCCCCAGTCGGAGAGCGCGATCAGCGGTTCAGTGATCGACCAGCCGAGCGGCGTCAGCGAATACTCGACTCGCACCGGGACCTCGGCGAAGATCTTGCGGGCGACGAGACCGTCGCGCTCGAGGGCGCGGAGGGACTCGGTCATCACCTTCTTCGAGACACCGGTTAGGCACTCGAGCAGTCTGCTGTGGCGGTGAACGCCCCGTGCCATGACGAACAAGAGGTGCACCTTCCATTTTCCGTGGAGCACCTCGAGCGTGCTGTCGACAGCTGCGACCAAGTCCATGTCAAGACGCTGCTTGCGGCTTGCTTCGGAGGTCGCAGATTGGCCCAGGACCAAAACGCCGGCTTCGCTGGCGACGGACATGGACTCCTCCTTTTCCCTCTGGGATCGAGACTCGAACCTGTTTCAGGAGCGGTGAGCCCAAGGCCGACCCTCCTCCACCCCGAGAGAGTGCCCTATGCCCCGTCCGCGAAACGTAAGACGTTGCTCACAAAAGGGAATCCTGCCCTCGTGGGGCCCGCGCCGGAGCAAAGCTACACTGGGGCTCTCGCGGGGCTATAGCTCAGCTGGGAGAGCGCCTGGATCGCACCCAGGAGGTCGCCGGTTCGAGTCCGGCTAGCTCCATCGCAGAAGGGCTCGCAAACGCGCGCCTTTCGTTTTCAGGGTCGTCGACGGCTGCAGGCGTGGTCATCGTTTTGGTCAACATTCCGGTCACTGACGCACCGCCCACTGAAGCGGCGTACAGCAGCCTTCGCGCTCGTCGACGTGATCGACATCACCTTCGACTTCAGATCTGACACGCCGCCCGGAGCAGATCCGGACTCTTCCAGTCCAACACTCCGGAGGTATCACCAGCTCCTGTGGAGCAAGCCGTTACCGAATGGCGCCCCATTCGAGCTCGACATCGCCACTCCGCCGTATCTGCACCACCGCTCCGAGCTCGGCGAGTTCTGGTTGACCAGCGATGCGGTGATTCCGTCCTGGTCGAGGTGGAGGAAGATGGCACACATCATCGATCTGATCTCGGAAGTGGAGCGCGAAGCGTTCGTTCACACGGGCTACACGATCGGCGCGATGATGGTCTTTCCGGGCAATCAGGTCGGTCGCAAGCCGACGATCAACGGTGCGCGTGGATTGGACCGGAGGATCGTGGACCGGTTCGATCTGACAGTGGAGTGCATCCGCCGGCACTACCTTGACGAGCCTAGCCCGCTCAGCGACACGCTTGCCCGGTACGCAGACTTCTTCGCGCTGTTCGGCGACTTCGCGGGCTATCTGGACTTCTTCCTCCTGCAGGACCTCGTGGACGAGGGCACTTCCACGGTCAGGTTCTTCACACCGTTCGAGGACTTCACCCCGTGGCCGCTGCCGGGAACCCTCGATGCGTACTTCGGGTACCGCCAACTCGCGATTGAGTTCATTGAATCGCGCAACCGGCGAATCGCCGCTTTGGTCAGCATTTCGGCTCACTGACCGATCCCGGCGTCGGCGAGCTGGCGTAGGACGATCTCGTTGCGCTCGTCGGCCTCGCGCCAATCGGCGGCGTAAAGGCGTCGGGTGACGCTGATGTCGGAGTGACCCATCAGCCCGGTGACGGCGCCATCGTCGGCGCGGGCAGCGATGATCAGGAACGAGGCGAGCGAGCGTCGGAAGTCGTGCGAGGCCAGATCGATCCCCAGCTCGTCGCCGATCTGCTCCAGCGCTCGACGGACGTTCCGGTACGCCTTCGGCTTGCCACTCGT
>DATGDB010000076.1:0-14683 GCA_035311205.1 Gaiellaceae bacterium | reverse complement strand
GACTGCGAATCCGGCCCTGCCGATCTTCCGCCCGCGCTGGCGCGAGGTAGCGCGAGGGACGTTCACGCCGAAGGACGCGGCCAAGGCGATCGCCTCACAGCCGCGCCTCCGCGACCGTGTCGCCTTGCTGTTGCTCTTCCGGCTCGGGCTGCGCAAGAGCGAGCTCGCCCGCGTCCAGTTCAAGCACTACGACGGCCGCAACCTGACCGTCTTCGGCAAGGGCGGGAAGGTGCGCTACTTGCCGATCGTCCACCCGGAACTAAGGACAGCGCTCGAGCGGCACATCCTCGACCGGGGTCCGACACCGGAGGAGCATCTGCTCTATCCCGAGAAGCTCGGCCCCGAGTTCTACGGCGGCCCGGTCGGGACGATCTGGAAAAACCGCGAGAAGCAGCTCTCCTCCACGGCGATGCATCGCTGGTGGGCGAAGTGCCTCGAGCGCGCCGAGCTCCCCCATCGGCCGATGCACGAGGCACGCCACACGGCGATCACCGAGTTCCTGCGCCGCACCGGGAATCTGAAGCTGGCACAGATGCTCGCCGGCCATGCCGACATCGGCACCACGGCGAACATCTACGCGCACCTCGACACGTCCGACCTCGAAACCGCGCTGAGGGCGCTCAACGAGGAGTAGCGGGCGTGGAATCGTTCCGATCGGAAACCCCTGCTTTGCAGGGACGATGGAGGCGGGGGGAATCGAACCCCCGTCCGCGGAAGCCCCGCCAGAGCGTCTACAAGCTTAGGCTGCCATTCGCTTTCGCCCGCCGGCCGGTAGGCAGCCGACCAACCGCCGGGCTAGTCATCCTTTGGATGTCGCACCTCGGGCGATGACGTTCCGTCGGTGCCTAGCCCGTTCGTTGACGCCGCTGACCGAACCACGGGCCGAGCTCGGAGCGACGCGCTTCGCTACTGGTTAGGCAGCGAGAGCGAGTGCAGGATCGTTATCCGCACTTGCTTTTCGTCCCGGTTGTTTTACGAGGCCGACCGGGGACCTCGGCTTGCAACTCTGCCGGAGAACCGACCACGTCGATACCTGGTCGCCCCCGTATGTCTTGGTGCTTCGTGTAGTGCCAGACTTCAGTCTGGCTCCACGGTGCTCATTGTAGCCGCGCCTACCTCGAACGCTGCTTTAGCGCTCGCTCGATCTGCCGGTCCGACTCGCGCTTGGAGATCTCGCGCCGCCGGTCACGGACGTCCTTCCCCTTCGCCACCGCAAGCTCGACCTTGGCGCGGCCGTTCTTGAAGTAGAGCTTGGTCGGGACGAGCGTGAAGCCGCGCTCCTGCACCTTGCCTGTGAGGTCGTCGATCTCGCGGCGATGCAGCAGCAGCTTCCGGTCACGGTCGGGGTCGTGGTTCTGGATGCCCGCCTGGTCGTACGTCGAGATGTGCGCGCCGACCAGCCAGACCTCGCCGTCGCGGATGTCCCCATACGCACGCTGGAGCTGCGCCCGGCCGTCGCGGAGCGACTTCACCTCCGAGCCTGTGAGCGCAAGGCCCGCCTCGTAGCGCTCGAGCAGGTGGTACTCGTGGCGCGCCTTCCTGTTCTCCGTGATCAGCTTCTCCGCCATCACGCCACCGGGAGCGCCTGGCCGAGCCAGGAGCGCAGCTCCACGAGGAACCGCGGGTCGATCGCGTGCGGCAGCGGGTACTCGCGATAGAGCACCGAGGCGCCCGCATCCTCGAGAATCTTCCTCGCCTGCCGCCCGAACTCCACGCTGATCACCGGGTCGTAGGTCCCGTGACCGATCGCCACCGGTGGGATGTCGCTTAGATCGACCTCGAAGCCGTCGACGGTCGGGATGAAGCCCGAGAGCGCGATCAGCGCCGCGGGCCGCGGCCGTCCACGGCCCAGGCTGAACGAATAGGCCATGACGGCCCCCTGCGAAAACCCGCCGAGGACCGTCGCCTGGTGCGAGATCCCGTGCTCCTCGAGGAAGCCGTCGAGCCAGGCTCCCACCTCCTCGTAGGTCGCGAGGAACGTGTCGCGATCCGGATAGCCCACCTGGTGCAGCGCATACCAGTGAGCGCCGCCGGGTGGCAGGGCCAGCGGCCCGCGCGGCGTCACGCCGAGCAGGCGGCGGTCAGGATCGAGGAGGTCCACGAGCGGATGGAGGTCGTGTTCGTCCGCCCCGCGCCCGTGGAAGAGGACGAGCGCGCCGGCCGGCTCGCCCGCCGCTTCTCTTACTTGGTAGTCCACGCAGCCCGTGGATCGGGCAGCGGTGTCAGGACTTCCTCGAGCCGGTCCCGTAGCGGCTCGTAATCGGGCGGCAGGGACAGCCGCTCGCCGAGCGACTCCAGGGGCTCGTCCGCTGTGAAGCCCGGGCCCAGCGTCGCGATCTCGAAGAGGACGCCGCTCGGCTCGCGGAAATAGATCGAGCGGAAGTAGAAGCGGTCGATCACCGGCGTCGGATTGACGCCGGCACCCGCAACGCGCTCGCGCCAGGGGACATGGTCGTCCATGGTGCTCGCCCACGCCACGTGGTGAACGGTGCCGGCGCCCGGAATCCCCGGCTCTGCGGCCGGCTCGTCGTAGGCGTAGAGCCCACCTCGCTGCTCGCCGCGGACCTCCCACTCCTTCTCGCCGCGCGGCTCGAACCCGAGCGTCTCCTCGAGAAAGCCACGGCTCGCCTCGGGTGACCCGGAATACGCCCGGACGGAGTCGAAGCCCTGAAGCGCAGACTCGGCGGGGATCTCGGGGTGTTCGGCGCTGAGCGACTCGTCGTCGGTCTGGGTGACAGTAAGCTCGAGGCCCAGGCCCTCGGGATCCTCGAAGCGAAGACGGCCGTCTTCCCGAGCCGCCGCGACGCCCCTGGCTCGAAGACGCTCCTCCCAGAAGTCGAGCGCTTCCTCCGAGGCGACACGCCACGTGATCGTATGGATCATCCCGGCCCCTGCGCGACCACGCCGCGCCCCGGGGTACTCGAAGAACGTGATGTCGGAGCCGGCGCTGCCGTGCTCGTCGGCGTAGAACAGGTGGTAGACGGTGGGGTCGTCCTGGTTCACCGACTTCTTGACCAGCCGCAGCCCGAGGACGTCGGCATAGAACTCGACGTTGCCCGGCGCGTCGGCCGTGATGCAGGTGATGTGGTGGATGCCTTCGAGCTTCATGGCAGCGCGAGCTCTATTTTGCCTGCCGGGCGGTCGATGTCGGTGACGCGCACCTCGATCCGGTCACCCAGTCGATACCTCCGCCCGCCCCGCCGCGCGACGAGCGCCGTCCCGAGTCCGTTGAGCTCGAAGTACCCGGGCAGCTTTCGGACCGGCAGGTAGCCCTCGAAGACTTCGCCGAAACGGGCGAAGATCCCGGATTCGATCAGACCAGTGATCTCGCCCTCGAAGGCATCTTCCCAGCCTCTGTCGTGGAGGACGGCCTCCAACAGCCACGAAAGGCAGATGTCGTCCGCACGGTGCTCGACCTCGGCGATCGCGCGTTCCCTGGCCGACGTGTGCTCGGCGAGCTCGGGCAGCTCGTCCGGCGTCGGCTCATCGGCCGCGCCGAGCTCCCGCAGGAGCGTGCGGTGGACAACCAAGTCGGGATAGCGGCGGATGGGCGACGTGAAGTGGCAGTACGCCGGGCTCGCGAGACCCGAGTGGCCGAGGTTCTTCGGGTCGTAGCGGGCCTGTTTGAGCGCGCGGAGCACGAGCGCCGGAAACGCCTCCACCCCACGACCGGTCGATTCGACGTACTCGCTCACCCGCTCGCTGATCCGGCCCGCGAGCTTGCCTGCCTCGGCCGGAGTCAGGCGCTCCTCGTCGGGAGCCGGAGGCGTCGGCACCTCGAGGTCGGCCAGCTTCGCGAGCAGCAGAGAGATCGCCTGCGGATCGGGCCGCTCGTGAACCCGGTAGAGGCTCTCCCGGCGCCGGCCGGCCAGCAGGCCGGCCACAGCCTCGTTGGCGAGGATCATCAGCTCCTCAACGAGCATGTGCGCGTGCGGCTCGGACTCGAGCCATGCGCGTTCGACCCCGCCCTGACCGTCGAAAGCGAAGACGATCTCGCGGGTCGTGATTCGTAGCGCGCCGCGGGCAAAGCGTCGGCGGCGGAGCTCGAGCGCGAGGCGTTCGGCGAGTCGAAGCGCCTCGGTGACGTCTTCAGACACGCGCTCCCCGCCGCCCAGGATCCGCTCCGCTCGACCGTACGTCAGCCGCTCACGGCTGCGGATCACGGACCGGTAGAACGAGGCCTCGCCCGGCTCCAGGTCGGCGCCGAACGGGATTTCGACCGTGACGCAGAGCCGATCTTCGTTCGGCCGGAGGCTGCAGAGATCGTCCGAGAGCCTCGGCGGAAGCATCGGCGCCACTCGTCCCGGTACGTACGCCGAGAACGACCTGCGCGCCGCACCGTGGTCGAGCAGTGAGCCGGCGGGGACGAAGTGGGACACGTCGGCGATGTGCACCCACGCCCGCAGGCCGTCGCCCTCGCGCCGGACTGAGATCGCATCGTCGAAGTCCTTCGCGGTCTCGGGGTCGATCGTGAACGCAAGCTGCTCGCGCAGATCGACCCGCCCCTCGAGGGTCGCGGGCGGCGCGTCGTGCGGCTCGTGCTCCTCGACGAGGCCTTCCTGCTCGAGCAGCGCTTCGAGCACGCTCTCGACGGAGTCGGCTGGGCCGAGCGCCTTCTCGAGCCGTGCCCGCCCACGCCGCGGCGCGACGACGGCGAGCTGGCCCGGGCGGACCGCGTCGAGACCGCGTCGGTCGAGGACGAGCGGAACGCCAGGCGCGAAGAACGGCTCGCCGACGACGAGACGGCCCCGCCGGCCGACCTCGACCACGACGCGGTCAGACAAGGGAACTAGACCCGGAGGAATCTGCGCAGCGTGAGCCCCGACCCCGCCGCTCCGAGCAGCAGCCCGACGGTCAGCAGGATCAGTGAGATCGCCCAGAAGCCCATGGCGTTCACGTTGGGCCCGCTGTCCAGGCGCGGGAGGATCGACGGCAACGCCGCCTCCTTGCCCACGAAGAGCAGGATCACCGCGAGTAACGAGCCTCCGAGGCCGCAGATCAACCCTTCGAGCATGAACGGACCGCGGACGAACCAGTTCGTCGCGCCGACGAGCTTCATCACCTCGATCTCGCGTCGTCGAGCGAAGATCGAGAGGCGGATCGTGTTCGCGATCAGGATCGTGGACGCCGAAAGGAGGACGAGCACGGCGATGAGGAAGATCGACTCGATCACCTTCGCGACGCTGAGGATCTTCTCCGCGGTCTTCCTCCCGTAGGTGACGCGATGTACTCCGGCCGGCATCGGCTTGAGGCTGTTCGCGATCGGCTCGGTGTACTCGGCTTTGATCGGCGTGATGGTGTAGGCGGGGCCGAGCGGGTTGAACGGCAGGCCGTCGGCGCCGAAGAGCTCCGGCCGCTGCTTCTTGATCTTCTCGAGCCCTTGCTCTGCCGTGACGAGCTCGAACTTCCGCACCTGCTGGTTCGAGTCGAGCTTCACGCGGACGGCCTCGACCTGCGCCGGCTTCACGTCGCGGTCGAAGAACACCTTGACGACCAGCTCGCTCTTCACGTGGTCGCTCCAGGAGAGGACGTACGTCCCGAGCGCGATGAAGAGCCCGAGCAGGAACATCCCGATCAGCACGGTCATCGTGGCGGCGACGGTCGTCGAGATGTTCGCCCCGATCGAGCGGACCGCCTCCGCCAGCATCATCTTCAGCCTCATTCGGAGGCGTACCCCCCGCGGCGCTCGTCGCGGGCGATGCGCCCGTCCTCGAGGGCGATCACGCGGCGGCGCATCTTGTCGACCATCTCACGGTCGTGCGTCGCCATGACGACAGTCGTGCCGGACCGGTTGATCCGGTAGAGCAGCTGCATGATCCCCACGGACGTGTCCGGGTCCAGGTTCCCGGTCGGCTCGTCGCAGACGAGCAGCGGAGGGTGGTTGACGAAGGCGCGCGCGATCGAGACGCGCTGCTGCTCTCCGCCGGAAAGTTCGTCGGGATACGAGTTCACCTTGTGCGTCAGGCCCACGAGGCCGAGCACCTCCGGCACCTTGTGCCGGATCGCGTTCCCCCCTTCGCCCTGCACCTTCAGCGCATAGGCGACGTTCTCGGCCGTCGTACGGTTGGGAAGGAGCTTGAAGTCCTGGAACACGCAGCCGATGTTGCGACGGAGCTGCGGGACCTTCGAGCGGCGCAGCCGCGCGAGATCGCGTCCGCCGACGACGATCCGCCCCGAGGTCGGCTCGAGCTCCTTGAGGAGCAGCCGCACCATCGTGGACTTACCCGAGCCTGACGGCCCGACAAGGAAGACGAACTCGCCCTTCTCGATCACGAACGAAGCACCTTCGAGCGCGACGACGTTCGGCTCGTAGACCTTGCCGACGTTGTCGAACACGATCATCGCGCGCGCGGCGGCAGCCTGGAGGTCCTGCGTTTCAGGCTGGGCAAGAGCCGGCGCTTCGGTTGCGAGTGTTGTCTCTTGCACCACAGTCATCGCAAAGTGCGCGCGCGGGCGCGCGGTAGGTCAGGCGATGGTCGGCGAGTCTAGCGAAAAGACCTGCTAGACAACCCTTCCAGCAGCCTTCGCCAGCAAATACTCGTGGATGAAGCCGTCAAGGTCGCCGTCAAGGACGCCTTCGGCGTTTCCGACTTCGAAATCGGTCCGGTGATCTTTGACCATTTGGTACGGATGCAGAACGTAGGAGCGGATCTGGCTTCCGAACCCGGTGTCCTGGGCGACGCCGCGCTCGCGGGCGAGCTCCTCCTCCCGCCGCTCCTGCTCGAGCTCGGCAAGTCGTGACTTGAGGATGCGAAGCGCCGTCTGCTTGTTCGAGGACTGGGAACGTTCGTTCTGGATCTGGACGACGATGCCCGTGGGAATGTGCGTTATCCGGACTGCGGAATCGGTCTTGTTCACATGCTGGCCGCCGGCGCCGCTTGCGCGGTAGGTGTCGATCCGCAGATCGCCCTCGTCGATCTCGACGTCCACCTCGTCCGGCAGGAGCGGTGAGACGATCACCTGCGCGAACGACGTATGCCGCCTGTGCGCAGAGTCGAACGGTGACAGGCGGACGAGGCGGTGGACGCCGCGCTCGGCCTTCAGGATCCCATAGGCGTTCTCCCCTGACACGGAGAACGTCGCCGACTTGAGGCCCGCCTCCTCGCCCGGGCTGGCCTCCAGCAGTTCCGTCCTGAGGCCGCGGTCCTGAGCCCAGCGGAGGTACATCCGCAGCAGGATCTCAGCCCAGTCCTGCGCGTCCGTGCCGCCCGTGCCCGAATGGATGGTTACGACGGCGTCACCACCGTCGTACTCCCCGGTGAAGAGCGCGTCCTCCCGAAGGCGGTCGAGCTCGCGCTCGAGCGGCTGGAGGTGTGCGTCGAGCTCCTCGGCCAGGTCGCCGTCGAGCTCGTAGAGCTCGCGCGCCTCCTCGTAGTCGCGGGTCAGCGACTCGTAGCGTTCCAGCCGCCGCGCAAGACGGGCGTGCTCGGCAGAGCCGTCGGCGGCGTGGCGCTGGTCGTCCCAGAAGCCGGGCGCGCCCATCTCGGCCTCGAGCTCACCGACTCGCGCCCTGAGTGCGTCTGGGTCAAAGGTAATCACGGACCCAGGCGAGCTGGGCCCCGATCTCGTCCAAGCGTTCGTCGACGGTCTGCGTGGTCTCGGCCATCGATTTCATCCTAGTTCGGTCTGCAGAACCTGAGCGCCGACCAGGTCTCGTCGCAGCTGGATTCCCATCACGAGCCCTTCGCTCGGACGGCGGTCCAGATCGATCACGACTGCGTCAGGCGGGTCGTCGACGAACTTCGGGAGGTCCGGCGGCCCTTTCGGCGCCGCGACGTCGACCTGCTCGGCCAGCGAGCGAGCACGCGTGACCGCTTCTGTGGGGCCAGGTGACCAGCTGATCAGGACGGCGCGCAGGGCCGGTCAGGCCCCATGGCACTTCTTGTACTTCTTGCCCGAGCCGCACGGGCACGGGTCGTTCCGGCCGACCTTGTCCCACTCGGAGGCGACCCGCTGCTGCTGCGTCGCGACCGCGGTTGCTCCGCCGCCGATCGCGCCCGCCGTGACCGCGGCGCCCCCACCGGCTCCAGCGGCTGCGATGGCCTCGGCGCCCGCAAGCGACTCGTGCTGGTAGGCAAAGCCGCCGTCACCGTCTCCGTCCCAGCCGGTCTCCTGCATCTCCTGCAGCGCCCTTGCATCGTCTTGGGCGACCTCGGCGTGGAAGAGGAGCGAGACGACCTCCTCGCGGATCTGGCCGCCGAGCTGCTCGAACATCAGGTGGCCCTCGTGGCGGTACTCGACCAGCGGGTCCTTCTGCGCCATCGCGCGGAGGTGGACGCCCTCGCGGAGGTAATCCATGTTCTCGAGGTGCTCGCGCCAGCGGGCGTCGACGACCTGGAGGATCACGTACCGCTCGACCTGCCGAGCGACCTCCTCGCCCCAAGCCTCCTCCCGCTCGCGGTACTCGTCCTGCGCGGTCACGCGGAAGTCGTCCACGAGCGCCTCGCGGGTCATGTCCCCAAGATCCTCCTGAAGCTCCTCGACGGTGATGTCCGTGCTGAAAGCGTCATTGACGGCCTGGACGAGCCCGGCGATGTCCCATTCCTCCGCAAACTCTTCGGCCGTGTACTCCTGGACGATCGACTCGACGACCTCGTCGATCCACTCACGCACGTCGCCCGAGAGGTCCTCGCCCTCGAGGACGCTGCGGCGCTGCTCGTAGATCACCTGCCGCTGCGTGTTCATGACGTCGTCGTACTTGAGGACGTTCTTCCGCATGACGAAGTTCTGCTCCTCGACCTTCTTCTGCGCGTTCTCGATCTGTTTGGAGAGGATCGAGGCCTCCATGGGCTGATCGTCCGGGAGCTTGAAGCGCTCCATGATGTTGTAGATCCGATCGCCGGCGAAGAGCCGCACGACCTGGTCCTGGCCGGACAGGTAGTAGCGCGACTCGCCGGGATCCCCCTGGCGGCCCGAACGGCCTCGGAGCTGGTTGTCGATGCGGCGCGCCTCGTGACGTTCGGTGCCGAGCACGTAGAGACCGCCGAGCTCGCGGACGCCCTCCTGCAGCTTGATGTCGACGCCGCGGCCGGCCATGTTCGTCGCGATCGTGACCGCGTGCTTCTCGCCCGCGTCTTTGATGATCTCGGCCTCCCGCTCGTGCTGCTTCGCGTTCAGGACAGCATGCTGGATGCCGCGCCGCTGAAGGAGCTGCGAGAGGTACTCGGAGGTCTCGACATCGATGGTTCCGACGAGCACCGGCTGCCCGGCCTCGTGCCGTTCGGCGATGTCCTCGACGACGGCGTCGAACTTGGATTCCTTCGTCTTGAAGATCAGGTCGTTGCGGTCGTCGCGGTCGACAGCGACGTTCGTAGGGATCTCGACCACGTTCAGGTCGTAGATCTCGACGAACTCCTTCTCCTCCGTCTTCGCGGTGCCCGTCATGCCGGCGAGCTTGTCGTAGAGCCGGAAGTAGTTCTGCAGGGTGATCGTCGCGAGGGTGACGTTCTCCTCCTGGATCCCGACGCCCTCCTTGGCCTCGATCGCCTGGTGCAGGCCCTCGGACCAGCGCCGCCCTTCCATGATCCGCCCCGTGAACTCGTCGACGATCTTGACCTCGCCGTCCTGGATGACGTATTCCTGGTCGCGGTTGTAGAGCGACTGTGCCTTGAGCGCCTGGTTCAGGTGGTTGACGAGCTGGATGTTCTGAGGGTCGTAGAGGTTCTCGATCCCGAGCGCACGCTCGACTTTGTCGATCGCGGACTGGCCCGGTGAGACCGTCTTGTGCTTCTCGTCGTAGAGATAGTCCGCGCCGGATGCCTCCGTTTCGTCGATGCCCTTGCCCGCCGTGTTCTTGCTCTGGAGTCCCTCGAGCGTCCGGACGACGCGCGCGAAGTCGTAGTACGTCTGGGCCGCCGTCTCCGGCTCGCCGGAGATGATCAGCGGCGTGCGCGCCTCGTCGACCAGGATCGAGTCGACCTCGTCCACGATCGCGTACGTGTGGCTGCGCTGGACGACTCCGTCGAGGGAGACTGCCATGTTGTCGCGCAGGTAGTCAAACCCGAACTCGGAGTTCGTCCCATAGGTGACGTCGGCGTCGTAAGCCTCTTTCCGCTCCGAGAACGGCATCATGTTCTGGATGAAGCCAACGCGCATCCCGAGCGCGTCCCACACCGGCTTCGTCCACTCCGGGTCGCGCTTCGCCAGGTAGTCGTTCACCGTCACGAGGTGGACGTTCTCGCCGGTGAGCGCGTTCAGGTACAGCGGCTGAACGGCGACGAACGTCTTACCTTCACCGGTCTTCATCTCGGCGATGTCACCCTCGTGGAGCACGATCCCGCCCATCAGCTGCACGTCGAAAAGCCGGATGCTCATCGTCCGCTTGAACGCCTCACGGACTGCGGCATAGGCCTCGAAGAGGAGCTCCTCCAGCGGTTCGCCGTTCTCGATCCGCTGCCGGAACTCGGACGTCTTCGCGGCGAGCTCGGCGTCGGAGAGCTTCTCGAGATCCGGCTCCAGCGTCCCGATGTAGGCGGCCTGTTTCTTGAGTTGCTTGAGGCGCCGGCCTTCGCCGACGCGGAGGACTTTCTCGAAGCCGCCTAGCTGCGTTGCCATCTGTCTAGGGTATCGGAGCCTCGCCGCGAGACCGTAAGTCGCGACGGTCGTTCATAGAGGTTTTACGTCAACTGCCCACAGGTCGCCGTCGAGCCGCTCTGCCTGCAGCACGAACTCGTTGTAACGCTCATGCGCAAAGGCTTCGAGCGTCGGGACATCTCCCCAGCCCGGGCGCTCGTCGACGAGCAGGGTGCTCTGCCCGCCCTGGACGGCGAGATTCACGGTATCGCCGTCGATCTCCTCCGGGACGCGTAGCACCTCGATTCGGTTGGCCGCAACACCCCAGACGTCGCCGTCGCGGCGGACCGCCCGTGCCCGGTAGGGCGTGTCCAGCTCCTGTACGAGAGCCGCGGCCAGAGGCTCGAGAGCACCCTCGGGCACGTCGTGGTCGACGAGCAGCGTTCCGTCGGGGAGGGCGACGAAGGCGACTTGGTCGCCCGTGAGCGCCGGCGCGTCGGCGGTCGCCACGGCGTCCCAGGTTCGCTGCCGGTGAATGCCGTGGATTCCGACCTCGCGAAAAGCGGCGAGAAACGGGATTCGCTCGTGCGGCTCGAGCGGCGCCTCCGGATCGAGCGGCGGCGGATCCGTGGCATCGATGTCGAGGCCCCCTTCGCGTGCCAGCCGCTCGTGCGCCGGCTCGTCATCCCGCCGCCAGAACGGCATTGCCAGGCGCTAGATCTGCGGCTCGATGAGACCGTACGCGCCGTCCCGCCTGCGGTAGACGACGTTGACGTCCAGCGTCTCGGCGTTCTGGAAGACGAAGAAGTCGTGGCCCAGCAGCTCCAGCTGGAGCACGGCCTCCTCCGGGCTCATCGGCTTGACTGGAAAGCGCTTCGACTTGACGATCCGTAGCTCCGCCTCCATCGGGATGGCGTCGTCGGGGACTGGCTGGACCGCCGACCCGCGGTGGTTGCGCCGCTTCTCCCGGTACCGCTTGACCTGGCGCTCCAGCTTGTCCACGAGCTGGTCGATCGAGGCCTTCATGTCGACGTTCGCCTCGCGGGCACGCAGGATCGGCCCCTTGGTCCAGATCGTGGCCTCGGCAACGTGGTTCGCTGAGATCGACGGATTCCGCTCGACGGCAAGCTCGAGCTCGACGCGCGTCGGGTCCGCCAGCTGCCGGTCGAGCTTGCCGAGCTTCTCCTGCGCGTACTGCCGGATCGAGTCGGTGACCTCGACGTTCTTACCCTTTACCTGGAGTCGCACCAGACCTCCCGAAGGTTGACGGCCGGTCAGCTTCGCTGGACTGATTCTATTGACAGTACCGCCCTTGCAAAGGTCACGACCTCGATACGCCGGGCTCCGGCTCGGCGGAGCGCTGACGCGGCCGCCGACGCGGTCGAGCCGGTGGTGTAGACGTCGTCGACCAGCGCGACGGCCCTGGGGACCTGACCGGTGGCTCCGAAGGAGCCGGCCACGTTGCGTCGCCGCTCGGCCAGGCTGAGCCCGCGCTGGCGCTTGGGTGCCCGCGTCCGGCCGAGCGCGCTGAGCAGCGGGAGGCCCCAGAGCCGACCCAAGTCGCCGGCGAGCTGCTCGGCCGGGTGGTAGCCGCGCTTCACGCTCCGGTCGCCGTCCGGCGGGACGAACGTCAGAGCCGTAACGGAGGGTCTCTCGACGCTATTCGCGATGACGTCTGCCGCCTCGTGTGCGAGGGCTCGCTGACCGCGTTCCTTCCAGGCCGAGACCAGCGGCCGAACGGGTCCCTCGTAGGCGACGGCGGCCCGTGCGGAGGCGAAGGCCAGCCGCCGCCCCGAGCACTCGAGGCAGCGCAGGACCGGCCAGGCGGTGGGCGCGCCACAGCGCGCGCACCCCGGTCCGCGAAGCCGCGGCAGCGCGGCACGGCATGCGCCGCAGAGCGCGACGCCGAGGCGACCGCAGACGACGCAGCGCCGAGGAAGCAGCAGATCGAGGAGCACATTCCGTCGACCGTATGCGCCAAAAGCGCACGCGTGTGTGACGAATCTGTGCCGAAAGTGGAACTAGCGTTCGAGCGAGTACGCGCTCCGAGCAGGAAGGCCGAGCCGGGCTCGCATGCGGTTGTCGGCGTCGAGTAGCTGCTCCGGATCGCCGATGTCGAACCAATCGCCCTCGATGCGGTAGCCGTACACCGGCGCCCTCGTGTGCAGCCAGACGACGAGATTGCCCGGCGCGTCCGGCGAATTTCCCGCCTCGAGATAGTCCGAGACTAGGGCGGCGTCCTCGGCCCGATAGAGGTACACGGCCGTAGCTGCCAGATCGCTCCTCGGCCGAGCCGGCTTCTCTTCGATCGAGACCACGCGGTCGTTCTCGTCGAGCTCCACGACGCCGTACTGCTTGATCAGCTCCGGATCCGTGACGCGGTGAACGGCGATCGCCGCGCCCTCGCCCTTGCTCCGCCAGAACCGGACGAGATCCTCCAACGGGTACTCGACGAGGTTGTCGCCTGCGAGCACGAGCAGGTCTTCTCCCTCGAGCCCCGCCTCCTCGATCGTGAAGCGGATGTCACCGACGGCGCCGAGGCGATCCTCGTTGCTGACCGTCCCGTCATTCCAGACGGAAACCGGCCTCGAGCCGGAGCGCTGGGAGGCCCAGCTCCCGAAGTCCCCGGCGAACCGCGCGTTCGTGACGACGTGGACCGCGTCGACCTCGTCCACCGGCTCGACCCGATCCAGCAGGTAGTCGAGCATCGGCCGCCCGGCGAGGGGCAGGAGCGGCTTGGGAATCGTGTCGGTCAGCGGGCGCAGCCGGGTGGCGTAGCCGGCTGCGAGAACGATCGCTTTCAGGGTCTACGTGCCTTCGTTCCAGGACGCCAGGTACTTGGCCTGGTCCTCCGTAAGCCGGTCGATCGAGATGCCCATCGTCTCGAGCTTGAGCCGCGCGATCTCCTCGTCGATCTCCTCCGGAACGGGGTAGACCTTGCGCTCGAGCTCGGCGGCATTCTCGACCGCATACTCGGCGGCGAGCGCCTGGTTCGCGAACGACATGTCCATGACGATTGCCGGATGGCCCTCCGCGGCGGCGAGGTTGATCAGTCGCCCGTCGCCGAGCAGGTAGAGCCGCTTGCCGCCTTCGAGCGTGAACTCTTCGACGAACTCCCGCGACTCACGGACTTCGGTTGCCAGCTGCCGGAGCGCCGGGATCTCGATCTCGACGTTGAAGTGGCCCGTGTTCGCGAGGATGGCGCCGTCCTTCATTCGCGCCATGTGCTCGCGGGTGATCACGGACTTGTCTCCGGTGGCCGTGCAGAAGATGTCGCCGACCGCGGCGGCCTCGATCATCGACATGACCTCGAAACCGTCCATCGCCGCCTCGAGCGCGCGGACGGGATCGACCTCGGTGACGATCACGT
The DNA here is from genome assembly GCA_035311205.1 of Gaiellaceae bacterium. Lineage (GTDB taxonomy): Bacteria > Actinomycetota > Thermoleophilia > Gaiellales > Gaiellaceae > JACDAN01. Next base: position 801 of record DATGDB010000076.1, on the reverse strand, counting down.
GGGAGCCCATGCCCTTCGCCCGCATCGCGACGCCTCTTCCGACCCAGCCGTACCCCGCGACCACGAACCGCTTGCCGGCGAGGAGGATGTTCGTCGCCCTGATGATCCCGTCGATCGTCGATTGACCGGTGCCGTAGCGGTTATCGAACAGGTGCTTGGTCTTCGCGTCGTTGACCGCGATGATCGGGAACCCGAGCGCGCCGTCGGCCTCGAGCGCCTTCAGCCGGATGACGCCGGTGGTTGTCTCCTCCGTCCCCGCGATGATGTCGCCGAGCTGCTCGCGCCGGTGTGAGTGGAGGACGCCGATCACGTCGGCGCCGTCGTCCATGGTCAGCTGCGGCTTGTGATCGACGGCCGCCTCGATGTGCTGGTAGTAGGTGTCATTGTCCTCGCCCTTGATCGCGAAGACGGAGACGTCGAACTCCTCGACGAGCGCCGCGGCGACGTCGTCCTGCGTCGAGAGCGGATTGGAGGCGCAGAGGACGACGTCAGCGCCGCCGGCCTTGAGCGTCCTCGCCAGATTGGCCGTCTCGGTCGTGACGTGGAGGCACGCCGAGATGCGATAGCCGGAGAGCGGCTGCTCGCTTTCGAAGCGTTCGCGAATTGCGGCCAGCACCGGCATCTGCCGGTCGGCCCAGGCGATGCGGCGAACGCCCTCCGGGGCCAGCGAAAGATCCTTGACGTCGTAGCGCTTTGTCGTTGCCATCTGCTCTTCCTCTCGAAGTCTGGAACTAGAACTGGTCTCTAGGCCGCCAAGAGCCGCTCATGCTTTCGCTGCTCCCAGTCGACCCAATCCTCTGT
>DATGDB010000075.1:0-30481 GCA_035311205.1 Gaiellaceae bacterium | reverse complement strand
TGGCGGACGGTGGGCGCGTGGCTCGTCGCCTGCCTCCTGGCGATCGTGGCGATCGCGCTGTTCCTCGGTGATGCGCTCACCGGCGAGGCCGAGCAGCTCAACAACCCGGAGTCCGAGCAGGCCTACACGCTGATGGCCCAGCGGCTCCCGCCTGATCCGACGGGAGGCACGACGGACGTCATTCTCATCCGCTCCAACCGCGAGGCCGTCGGCGACGCGGGCTTCAGGGCCAAGGTCGACGAGGTGCTCGAGCGCCTCCGGGCGACGCCGGGCGTCTACTACGTGCGCGACAAGCCCGCAGCCCAGACGCGGCACGCGGTCGTCTATGAGGCAGGTCTCGAGGACGATTCTGCGGGCGACAACGTGATCGATCTCGTCCGTTCCCAAGACGACCAGACCTTCGACGTGCTGACGACGGGCGAGTGGACGTTCGACGCCGAGCAGAGCCGGCTCTCGCTCGAGGACCTGCAGAAGGGTGAGCTCCAGTTCGGGCTGCCCGTCGCTTTCATCGTGCTGCTGCTCGTCTTCGGCGCTGTCGTCGCCGGATTGATTCCGGTCGCCACTGCTCTGATCGCGATCCTCACGGCCGTCGGCCTGACGGGGATCGTCGGCATCTTCACCGACCTCTCGATCTTCACGATCAACATGATCAGCGGGATGGGGCTGGCGCTGGGCATCGACTACTCGCTCTTCATCGTCTCCCGCTTTCGCGAGGAGCGCACCGGCGGTCGCGACAAGCTGGACGCCATCGCGGCCACGGGTACAACAGCCACGCGAGCCGTGCTCTTCAGCGGCTGCGCCTTCGTGATCGCCATGTTCGGCCTGCTGATCATCCCGAACTCGATCTTCCGCAGCCTCGCCACGGGGGCGATCCTGGTCGGCGTCACCTCCGTCGCGGCTGGCCTAACGCTCCTCCCCGCTGTCCTGAGCCTGCTCGGCGATCGCATTAACGCCCTCAAGATCCCTTTGATCGGCAAGAGCGCCGAGCAAGGGACCGCGGCTGAGGGCCGATTCTGGGGCGCGATCGTGCGCGGAGTCATGCGCCGGCCGGTCATCAGCCTGGCCCTCAGTACCGCGCTGCTCGTTGCGCTCGCGCTGCCGGTGCTGGATTACAAGGTGGGCGAGGCCGGCATCCGCACGATGCCCGATCGCTTCGCCTCGAAGCAGGGTTTCGCCGCGCTCGAGGAGGAGTTCGGCGCGGGAACGACCGACAGCGTCCAGGTCGTGGTCGACGGGCCGGTCGGCAGCCCCGCCGTCCATTCGGCAACCGAGCGGCTCGCAGGGAAGATGCAGCGCGACCGTGAATGGTTTCGGGTCGAGACATCCTTCTATCCGGAACACGACCTGGCGGTGATCGAGGCGCTGCCCACGGGCGACAGCCGCGACGCGCGCGCGCTGGACGGTGTGCGAGAGCTGCGGCGGGAGCAGATCCCGGGGGCGCGCGTGTTGGTGACGGGCGAGACCGCCGAGAGCGTCGACTACTTTGCGCTCACCGATCGGTGGCTTCCGATCCTGATCACGTTCGTCCTGACGCTGTCGTTCATCCTGCTCACCGTCGCCTTCCGCTCGATCGTCGTCGCCGCCACGGCCATCCTGCTGAACCTGCTCTCCGTCAGCGCCGCGTACGGCATCCTGATCCTCGTCTTCGAGAAAGGGATCGGAAACGACCTGTTCGGCTTCCAGCAGGTGGACTTCCTCGAGGCGTGGGTGCCGCTCTTCCTGTTCGCGGTCCTGTTCGGGCTCTCGATGGACTACCACGTGTTCCTGGTGAGCAGGATCCGCGAGCGCTACCTCAGGTACGGGGACAACGACTCGGCCGTTGCCCATGGAATCGGCTCGACGGCGAGGCTGATCACGGGCGCCGCGCTGATCATCATCGCCGTCTTCAGCGGATTCGCCGTCGGCGACCTCGTCATGTTCCAGCAGATGGGTTTCGGCGTCGCCGTCTCGCTGCTGATCGACGCCACCCTCATCCGGTGCGTCCTGCTTCCAGCGGCGATGAGGCTCCTCGGGGAATGGAACTGGTACCTCCCGAAGTGGCTCGAGTGGCTGCCGGACTTCCACGTCGAGGGCGCGCGCTGACCGAGCCGATCTGGACACCGAGCCCTGAGGTGATTGAGCGAGCGAACGTGGTTCGGCTCATGCGCCGTCACGGCATCGAGGGCTACTGGGAGCTGGTTAGGCGCTCGCAGGAGGAGCCGGACTGGTTCTGGCCGGCCGCGATCGAGGACATGGGTCTGGAGTTTTCCCAGGGGTGGGAGCAGGTCATCGACCTTTCACGTGGGCCCGAGTGGGCGACCTGGTTCGTCGGCGGCAAGCTGAACCTCGCCTGGAACTGCGTTCATCGGTGGGCACGGGGCGAGCGCGCCGAGGCCGAAGCGGCGGTCTGGGAGGGCGAGGACGGTACGGCGGCGACGTTCACCTATACCCAGCTCTCGGACGCGGTAACGAGGCTCGCGGAGGCGTTGGTGGGGCTGGGAGTCGAGCCCGGCGATCGCGTCGCGCTCTTCCTGCCGATGTCGCCGGAGGTCGCGATCGCGTCGCATGCCTGCGCGCACATCGGCGCCGTTCAGGTTCCGATCTTCTCCGGCTTCGCCGCACCTGCCGTGGCGGCGCGCCTCCAGGACTCCGAAGCGAAGGTGCTGATCACAGCCGATGGATCGCTCCGACGCGGCCGGGAGCTGCCGATGAAGGCGATCGCGGACGAAGCGGCGGCTGCGGCTCCGGCGCTCGAGCATGTGGTCGTCTGGCGGCGCCTCGGGCAGGAAGACGTGCCGATGCGGCCGGGGCGAGATGTGTTTTGGAACGAGGCCGTCCACGAGTCGCCTGGCGAGCTGGAGCCGCTGCTGGTGGACTCCGAGCATCCCTACCTTCTGACCTACACGTCCGGAACCACCGGGCGGCCCAAGGGTGTCCTCCATGTCCAGGGCGGCTTTCTCGTCTCGATCACCCGGGAGGTCTGCTACCAGGCCGACGCGAAGCCCGACGACGTCATCCACTTCTCCACGGACATGGGCTGGATCATGGGGCCGTGGACGGTCGTGGGCGGCGGAGCGCTCGGGACGACGCTGGTCTTTGCCGAGGGCGCGCCCGACTGGCCGGCCGACCGGCTTTGGCGCCTCCTCGAGCGCGAGCGCGCGTCGATCCTCGGCGCGTCGCCGACCCTGATCCGGGCGCTCGTCCCGCACGGGGATCCTGCGGCCGACCTCTCGTCTTTGCGGGTCATCGTCACGACCGGCGAGCCGTGGAATCCCGAGCCGTATCGCTGGCTGTTCGAACGGGTCGGCGGCGGCCGCGCTCCGATCATCAACTGCTCGGGCGGGACCGAGGTCGGTGCGTGCTTCCTCTCGCCCACTCCGGCCATCCCGATCAAGGCGTGCTCGCTCGGCGGGCCCGCGCTGGGGATGGCCATGGACGTCGTCGATGCGGAAGGGCGATCGGTGGTTGCGTCCGGCGAGGTCGGCGAGCTCGTCTGCCGCAAGCCCTTCCCCGGCATGACGCGCGGGTTCTGGCGGGATCCCGAGCGCTACCTGGACACCTATTGGCGCCGGTTCCCCGGAGTCTGGACACATGGGGACTGGGCCTCGGTGGACGAGGACGGCTACTGGTTCCTCCACGGACGCTCCGATGACACGCTGAACATCGCGGGAAAGCGGATCGGGCCGGCCGAGCTGGAGTCCGCGGCGGTGGAGCACCCGGGCGTGCTGGAGGCCGCGGCGGTGGGGATCCCGCACGAGGTCAAGGGCGAGGTCGCCTGGATCTTCTGCGTCCCCGTGCCCGGCGTGGAGGCCGGTGACGGCCTGGCCGCCGAGGTGGGTGAGCTCGTTGCCCGCGAGCTCGGCAAGGCGTTCCGGCCCGATCGCGTCGTGGTCGTGAACGCGCTGCCCAAGACCCGAAGCGCCAAGATCATGCGGCGGGCGGTGCGGGCAAAGGCGGTTGGGATGGATCCAGGTGATCTCTCTTCGCTGGAGAATCCGGAGGCGCTCGATGAGATCGGACGGGTCGTTGGCTGATTCGCTGGAGGGCGTTGCGCTCGTCACGGGCGGCGGGCGTGGAATCGGCGCCGGCATCGCGCGGGAGCTGGCCGCTGCGGGGATGAGTGTCGCCGTCGCCGCCCGGACTCGAGAGCAGGTCGAGGAGGTTGCGCGCGAGATCGACGGTCTGCCGGTAGTGGCGGACGTCTCGTCGCCGGGCGACGCGGAGGCGATGGTCGCCGAGGTCGAGCGCGCGTTGGGCCGGATCGACCTGCTCGTGGCCAATGCCGGCATCAGCGGTCCGAGAGAGGCGACGTGGGAGGCCGATCCCGTCCGGTGGTGGCACACCCATGAGGTGAACGTCCTCGGCGTCTTCCTTTGTTGCCGCGCCGTCATCCCGGGCATGATCGAGCGCGGTCGCGGCCGGATCGTCATCACGGCGAGCGGCGCTGCGTACCTGCCTGGGTCGCGCTCGGTGGCCTACGGCTCGAGCAAGGCTGCCGTCAACCGCTTTGCCGAGACGCTCGCTGAGGAACTTCGGCCGGTTGGAATCCCGGTCTTTCCGATCAGCCCCGGGCTCGTGAAGACGGATATGACCGGCGACGCCTTCCCGGACGATGCGCCCTGGACGCCGCCGGAGCTCGCGCCTCGGCTCGTTCGCGTCCTCGCCTCGGGACGCGCCGACAAGCTGACCGGCCGCTACATCCATGCCGAGCACGACGACATCGAGGATGTGATCCGCCGCGCCGACGAGATCGTCGAGAACGATCTCAACGCAATCCGGCTCCAACGCTGAGCGCTCAGCTCCTCGGGACGATCCACGTGGCGCTGGCGGAGCCGAGCAGCCGGTCGTCCTCGCCGAAGAGGGCGGTTCCCGCGTACCGCTTTCGGCCGTCCTCGCCGACCGGCCAGCCCATCACGACGCAGCGTTCGCCTGGATGCGGCAGGTGCTCGACGTGCGCTGTGAGGCGGCCGAGGACCGGATTGCCGCGCTGGCCGAACTCGACGGCGTACGCGCCGGGGCAGTCGAGCGCCGCCCAAACGAACTCGGAGGAGATCACGTCCTCGTGCGGCAGCCAGGTCGCCGCGACGAGCTCGCGACCCTCGACCGGCCCGGCGTAGACCCTCAGCCCGTCGTCCCGCTTCCAGCCGCAGACGAAGCACTCCGGAAAGACGCTGTCGTGGTCGCCTTGTGGCAGCGCCGCCGCGGCTGCTTCGTCGAACGAGATGGGGTCCGGGACATCGAGCGCGAGCGCGGCGGGCGCCGCAGCCGCAACGAGCTCGTTGCCGTCGCGGAGCTCGAGCGGGCCTTCGGTCTCGACCTCCAGCGTGCGCTCGAGCGGCGGCGGCCGCCGGAGAGTCACCTCGGCAGGCCCGTGCATGAACGACGCGAGCAGGCCGCACGTGTAACCGCCGTTCGCCGATTCGGCGGGACCGCGAAACTTTCGGTCGATCACGAGCTCCATGACAAGTAGACTATGTTTTCGACTGTGAGGCGAAAACCATGAGACTTGCGCTCGCTCAGATCAACACCGTCGTCGGCGATCTGGACGGAAACGCCGCGCGGATCGTCGGGCGGATGCGACAGGCGCGCGATGCCGGCGCCGATCTGGTCCTTTTCCCCGAGCTTGCGGTCACCGGCTACCCGCCGGAGGACCTCCTCTTCCGGCCGGAATTTCTGCGGCAGGCGCGGCGCAGCCTCGATCGGATCGCCGGCGAGACGGAGGACATCGCGGCGCTGGTCGGCTTCCCGTGGCTCGAGCGCGACCTCTTCAACGCGTGCGCGGTTCTCGCCGGGGGCGAGGTCCGCGCGATCTACCCCAAGCGGTTCCTCCCCAACTACGGGGTTTTCGACGAGGTGCGTTACTTCCAGCCGGGCCGGAAGCTGCTCCTGCTCAAGCTTGGCGAGGCTCTGATCGGCCCGACCGTCTGCGAGGACATCTGGCAGCCGGGCCCGCCCGCGACGGATCTGGCGCTCGCCGGCGCCCATGTGATCGCGAACATCTCTGCCTCTCCTTTCCATGTCGGGAAAGGGCAGGAGCGTGAGGAGATGCTCGTCACACGCGCGCGCGACAACGCCTGCTGGGTGGTGCTCGTGAACGCAGTGGGCGGGCAGGACGAGCTGATCTTCGACGGGCACAGCCTCGTCATCGACGAGGAGGGCGAGGTCGTCGCCCGCGCGCCGGCGTTCGAAGAGGCCCTGCTCGTCGTCGACATCGACTCCACCACGGCGATCGCTCGCCGCCTCGTCGATGCCCGCCGGCGCGCGCTGGCGCGGGAGCGCGAGGTTCCCGACCCGCCGGTCGTCGACATCGGAGAGCCACGGTCGTCTCAGAAGCCCGTGAAGCCGCTGGTGGCCGTGCCGCTCGATGACCTCGAGCAGATGCGGCTCGCGCTCGAGCTCGGTCTCCGCGACTACGTCGAGAAGAACGGCTTCGCCGAGATCGTGGTCGGCGTCTCCGGCGGGATCGACTCGGCGCTGACCCTCGCCTTGGCCGTCGAGGCGCTGGGCGCGGAGCGGGTACACGCCGTCTCCATGCCTTCGCGGTACTCGTCGGAGGAGACCCGACGCGATGCGAAAGCGCTCGCGGAGAATCTCGGCACGAGCTTCCTCGAGCTTCCGATCGACCCGATTTTCGAGGGCTTCGAGCAGACGCTTGCCGGCACGTTCGAGAGCCGCGAGCGGGACATCACCGAGGAGAACCTCCAGGCTCGAATCCGCGGAGTGCTGCTGATGGCGCTCTCGAACAAGTTCGGCTGGCTCGTCGTTGCGACCGGGAACAAGTCGGAGCTCTCGGTCGGGTACGCGACGCTCTACGGCGACATGGCCGGAGGATTCGCGCTCCTCAAGGACGTGTTCAAGACCGACGTCTTCCGCCTCGCGAAGCACCTGAACGAGCGGGCCGGGCGGGGGCTGATCCCGGAGTCGATCATCGAGCGGGCGCCAAGCGCGGAGCTGCGAGACAACCAGCTCGACGAGGACTCGCTGCCTCCGTACTCCGCGCTCGACCAGGTGCTGGAGGCGTACGTCGAAGAGGATCGCTCGCGCGACGACCTGACCGACGGGTTCGAGCCGGAGGTCGTGGATCGGGCGATCGCGCTGATCGACCGAGCCGAGTACAAGCGCCGCCAGGCTCCTCCGGGCGTAAAGCTGCGGCCGAAGGCCTTCGGCCGGGACCGCCGTACGCCGATAACCAACCGCTGGACCGGCTAGCCGACTGACGGGGTCCGACCCAACTCAAAGCGGCGAGCCGTCCTGGCCTACCCGGCGACGTCGCGGAGAGACTGAAACCAGCGCAGCCGCTCGGCGTATGGCACCGCCGCGTTCGCAGGCGACGTGGACGGGAGCACGAAGAGCCCGGTGTCGCCGAGCCGCCGTTCCTGCGCGCCGAGCTCGGGCCGCTCGTTGAAGACACCGCGGTACGCCTCCTTCCCCACGAACGCGACCCAACGCGGCCTTAAGTCCTCCGCAAGCGCCGCGAGCCGCTCGGCAGCGCCGGCAAAGTCGCCGCGACGCAGATCGCCGGAGCCGGAGGTCGTCCGCGACGCAGCATTCGTGAGGCCGTAGCCGAAGGCCGGCAGCTCGAACTGCTGGTCGGGCGCAAGCAGCCGCGGCGTGAACTCGGCGTCCCGCAACAGCCGCCAGAAGTCGTTCCTCGGGTTGGCGAAGTGCGCACGGGCCGCCGCCGACCACCGGCCCGGATTGATCCCGCAGAAGATGACCCGAAGACCGGGCGCGAGAACGTCCGGAACTGCCGAGCGGTTATGCGGCTTCGAGCTCGGGCTCTGGCTCGCGGGCATCGAGCCGCAACTCAAACAGGCGCCTGATGTCCTCGCCACTCAGGGTCGGCTCGAAGCGAGCGGGACGAGGAACGAAGCGGATGACGGTGACGCTCTCTTCGTGGACGCCGTAGCACCGCGCGTAGCACTCAGCTTCGTTCAACGTACGCAACCGCACGAGCGGGACCGTAAATTGCGCACCGGACGGTGACGGTTCGCGCCAAACACTTCGACTACTGGGTCACCCTCGACGAGGAAGGGCTCTCGGCGGACGGAGAAGCGCTCGAGCTCGAGGACGCCAAGGCCGAGCACCTCCTGCTCGCCGGCCTGGCGCGTTGCTCGATCTCGAGCCTCCTCTACTTTGCGCGGCAGCGGAACGTCGACGTCGACGCCACGGCCTACGTGTCCGGAACGGTCACTCGCCGCGAGCAGGACGACCGCTACGGCTTCACCAACATCGAGTGCCGGATGGATGTCCAGCTCGAGAACGGGCTGTCGGGCGAAGACCTTCGGGCGCTGCTCGAGAGCGCCGAGTGGGGCTGCTTCGTGAGCGCATCGCTCAACCCCGCGCCCCGCTACCAGTGGCGCGTCAACGGACGCAAGCTGTGAGCACCGCGGTTCTCGACGTCGAGGCCGTGCGCGCGCGGTTCTCCGCGCTCCAGCGTCCACTCGTCTTCCTGGACGGACCGGCGGGGACTCAGGTTCCCGACACCGTCATCGAGGCGATCGTTAGCTACCTGCGCGAGTCGAACGCGAACGTCGGCGGCGCCTTCGAGACGAGCCGGCGCACAGGTGAGCTGATCGACACCGCCCGAGGAGCCGCGGCGCGGTTCCTCGGCTGCTCTAAGGGCGAGACGATCTTCGGCCCGAGCATGACCAACCTCAACTTCATGCTCACCCGAACCGTCGGCCGCGAGCTGCGGGAGGGCGACGAGGTGGTCGTCACGAGACTCGACCACGACGCCAACGTCTCGCCTTGGCTCGAGCTCGCCCATGACCTCGGGATCCAGGTGCGGTTCGCGGACTATGACCTCTCCGACCTGGAGGAGCAGTTGTCGGACCGGACACGCGTGGTCGCCTTCCCCTGGGCCTCGAACGCGCTTGGCACGATCATCGACGCCGAGAGAATCTGCAGGCTCGCGCACGACGCGGGCGCACTCGCGTGGGTGGACGCGGTGCACTACGCACCGCACGGCCCGATTGACGTCACCTCCATCGACGCCGACGTCCTCCTCTGCTCGCCGTACAAGTTCTGCGGTCCGCATCTCGGGCTCGCCTTCGTCCGGCGCGAGCTTCTGGACCGCTGGCGCCCGTACAAGGTCCGCCCCGCGCCCGGTTATGAGACCGGGACGATGCAGCACGAGCTGCTCGCCGGATTCGTCGCCGCCGTCGAGTACGTCGAGTCGCTCGGCTGGGATGCGATCACCACGCATGAACGCGAGCTCGGGCAACGCTTCCTGGACGGCCTGCCCTCCAGCGTGCGGCTCTACGGACTGCCGACGATGGAGGGACGCGTGCCGACCTTCGCGATCACGCTGCTGCAGAAGACTCCCGACGAGGTCGCCGAGCACCTCGCGGAGCGCGGGATCTTCGTCTGGCACGGTGACTACTACGCCGTCGAGGTGATGAAACGCCTGCGCCTCCCCGACGGCGCCGTGCGCGTAGGGATCGTCCACTACAACACGGCCAACGAGATCGACCGCCTGCTCGCTGAGCTTCGGAACCTCTAGAGCGCTCTAGAGAGCGACGGCCACCATTCGCCTCCGCGGCGTGTGGCCGGGTTTGCGCGCGAGTAGCTCCGCGCCGCGGTCTCCGAGACCGCGAGCGTGACGGGGCCGTGAACGATCAGGCCAGGCTCCGCGGTCTCCCGCAGAAGATCCTCGAAGAACCCGTCGACGAGCCACTCACGTCCCGGAGCCACACCGGCGCGCACGCTGATCCGGTAGAGCGACTCGGAGATCTCGTCGACGCGGTCGATGTGTGGGCGACGGATGAACGTCGTCGGGCCCTGGGGCAGGATCGAGGCGACGGAGTCCACCAACTCGACGCCCTTCTCCCCGTCGGTGACGAAGACTTCGAGCTGGAGCTCCTTTGCCCCGCTCGGGAGCACCCGCACTGACGGGATCTGGGAGTTGTGGATGTGGATCACCTCGCCGTCGAGCGTCCGGAGGCGCGTATGCCGGAGCGAGACGTCCTCGACGATCCCCTGCAGCTCGTGCATCGGGATCTGGATGGTGTCGCCGACCGAGTACCAGCGCTCGATGAACATCGCGAGGCCGGCGATGATGTCCATCAACACGCGCTGAATGGCGAAGCCGACGAGGATGAGCGCGAACGAGGCGCCGGCGAGAGCGGTCAGACGGTCGATGCCGCCAAGCACCTGGCCGACAGAGAGGACCGCAGCCGTCGCGAAGGCGAGGTAGGTGATCCCGGCACGGATGACCGAGACCTGCGTCTCGCGTCGCTTCAGGCGCGTCATGCTTCCGGCCTGGGACAGGTCGGTCTCGGCGTGGCGCCGGTCGCTCCAGACGAGCACGCGCAGCGCGACCCACGCGCTCGCACGCGCGAGGAGCCAGGCGGCGGCAAAGAGCAGGAGGATGATGATCGGATCGAACATGGCCTTCACAGCCAAGCTAGCGAGGCGGCCTCGTCTCGCACAAGCCGTTTCAAACAATCCTTACGAGCGTTCACCACATCGTGAAACTCCTGGTTCTCGGCGGTACCCGGTTCCTCGGTAGGGCGGCGGTCGAGGCGGCGCTCGAGCGCGACCACGACGTCACGCTCTTCAACCGGGGGCAGACCAACCCCAAGCTCTTCCTCGAGGTGGAGAGGCTGGTGGGCGATCGCGCCGTCGATCCGATCCCGTCCGGTGCGTGGGACGCGGTCCTCGACACCTCCGGGCAGCTCCCCGACGTCGTCCGCACCTCGGCGGAGGCCTTGCGGGAATCGGTGCAGCGCTACCTGTTCGTCTCGAGCGTCTCGGCCTATGCGAGCTTTCGCGAGCCGCCGACGGAGAGCTCGCGACGAGCCGAGCTGGGCGACATGCCGAGCGATGAGATGCTCCCCGGCTACGAGAACTACGGCGCCCTCAAGGCGCTCTGTGAGGACGTCGTGACTGAGGCGTACAGCGACCGCGCGCTGATCGTCCGTCCCGGACTGATCGTCGGCCCGCACGACCCGACGGGGCGCTTCACGTACTGGCCGCACCGAATCGCGAGAGGCGGCGAGTTCGTCGTCCCCGGCCCACTGGAGGAGCACGTGCAGTTCGTCGATGCGCGGGATCTCGGCGGCTGGCTTGTCGAGCTCCTCGAACGGCGCGAGTCAGGCGCCTTCAACGCGACGCACCCCGGCGTGTCCTGGGCCGAGCTCGTCGAGTCGTGCCTGCGCGTTACCGGCTCCTACGCGGAGCCCGTCTGGATCGACGGCGACTGGCTGGCGAGCCAAGGGATCGGTGAGTGGATGGAGCTGCCGCTGTGGCTTCACGATCCCGACTGGGTCGGGATGATGCGCGCCGACGTCTCACGTGCGCTCTCTGCAGGGCTGACGTTTCGCCCGCTCGACGATGTCGTCCGCGGCGCGTTTGAGCTCGCAGAGACCACCGACGACGCCGGGCTGAACCCGCAACGAGAACAAGGGTTGCTGCGGGCGTGGAAAGCCCGTCAGTCGTAGGCTGCTCGGGCCCGTTTCCAGCGCTCGTCGTCGGTGCGGATCGGATCCGGATCGACGCCGCGCGCACCCGCGGCGGCGACCGTCAGCAGCTGGAAGAGGACGATGTCGACGACGGGATGCACGCTCGGGACGAGCGTCGTCTCGCAGCCCAGCACCTCGAGCGCGCGAACGGCGTCGGCGGCGCGGCCTCCGTCGATCACATACGCGCGGACCGTCTCGTCGATCGCGGCGAGGTGGCCGTGGAGGAGTTGCTCCGTGTGGTGTGCCTCGGCCGGCAGATGAGCGCCTTCCCGCAGTTTCAGCACCGCTTCCTGCGCGGTGGGCCAGGCGGCGCCTGCGCCCGCGACGACGACGCGGGCCTCGGGCGGCTCGCCGACGTCTTGCCCCAGCGCTTGGGCAACGGCGTCCGGCAACCACGACACGTCCTCGCCGCGAAGCGCGCCGAGTGTCGCCACGGCCGCCGTGTAGCTCGCGGTGTGGCACCAGCTCTGCTCGATCTCGGGTGCCGCCACCACTACGTGATCGCATTCTTCGGCGAGCGGGCTCTCAGGAGCACCCGTGATGAGCCAGCTGGGGCCGCTCCAGGCGCGGACGGCCTCGAGCGTCATTCGCGTCGTGCCCTCGTGGCTGATCGCCACCAAGAGGTCCGCGTCGCGCTCGGGCTGAAGGACGAGATCGAGCGCCTGCACCGCGTCACCGCCTGTCTGGGCGGCGTGGAACGACGTCCCGCAGCCGGTGTGGAGCAGGCGAGCATCCGGAAAGCGCTCCTCGGTCGGAACCTGCCGGAGCCAGTCGGGCTGGGCCGCCATCGCCGCTCGCGTCTTCTCGCCGGGCATCGGGTGGTCTATACCATCCGGCCCGTGGACGGCTTCGACTTCGTGCACCGCGAGTCGGTGCGTTTTCGCGACCTGGACGGCATGGGCCACGTCAACAACGCGGTCTTCATGACGTACATGGAGTCCGCGCGCCTCGCGTTCCTGAGATCGCTCGGGCTCGGCCGCAACCCGCTCGAGGGGCTGATACTCGCCCGCGCCGAGGTCGACTTCCGATCGCCGATCGAGCTGGGCCAGGAGGTCGAGATCGGCGTCCGGCCGGGCCGGATCGGGCGCAAGAGCTTCGATCTCGAGCACGAGGTCCGAGCCGACGGAACGCTGGCGGCCCAGGGCAGGTTCGTGCTCGTCGCCTACGACTACACGACAGCGAGCTCGCGAGAGCTTCCGGCCGAATGGCGCGAAGTGCTGGAAGGTGTTCCGGTGTGAGCGTGTTCCAGCGGGAAACCCTGTCCAACGGGGTGCGGCTGCTGGCCGCGCCGATGCCGCAGGTGCAATCGGTGGCGTGCTTCATCATGTTCGCCGCCGGATCGCGCTACGAGACGCCCGACACGAGCGGGATCGCCCACTTCGCCGAGCACATGTTCTTCAAGGGCACCGAGCGGCGCCCGACCGCGCAGCAGATCGGGCTCGAGCTCGACGGCATCGGCGCCGAGTTCAACGCCTTCACGAGCAAGGAGTACACGGGCTACTACGTCAAGTGCGCCGCCGAGCACCGAGAGCACTCCTTCGACGTCCTGGTCGACATGCTCCAGCACTCGAAGTTCGATCCGGAGGAGATCGAGCGCGAGAAGGGCGTCATCGTCGAGGAGATGAACATGTACTTCGACACGCCGCGGGACTACATCTCGGGTGTCTATCACCAGCTCCTCTGGGGTGACACGCCGCTCGGCTGGGACATCATCGGCCGCAAGGAGACCGTCCGGGCGGCGACGCGCGACACCTTTCAGGAGTACGTCCGGAAGTGGTACCGCGGACCGCGCATGGTCGTTGGCGTTGCCGGCAACTTTCCGGAGAGCGTGCGAGATGAGCTCGAGCAGCTCCTCGCCGAGGTCGAGTCGGGCGATCCCGGCGGGCCGCCGCCGCTCGAGGCGCTCTCCAACGGGTCAGGGCCGCGCGTAAAGGTGCACTCGAAGGAGTCCGACCAGGCGCACATCTGCCTCGGGGTGCCCAGCTACCCGCTTACCCATCCCGACCGATACGCGCTGCAGCTCGTCGGGACGGTTCTCGGAACGGGCATGTCCTCGCGGCTCTTCACCGAGGTGCGTGAGCGGCGCGGGCTCGCGTACTACGTCTTCGCGACGAACCAGTCGTACACCGACGCCGGATCGCTCTACTCGCAGGCGGGCGTGGACATAACGCGGATCGACGAAGCGGTCGAGACGATCGCGCGGGAGCTGAAGAAGATCGCGAACGAGCCGGTGCCCGCGGAGGAGCTCGAGAAGGCCAAGAACGTAGCCAAGGGACGCTTCGTCCTCCAGACCGAGAGCCCGCACGGGATGATCATGTTCGGGCTCCGGCGGGAGGTCCTCGAGGGCCGCGCGCCGGAGCCGGAGGAGATCCTGGCCGAGCTCGACAAGGTCACCGTTGAGGACGTCCAGCGCGTGGCGCAGGACGTGATCGCACGCAACGGGCTGAACCTCGCCTTGATCGGCCCGTTCGACGACGCCAAGCGTTTCGAGCAGCTTCTCGCCGACTAGCCGCGCCGGCCTGAGCGGAGCCCCGATTGTCCGTTAGGGCCATTGGCCGCGTGCCTGGCACCGGGACGCGGCCTGAACGGTCAGCAAGGGCGTGCTAGCCGCGCCATTTCAACGATGCCCCAAGGGCTCGGTGCGCCGAATCAACCAGCGGCACTGGCTCCACGAGACGTTGTCCCCGTGCCTGGCACGAGGGCACGCCCGGAACGGCCGATGGTGTCGGAGAGAGAGTCGGCTGGAAGGGGCCAGCTATAGGGTCGTCAGCGCCTCTTCGAGATGCTCGCGGTCTTCCGGATCGGCGAGCTGTTCGCCGAGCTCCCGAGCCTTCTGCTCCTGGTCGCGGACCTCGTCGTCGTTCCCCGCGACGCGATGTGCGCGGGCGAGCGCTTCGTGCGCGAACGGAAGATCCCAGTCCTCCATGTTCTCCGGGTGGGCCCGGCAGATCTCGAGGCAGCGCTTGGCGTGGTACAGCGCCGGCTCCGCCCGTCCCAGCACGGTGTGGACGCGTGAGCAAAGCCACTCGCTGCGGGCGCGGTTCTTCGGCTCGCACTCCGGGGCCTGCCGCCAGTGGTAGGCCGAGGCATGCGCCATGTGGAGCATCACCTCGTCGTCCTCGCGCGACTCCATGAGCCGCCACGTCTTGTTGTAGAGATCGACCCCTAGTTGACGTTGGTTCACTCCTCGGAGGCCCCGGCTGCGCCGCGCTCCCGGATCTCCTCCACGACCGCGGGATCGGCGAGCGTCGTCGTGTCCCCGAGCGGCCGGTTCTCCGCCACGTCCCGAAGCAGCCGCCGCATGATCTTGCCGCTCCGCGTCTTGGGAAGCTCCGGCGTGAAGACGATGTTCGCCGGCTTGGCGATCGGGCCGATCTTCTTGCCGACATGGTCGCGAAGCTCGACGAGCCGCTCCTCGGACCCCTCCTCGACGCCCTTCAGCGTCACAAACGCGACGATCGCCTGTCCCGTCTGGGGATCGATGCGCCCGCAGACTGCGGCTTCCGCGACCGACGCATGATCCACGAGCGCGCTTTCGACCTCGATCGTCGAGATCCGGTGTCCGGAGACGTTCATCACGTCGTCCACCCGCCCGAGCAGCCAGAAGTCGCCGTCTTCGTCGATGCGAGCGCCGTCGCCCGCGAAGTAGATGCCCGGGTACTTCGACCAGTAGGTCTCGACGTAGCGGCCGTGGTCCTTGTAAATCCCGCGCAGCATCGCCGGCCAGGGCTTCCGCAGGACGAGATACCCACCGCCACCGGGGCCGACCTCGTTCCCTTGCTCGTCGAAGACCGCCGCATCGACGCCCGGGAACGGCTTGGTGGCCGAGCCGGGCTTGAGCGTCGTCAGCCCCGGAAGCGGCGTGATCAGAATCATCCCGGTCTCGGTCTGCCACCAGGTGTCGACCACGGGAGTCCGGTCGCCGCCGATGTGCTCGCGGTACCAGACCCACGCCTCCGGGTTGATCGGCTCGCCGACGGTGCCGAGCAATCTCAGCGAGGAGAGGTCATGCTTCGCGGCATGCTCCGGGCCCCACTTCATGTGGCTCCGGATCGCCGTCGGCGCCGTGTAGAGGATGTCGACCTTGTAGCGCTCGATGATCGCCCACCACCGATCCTTGTCCGGGAAGTCGGGAGTGCCCTCGTACATGACCCCGCTCGTCCCGTTGGCGAGCGGCCCGTAGACGATGTAGCTGTGCCCGGTGACCCAGCCGACATCGGCCGCGCACCAGTACACGGAGTCGGGCTTGATGTCGAAGATGTAGTGGTGCGTCGTCGCGACGCCGACGAGGTAGCCGCCGGTTGTGTGCACGATGCCCTTCGGCTTCGCTGTGGTGCCGCTCGTGTAGAGCAGGTAGAGCAGATCCTCTGAGTCCATCGGCTCGGGCGGACACGTCTCCGGATCAGTCAACTGGCCCTCGACCACGTCCTGCCACCACACATCGCGGCCTACCTCCATCGGGACTTCGCCGCCGGTCCGTCCAAGAACGACGGCCTTCTTCACCGTCGGCGACGTTGCGAGCGCCTCATCCGCGTTCCGCTTCAGCGGAACCGTGGCGCCCCGCCGCCAGGCCTCGTCCTGCGTGATGACGACCTCGCACTCCATGTCGTTCAGTCGTCCGGCAAGCGCCTCCGCGGAGAAGCCGCCGAAGACGACGGTGTGGGGCGCGCCGAGCCGTGCGCAGGCGAGCATCGCGATCGGGAGCTCCGGAACCATGCCCATGTAGATCCCGACGGGTGTCCCCTTCTCCACCCCGAGCTCCTTGAGCCCATTCGCGAAGCGGACGACCTCGTCCTGGAGGTCGGAGAACGTGAGCTCACGACGGTCGTCCTCCGGCTCGCCCTCCCAGTAGTAGGCGACCTTGCCGCCGTTGCCGGCTTCGACGTGGCGGTCGACGCAGTTGAAGCAGACGTTGAGCTTTCCGCCGACGTACCACTTGGCGTACGGGGCCTCCCACTCGAGCAGCGTCGTCCACGGCTCGAACCATGTGATGCGCTCCGCCTCCATCGCCCAGAGCTCCTCGAAATCGCGCTCGTAGACCTCCTGCTGAGCGTTCGCCTGGGCCGCGAAGTCGGGGTCGGGCGGGTAGCGCCGCTCCTCGAGGAACATGGTCTCGATCGCGGCCGGCTGCGTCTCAGTCACGGCTCGAGATCGTAGGGGAAGTCTGTGAAGTTCTCCGCCCCGTCCTCGGTGACGAGCACGAGATCCTCGAGCCGCACTCCGCCGAACCCGGGCCGGTAGAGGCCCGGTTCGAGCGTCACGACGTCGCCGGCAACGAGCCGGCTCGGGTCTCGCGAGAGCCACGGCGGCTCGTGTACCTCGAGCCCCACTCCGTGGCCGAGCCCGTGGAAGAACCCGCTGTCCAGCACTTCTCCCGGCTGCTTCGAGAGCTGTGTCGGGTAGCCGGCCTCGTGGAAGACGTCGCAGACGAGCTGGTAAACGTCCCGCCCCTCGGCGCCGCCCTTCACGGCCTCCATCGACTTCATCAGCGCCTCGTAGACGAGGCGGTGGTACTCCGCGAGCTCCTCTGAGACGTCGCCGACCACGAACGTGCGCGTCATGTCCGCATAGCAGCCCGTCTCGCGGTCGCGGGGGAAGAGGTCGATCACGACAGGCTCGCCCGGGGCGATCGGCCCTGAGCCCATGTCGTGGCCCGAGGCGGCCTGGCCGCCGTGCGCGACGATCATCTCGTCCGACACGAGGTTGTGCTCGTTGAAGACCTCGACGATCTGCGCCTTGATCCGTTCGGAGGTCAGCGGCTCGCCGTCCAGCGTCACCGTCCCGTTCGCCGCTTCGGCGTCCCGCAGCATCTCGCGCGCGGCGGCCATCGCCGCTTCGGTGCCGCGCTGGGCTTTGCGAATGCCCGCGAGCTCGGTTTCGTTCTTCACGCGGCGGCGCTGCGAGAAGAGCTCGCGGTCGGGGCGCAGCTCGATTCCTACCCCCCGAAGCCGGTCCGCGAGCTCGACCGGGAACGTGGGTGGGACGACGGCGTCACGCACTTCGAGCCGCTGGACCGCCTCCACGAGCGTGCGTGCATACACCTCGAAGCGCGGCAGTCCCTCTGCGATCAGGGCGTCGTAGCCGAACTCCTCCAGGGGGTGCGCGTGGATCCCGGTGGGCTCGAGGCGCGACACCTCGAAGGAGGTGATCACAGCGTGGCGATCGCCGTTCCGCTCGAGGTACAGGAACGGGTCCGGGATCGGAATGGGGACCTCGTGCCGCATCTCCGCGGCGTGGATCGAGTCGGCGTAAATGAGGATGTCAGTCATGCAACGATCCTATATTCGGCGCGGCTGCATAGACTGAGGATTCAGTGGTCGAGCCGCTCTCGCGCGCGTATCAACTTCTTTCGCACTACGACGACCAGCTTCGGCGGATCCTGCCCGTAGACGCCGAGATCTTCGATGCCCACGTCCACTTGGGGCACGACATCGACGGCTTCTCGGGCCAATACGAGGAACTCGAGCGGATCATCGGCACCTACGGGATCTCACGGGCCTTCATGTTCTGCATGGACGAGCCCGACCGCGAGCCGGCGTTTCGGGCGCCCAACGACCGCACGCTGGAGTTCGCTGAGCGCTCCGGCGGCCGCTTGATCCCGTTCGTCCGGCTGGACATGAACCAATCGCCGATCGAGGAGGCGGTCCGCTGCCTGGACCGAGGCGCCCGCGGGATCAAGCTACACCCGCGCGCGCAGCGCTTTCTGCTGAACGACGTGCGGCTTGCGCCGGTGTTCGAGCTCGCAGCCGAGCGCCATGTGCCGATCCTCATCCACGGCGGTCGCGGCCTTCCTCCGATCGCCGACGACCTTTCGCGGCTCGTGGAGGCCTATCCTCAGGCCCAGCTCATCGTCGCCCATGCGGGGATCGCCGACCTGGGTGGTCTTGCCGGTCGCCTCGCCGGCCGCAAGGGCGTGTTCTTCGACACATCGGTCTGGAGCCCGGTCGATCTCCTGGACTTCTTCCACCAGGTTCCGCCGGAGCAGATCCTGTATGCGTCGGACTACCCCTACGGGCGCCAGCCGCAGGCGCTCCTGAACTCCTTGCGGACCGCAGTCACGGCCGGGCTCGACGAGCAGCAGCTGCGGGACATGCTCGCCGGCAACGCGAACCGGATCGCGGCCGGAGAAGAGCCGCTCGAGCCCTCGATTCCGAGCGGAACCGACGAGTTCTCGCAATCGATGGCGCTCGCCCGGATCCATCAGTACCTGTCGATGGCCACGCCGCTCCTCTGGACGCGCCAGGCCGACACCATCGGGGTGCTGGGGCTCGCGCTGAATGCGTGCTACGAGCGCGACGGCTATCCGGACGAGCTCGAGCGGATCAAGGAGCTCCTGTCCACCGCACAGGAGCTCTGGCGCTCCTTACCCGACATCGAGGACGAAGGAGAGCGGATGGCGTCCAGGCGCGCCACGTTCGCGCTCGTCCACCTCGCGGACATCATTTCGGTGACGCCACGTGTTTGAGCTCTTGGTAAACGGCCAGCGCCACGACGTGGATGCACCGGTCGGGACGTCTCTTGCGCATGTTCTCCGCGAGCAGCTGGGGCTGACCGGTACGAAGGTCGCCTGCAACGAGGGTCACTGCGGCGCCTGCACCGTGCAGGTCGACGGCGTCCCGATCCTGTCCTGCCTCACGCTCGTCCACACCGTCTCCGGCCAAGCGGTGACGACGATCGAGGGGCTCCGGGACCACCCGCTCGTCGACGCGTTCGTCCGCTCGGATGCGCTCCAGTGCGGCTTCTGCACGCCGGGCCAGATCGTCTCGGCGGCGGCCCTCGTCGCCGCGAACCCCTCCCCGAGCCGTGAGGAGATTCGGCACGGCATGGCGGGGAACATCTGTCGCTGCGGCACGTATCCGAAGATCGAGGAGGCGATCCTTTCGTGGCAGGGCTGACCGTTCTCGGCGTGTCTAGGGGCCAGGCCCCTGGACCTGACTCGGCTGGACCGTTCCGGCGCATAGCCTAGGAGCGCGGAGGCAATCTTCTCGAGGCGCAACTGACCATTGACACCGTGTCCTGGGGCCAGGCCCCTGGACACTGGCTTTAGGAGACGTTTGTGGCGAGGCTGATTCGGACTGAGAAGGAGATCGAGGGGCGGTATACCGAGCAGTGGATCCTCGTCGAGGAGGACACGCTCGACCAGTGGCCCGCCGGTCCGCTCGACGAGGTCGGCCGGCCGGCGAGCAGGATCGACGGGCGGCAGCGGGCGACCGGCGACGCGCGCTACACCGCCGATGTCCAGCTCCCGGGCATCCTGCACGCGGCGGTCCTCCGCAGCCCACATGCCCGGGCGCGCGTCGCGAGGCTCGATCTCCAACCCGCCCGCGAGGCCCCTGGCGTACGAGGCGCGCTCGGTCCGCTGGCCGAGGAAGCGAACTACCACGGGCAGGCGATCGCGGCCGTTGCAGCGGACACCATCGCGCAGGCCCAGGCAGCCGTCGAGCTCATCGACGTGGACTGGGAGCCGCTCGAGCCGCTGCTCGACCCGGACGAGGCTGTCCGTCAGGGGGCGCTCGTCTCCCAGCGCGAAAGCGAGCGCGGCGACGTCGAGCGCGGGTTCGAGGAGGCTGACGTCGTCGTCGAGGCGGAGTACCGCACGCAGACGGTGCTCCACAACTCGATGGAGACACACCAGGCCGTCACCGACTGGGAGACGGACGACCGGCTCACGGTCTACATCTCGACGCAAGCCATCTGGGAGGTCCGCGAGGCGATCGCCGAGCACTACGGGCTGCCGCCGGATCACGTCCGGGTCGTCTGCCGGTTCATGGGCGGCGGGTTCGGCGCCAAGAACGGGCCCGGCGACTACACCTACATCGCCGCGGATCTCGCGCGCGAGACGGGGCGACCGGTCAAGTGCGCGCTCACCCGGCGCGAGGAGAACCTCGACTCGGGAAACCGGAACGCGACGATCCAACGCCTCCGGGCGGGAGCCCGTGCCGACGGGACGCTGACGGCCCTCGAAGGCGAGTTCGTCAACGCGACGGGCTGGGACGGCTGGCTGTCGTCGACGGGCGGTCCGATGGAGATGCTCTACGCCTGCGAGAACGTCCGCATCGTCGAGCGAGGCGCCAAGCTCAACACGGCGCCGATGAAGGCCTTCCGCGCGCCGGGCTTCGTGGAGGGCACCTTCGGGCTCGAGTGCCTGATGGACGAGCTCGCTGCTCGCCTCGACCTCGACCCGCTGGAGCTCCGGCAGCGCAACCACAGCGACGACGACGCCGTCGACGGGAGGCCTTTCTCCTCCAAGAAGCTGGTCGAGTGCTACCGGCGGGCGCAACCGCACTGGGAGCGCCGCGACGAGGTGCGGGCCCGGTCCGAGGGCCCGTGGCGCCACGGGATCGGAATGGCGAGCCAGATCTGGTACGGCGGCGGGGGGCCGCCCTCCTACGCCTGGGTCCGCGTCGGCGCCGATGCGCGCGCGGCCGTCCTGACCGCCATGCAGGACATCGGCACCGGAACCGCGACCGCAATGGCCCAGATCGCCGCTGAGGAGCTCGGGCTGCCGCTCGACCGGATCGACGTCTCGCTCGGGGACTCTGCCCGCGGCCCCTACGCGGTGACCTCCGCGGGGTCGTCCACGGTTCCGTCCATGGGCCCGGCCGTTCGGGCCGCAGCCGCGGACGCCGCCCATCAGATCCTGGAGATCGCGGCGCAGCGCTTCGACGTCGAGCTGCGCGTCCTCTCCCTGCAGGGCGGCAGGATCGTCTCGGCCGACGGCGGCTCCTGGCCGCTGGAGGAGATCACCGGCCTGCTCGAGTCGGGGCAGATCCTCGGCAAGGGCTCCCGCGGGCCGAATCCGGCCGGCATGAGGATTCTGACCTTCGGCGTCCAGGTCGCCGAGGTCTCGGTCGATGTCGAGACCGGCGAGGTCCGGGTCGGCCGCGTCGTCGCGATCCACGACGTCGGACGTGTGATCAACCCGCTCGGCGCCTCGAGCCAGGTCGAGGGCGGCATCATTCAGGGGCTCGGGCACACCCTCTCCGAGGAGCGGCTGCTCGATCCGCGCTCCGGCGGCGTCCTCACGCAGACGCTCGACAGCTACCGGATGCCGACGATCGCCGACATGCCGGAGATCGTCACCGACCTCGTCGACGCTCCCGACGAGCACCTGACCAACCTCGGCTCGAAGGGCCTCGGCGAGCCGCCGATCGTTCCGACCGCGGCCGCGATCGCGAACGCCATCCGCGACGCCACCGGCGCGGACGTCCGCTCCCTTCCGATCACTCGCGACGAGATGCTTCGCGCCTTGCGTGAGGCACGCGAACGCACACCCGAACGCGTTGGAGCTCCTGCGGCCTGAGTCGATCGAGGCGGCGAGCTCTTCCCTCGGGGACGGCTCCGTCGCCCTCGCCGGCGGAACCGAGGTCGTTCCTCAGCTGCGGGACGGGATCCTCGAGGCCGAGAGGCTCGTTCAGCTCGACGACGTCGTCCCGAGAGGGATCGACGAGCGCCGCATCGGCGCAGGGACGCGGCTCACCGAGCTCGAAGCGAGCGGGGAAGTCCCGGCCGTCCTGCGCGAGGCTTGCCGGCTCTCGGCGTCACCCCAGCTGCGGGCGATGGGGACGATCGGCGGCAACCTGCTGCAGGCCACGCGCTGCTGGTACTGGCGCCTGCACTATCCCTGCCGGCTGCACGGCGGCGAGCGCTGCTTCGCGCGCGAGGGCGTCCACCGCGAGCATGCGATCTTCGGCAACGGCTTCTGCGCTTCGGCGCACCCCTCTGACCCGGCGGCCGCGCTGCTGGCGCTCGGGACGACGCTACGGACGAACCGGCGCGAGCTCCCGATCGCCGAGCTGTACCGCCTCCCAACCGAGAACGATCGCTCGACGACGACGCTCGAGAACGGCGAGATCATCCTGGAGCTGGAGTACGAGCAACCGCTCGCCTCGACCTACCTGAAGGCGATGGACCGGCAGTCGTGGTCGTTTGCGCTCGTCGGCGTCGCGGCCGCACGTTTCGAGTCCGGCACGAGGATCGGGCTCGCCGGTGTAGCGCCGATCCCCTGGCCTCTCGACGCGCCCGCGGCGCTCGAACGGGCGACCCCGCTCCCGCAGACCGCCTACAAGGTCGAGATCGCAACGGCGCTCGTGCGACGGGCGCTCGAGGCCATCGCATGAAGCTCGCGGCGGCAGCCTTGGTGGTTGTGGCCCTCCTCGCCGGTTGCGGCGGCGGCGACTCGCAGCCCAGCGTCGAGTCCTGCAACACCGTGATCACCGACCCGAACGCCACGCCGGACATCACGCCGCTCAAGTCGGGCGACTACAAGATCGAGTTCGAGACCACGAAAGGCAACTTCACCGTCGACATCGACGAGAAGGTCTCGCCGTGCAACGGCGATTCGATGTTGCAGCTCGCGAAGGATGGGTTCTTCGACGGAATCGCGTTCCACCGGATCGTGCCGGGTTTCGTGATCCAGGCGGGCCAGTCCACGAAGACTGCGGACGGAGGCCCCGGCTACACGACGGTCGATACGCCGCCCGCCGACACCAAGTACCCGAAGGGCGTCGTCGCGATGGCCAAGACCGAGGCTGACCCGCCCGGCACGGGCAGCAGCCAGTTCTTCGTCGTCACCGGCGACAACGTCACGCTCCCGCCGGACTACGCGCCGATCGGCAAGGTCGTCGAGGGCATGGACGTGGTCGAGAAGATCGACAAGCTCGGAGACCTCGCCACTCAGAAGCCGACCGAGAAGGTCGTGATCGAGCACGCAAAGGCGTCCGGCTTCTAGCGGAACGTGATCGCGGCCGTCGTGCTCGCCGCCGGGGAGGGGAGCCGGTTCGGCGGCCCCAAGCAAAGGCTTCTCCTGCCTGACGTGCTCGAGGCCGTGCGAGCGAGCTCGGTCGACGAGCTCGTCGTCGTAGCAGGCGCCTACCCCCTCGACGTGGACGCACCGGTGGTCGAGTGCCCGGAGTGGGAGCGCGGCCCCGGCGCGTCACTCCGCTGCGGTCTGAGCGCGTTGCCCGCCGACGCCGAGGCCGCCGTCGTTGTCCTCGCCGATGGGCCCGCCCTGGCGCCGGCCGCGGTCGATCGCGTGATCGGGGCCTGGCGGAGCGGCGCCGGAGACATCGTCGCCGCGTCCTACCGCGGCGAGCGGGGCCATCCCGTCGTGCTCGGGCGGAGCGCCTGGGGCCAAATCCCGGACGAGGGCGCCCGAGCCTTCGAGCCCGTGCTCATCCCCTGCGAGGACCTGGGCGCTCCAGGCGACGTCGATCGTCCCGAAGACCTTCCGGCAGGAACCCGAAAAAGCGAAACCCCTAAAGAGGGGTTCTGAGCGCGGCGAGCTTGGCCTTGAGTTCGGGCGGCATCGGCTCCGAGATCGCGGTCCGGACGAAGCGCCGAAACTCCGCCTCGAACCGGTAGCGCTTTCGGCAGTACGCACAGCCCGCCAGGTGCTCCTCGGCCTCGAGGCGCTCCTCCTCTGTGAGCACGCGGTCGAGGTAGGGCTGCATCATCTGCTCGCATTTCTCGCAGGGGTCGAAGGCGAACCCCGACATCAGCTCTCCTCCACCGACGCCTCGGCGAGGTTTTGCTTCAGAATGCGCCGGCCGCGGTGCAGGCGCGACATGACCGTGCCGATCGGTATGTCGAGGATCTGGGCGGCGTCGCTGTAGCTGAAGTCGGCGAGATCCACGAGCAGGACGACGTCGCGGAAGTCGTGGGGAAGGTCGGCGAGCGCCGTGACGGCGTCGTTCTGGGAGAGTCGCTCGACGACGCGCCGCTCGTCGGCGTTCCCGTCCCCGGACTCTTCCAGCCGGTTGTAGAGGAAGTAGTCGTTCTCCTCGAGCGGCTGCTGGTCCGGAGTGCGCTGGATCTTTCGCCCGCGGTCGATGTTCAAGTTGGTGAGGATCCGGAAGAGCCAGGCGCGGAGGTTCGTCCCCGGCTCGAAGGAGCGCCACGCGCGGAAGGCGCGGGCATAGGTGTCCTGTACGAGGTCCTCCGCCTCCTCACGGGAGCCGGTCAGCCGCCTCGCCACCTGGTACACCTGATCCGACAGATCCAACGCCTCCTCTTCGAAGCGGACACGGTCGCGTGCCTCGCCTGCCAGCTGCCGCGGATCGGTCTCGGGGCTTGTCTCGCTCACTCGCTCGACCGTAGCAGCCTTGCGCAGATGGAAACGCCCTGCGTGTGCGCGCTATTCCGAACGCTGGCGGAAACCGGCCCCGTCCAGGGCGGCGACAAGGCGCTCGCGGTCGGTGACCTCGTCGTCCCAGTGCAGGGTGACCTGTCCCATCAGGTTGGCGGTCGCGAGCTCGAGACCGTCCTGGCCGCGAAGCGCGGCGGCGAGTCGATTGACACAGCGCTCGCAGCGGATCCCCGTCACATCGAAGGTCTCGCTCTGGACGGCCATGTGCGCTCCACGATATCTGCGCAGGCAGCATGAGGATCCCTGGCTGCGAGCTGCCTCGCCGCCTCGCAGGTCGTGGGGTCGAGGCTCGGCTGAGGGACCGGAAGCTCCGCGAAGACCGCAGGGACCGAGAGGAGCCGCCCGTCGTGGATCAGCTGCGCTGCGGGCCCGAAGCGGGCCGCCGCCCAGCGGTTCTGCTGGTAGATCCCCCGGTCTGCCGGCTCCGACGCCGGGTTCTCGAGCGCCCACTCGCACAGGTCGCGGAGCAGTGCGATGAACGCGGCGGTCACCTCCAGAGCCGTCGGCTGGTCCGGCATGCGCACCTCGAGCGTCCCGAAATTCGGGTGCAGGCGGACGTCCCACCAGAACTGGGTGTAGCTGGACGCGAGACCCGTTCCGATGAACCGCTCGATCCACGCCTCCCAGTCGGCGTACGAGCCGAACACCGGCGGCGCGCCGCTCCGCGGCAGCTGCGCCAGGACCTCGGCGCGGTTCGAGGCAAGCCCCGTGGCCTTTCCGGCCAGGTACGGCGAGTTGGCCGAGAGCGCGAGGACGAGCGGAAGCCACGGAAGGATCGTCTCGAGCGTCGCGAGGCTTTCATCGGCACTCGGCATGCCGACGTGGACATGAACTCCGCTCACGCCTTGGCGCCGCGCGGTCACACCTGCGTAGCCGACGAACTCGCGGTAGCGCTTCTCGTCGACGATCGGGAGCTCCTCCGGCTCGGCGAAAGGATGGGCGCCTGCTGCGGCCAGGCGGAGCCCGTGCCCTTCCAGCAGCTCGGCCGCTCGCCGGCGCAGCGCTCTGAGCGCCTCGACCGCCTCGTCGACAGTCGCGCAGACGTCGGTGTTGAGCTCGACGATCGATGCGTGGAGCTCCGTCTTCAGCCGTCCGGGGAGCTCGTCGCCTTCGGCGTCGGCCAGCAGCTGTCCCACGGCCGGCACGGGAGCGAGCGACTCTCCGTCGAGCAGCATGACCTCCTCCTCGACGCCGATCGAGAGCGCCGAGCTCTCACCGAAGTGCTGCTCGATCACCGGCGTTCGGTCGCGAGACGCAGGCCGAGCGCGACGAGCACCACGCCCAGCACGGCGTCGAAGGCGCGGCGGACCGCCGGTCGGCGGAGTACGTCACCGGCCCTGGCCACGGCGAACGCATACGCCGTCAGCCAGACGAACGTCATCGAGCAGAAGATGAGGCCGAGGGCGAGCAGGCTCGGAAACGAGTCGCCGAACTGCGGCAGCAGGCTCGTGAAGAAAACGGCCATCTTCGGATTGCCGAGGTTGCTGATCACGCCCTGGCGGTAGGCCGCCCGCTGGCTGAGGCCGTCTCCGCCGGTGGAACGTACTTCCCGAGGGCGCCCGCGGAGCGCAGCGAGCAGCGCATGGAGGCCGAGGTAAACCAGGAACGCCGCACCGGCAAGCTTCAGCGCGACGAACGCCGGCTCGAACGCCACGATCAGCGCAGCGATGCCGACACTCGTGGCCAGCGCCCACACCGCCTGCCCAGTGGAGACGCCGGCGGCCGTGAAGATCCCCGCGCGACGGCCGCCGAGCAGCGAGTTGCGGATCGTCAAAGCCGTGTCCTGTCCCGGAGTGACGATGACGACGATCGAGATCCCGACGAAGGCCGCGACCATCAGCGCCGAATCAGGATCGCACGCGCGGGAGCGCCGTCGGAGCCCACGAGCTTGAGCGGCAGGCAGTACAGCTCGTACCGCCCGGGCTCGACCGCGCTCAAGTCCAGTCCTTCGACGACAACCAAGCCTGGGCCGAGTAACGCGACGTGTGCGCCCGGGTCTCCGACAGACAAGCGATCGACGCCGACGAGGCGAACACCGCCCTCCACCAGCTTCCGCGCGGAGGCTTCGTCGAGTGCCGGCGCGTCCTTGATCAAGACTCGCTCCGCGATCCCGAAGCTCGTGACCACCTCGCAGGGCCCGACCAGCACATCGAGTGCCAGAGTCTCCGCCCCGCGGCCGCCCTCGATGAAGTGGACGGGCGCGTCAACGTGCGTTCCCGTGTGTACGCCGAAGTCGAGGCGGCTCACCTGGGGGTTCGTGCGCACACGCTCGAGGAAGACCTCGGGGTCGCCGGGGTAGACCTCCATGCCGTGACGGACTGACCTCGAGATGTCGAAGATCTCCATGGCCCCCTTCTAACGCATCCAGCCCACTCGAGACGGAGGCGTCATGAACGAGCAGCTCGATTTGATCGTCCTGGGATCCGGTTCCGGAGCGCGCGACGGCGCCAACAAGGCACGGAAGGAGTTCGGCGCCAGGGTTGCGCTCGTTGAGAACACGCGTTGGGGCGGGAGCTGTCCCAACGTTGCCTGCAAGCCGACGAAGGCGTACGTCGTCGTCGCCGACCTCGCCCACGACATCAACACGCTGGCCAACAAACTCGGGATCGAGGTCGGCGAGGCCCGGGCCAATCTGGCGCGGATCAAGGCGCGGAAGGACGAGCTGATTACCTCACGCGATGTCTGGATGGAGCGGTTACGCAGCGCCGGCCACGAGCCGTTCGACGGAACCGGCGCCTTCCTCGATCCACACACGGTTCAGGTGAACGGGGGATCGCTTTCCGCCGAACGGATCCTGGTCGCCACCGGCTCGCGGACCGCCGTCCCGCCGATCGAGGGCCTAGACGAGGTCGGCTGGATCGACCACGTCACCGCGCTGCAGCTCACCGAGTTGCCCGACTCGCTGCTCGTCGTCGGCGGCGGGCCGGTCGGCCTGGAGCTCGCGCAGATCTTCTCGCGCTTCGGCTCGCGGGTCGTGGTCGTCCAGGACGCCGACCGGATCGCGCCGCGCTCCGACGCAACGACGACCGATGAGCTGCACGGCGCGCTCGAGGAGGAGGGCATCGAGATCCGCACCGGGACGACGATCTCGCGAGTCCGGCGGGAGGAGAGCGACATCGTCGCGACGTCGGGCGATGAGGAAATCCGCGCCGCCCAGCTCCTCCTGGCTTCGGGCCGCACTCCGAACGTCGAGCTGCTCGACCTCGGAAACGTGGGGATCGAGCACGACCGCGCCGGGATCACCGTCGACGAGCGACTGCGGACGTCACTCGACGGCGTGTGGGCCGCCGGCGACGTGACCGGCGTTCTCCCGTTCACGCCCATCGCCCAGTACCAGGCCCGGGTCGCCGTCGAAGACATGTTCGGAGGGAACGGCGCCCGGGCGGACTACTCGTCGCTGCCGATAACGATCTTCACCGACCCGGAGCTCTCGTCGGTGGGGCTCACCGAACAGGAAGCGCGCGATCAGGGTCACGACGTGGAAACGGCGGTCCATCCGATCAAGTACGTGCAGCGCGCGGCCTACACGGACACGAAGCGCGGCCTCTACAAGCTCGTCTGGGATCGCATCTCGCGACGGGTGCTCGGCATCCATGTCGTCTGCCGGAACGGCGGCGACATCGTCCAGGGCTTCGGCGTCGCAATGCGGCTCGGAGCGACCGTCGACGACCTCGCGCGGGCCCATCACGCCTTCCCGACCTGGGCCGAAGGCGTCAAGGCTGCGGCCGAACAGGCTACGGCCGAGCGGGCTGCCGGCCCAGCGTGACCTCGAAGCTGCGCTTCTCCGTGCCGCGGTAGGCCTCGATCGTGAGCTTGTCGCCGGGCTTCTTGGCCGAGATGACGTCACGCAGATCCTCGCCGCTTGCCACCTGCCTGCCGTCCACGGCGACGAGGATGTCCCCGCCGAGCAGGTAGCTCTCGCCGGAAACGACGACCTCGTTCGTCCCGGCGCGGAGGCCGGCCCTGTCGGCGCCGCTCGAGTCGAACACGCGGACGACCATCAGCCCTCGCTTCACCGGGAGCTCGAAGAGCCGAGAGACCTCCGTGTCGACCGCCTGCACTCCAATACCGATGAACGCGTGCTCGACCTTGCCGCGCTCCATCAGCTGGGACGCGACGTCTCGCACGGTGTTGATCGGCACCGCGAACCCGATGCCGATGTTGCCCCGCGCGCCGGTGTTGCCCGTCGCGATCGCCGAGTTCACACCGACCACCCGTCCAGCGGCGTCGATCAACGGCCCTCCGGAGTTGCCGCTGTTGATCGCGGCGTCGGTCTGGATCACATCGTCGATCGTGAAGTCGTTTGGCGCCGTCAGCGGGCGGTGAAGCGCGCTCACGATCCCGGCCGTGACGCTCCGCTCGAGCCCGAACGGGTTCCCGATCGCGACGACCGAGTCGCCCACGCGCAGACGGTCGGAGTCACCCAGATCGAGCGGGGTCAGGGCGCCCGCATCGACGTTCACCTCGAGCACGGCGAGGTCCGTCGAGGGATCCGTGCCGACGACCCTTGCCTTGACGCTGTCGCGGTTCGAGAAGCTGACCTCGACCGTCTGCGCGTCGTCGACAACGTGGAAGTTGGTGACGATGTGGCCCGCCTTGTCGATTACGAACCCGGAGCCGAGCGCCTTCTGGCGTCGTTGCTGCGGGTACCCGAGAGCGTTGAAGAACGGGTCGGTGTCGACCCGCCTGACCGTGGTCGTGGTGATCTGCACGACGCCGGGGCCGCTCCGCTCGTAGATGTCGCTGACGCTCAGCCGCCGGTTGTCCGCAAAGGACACAGGCCCCGACGGCTGCACGGACTCGACCGTGTTGATCACGCTCGGCGAGTCGTCCAGAACTCCCAAGACCTCGGCACCCGCGAGCGCAATCCCGCCGCCCAAGCCTGCCGCGATGAGCAGCGGGACTGCGCGTCTCAGTCCGCGGGGAGGTCTCAGCACATGCTTTCTTGTACCAACCCCCAGATTGCACTCGCGTTAGCGAGCGTTGAGCCTGCGTTAAGGACTGTTGAGAGCGGTTATGCCTGAGCCGGTCCCGCTCGCAAGCGCCGGCTCTGCACGCTTCGGCCGCCGAACGCGGTGGCCGCGATCGCCGCCGTGACCGCGGCGACCAGGGCGACGCCGCCGGGGAGCCGGGTCAGCGTTTCCATCAGCGCTCCGACCACGGCCGCGCACGGGATCGTCAGCACCCAGGCAAGCAGGATGTTGCCCGCCACGCCCCACCGAACAGCCGAGAGCCTCGTCGTCGCCCCGGCGCCGAGCACCGAGCCGCTGATCACCTGGGTCGTCGAGACCGGGAAGCCGTAGTGGGCAGTCGTCCAGAGAATGCTCGCGCAGGCCGTCTGGGCGGCAAAGCCCTGCGGCGGCTCGAGCTTCGCGATGCGCGTTCCGAGCGTCTTGATGATCCGCCAGCCCCCTGCATACGTCCCCATACTCATCGCCGCGGCGGCGCTGACGATTACCCAGGTGGGCGGCCGGTCGAAGTCCGGGGAAAGGTGACCCGACGCGACCAGAGCGAGAGAGATGATCCCCATCGTCTTCTGCGCGTCGTTCGTGCCGTGCGTGAAGGCCACGAAGCCGCCTGACACGAGTTGAAGGCGCCGGAAGATCCTGTTCACGAGGCTGGGCGCCCTGCGTCGGATGATCCAGAGGACGAGCACCATCAGCGCCGCGGCGACGAAGATGCCGAGGAACGGTGCCAGTAGAGACGGGATCAACACCTTGTCCTTGAGCCCTCCCCACTTGACGACGTCGAAGCCGTCGGCCGCGATCGCAGACCCGATCATGCCGCCGATCAACGCGTGGCTCGAGCTCGACGGCATGCCGAAGTACCACGTGGTCAGGTTCCAGGTGATCGCCCCGACGAGCCCTGCCAGGACGACCTCCAACGTGAT
>DATGDB010000074.1:0-14531 GCA_035311205.1 Gaiellaceae bacterium | reverse complement strand
CTCCTGGCGCTCGTCCTCGGCAAGGCGACCGGGCTCTCCGATGGCACGACGGACACGGTGTTCATCTCCGGGAACGGCGCTGCACTGCCGGTCGAGCGCCGCGTTCCCGAGCTCCGGATCAAGCCGGTGCTCGGAAATTCGTTCGATCCGGCAGCGATCTATCGCACCCGCAGTAGCGGTGTCGTCACCGTCTACTCCTACTACGAAGGCCGTGCGGCCGATCAGCCGCCGGCCCAGGGCTCGGGCTTCGTCATCTCGAAGCAGGGCGACATCCTCACGAGCACTCACGTCGTTACTACGGCGGGGGAAAATCCGACTGAGCGGCCGGTCGCCGCGAGCCGCATCTACGTCGCGTTCGACGACAACGATCGGGTGCCGGCGAAGCTCGTCGGCTGGGACGTCTACGACGACGTCGCCGTTCTTCGCGTCGACTCGACGGCGCACAGCCTCGATCCCGTTCCGCTCGGGGACTCGGACCGCGTCGAGGTGGGCGCCCCTGCCGCCGCGATGGGCAGCCCCTTCGGCAACGAGAACTCGCTGGCGGTGGGGATCGTCTCGGCGACGCATCGCTCGATCGACTCGCTGACCTCCGAGTACACCGTGGGCGACGCAATCCAGACCGATGCACCCATCACGCACGGAAACTCGGGCGGCCCGCTCTTCGATGCCCGAGGCCGCGTCATCGGCATCAACGCCCAGATTCGAAGCGATTCGGGGCAGACGGAGGGCGTCGGCTTCGCCATCCCGATCAACGCCGCGAAGCGCTCCTTCGAGCAACTCGACCGGAACGGACGCGTCGTCTACGCGTATGTCGGCGTCAACGCGGAGGACCTGACGCCGACGATCGCGCGGCACGTCGGCTACCCGGTGAAGCGCGGCGCGGTCATCGCGTGCATCGTCCCCGACAGTCCCGGATCTGACGCCGGTCTTCGCGGCGGGAACAAGACCAGCTCGGTCAACGGCCTCGATTTCCGTGTCGGCGGCGACGTTGTTGTCAAGATTGCTAACACACCCGTTCAGGATGCAGACGACTTGGTGCGGGCAGTGGGCCGGCTGGTGCCGGGGCAGGTCGCGCTCTTCACAGTGCTCCGTGAGGGGCGCCGCATGGTCTTGCCGGTCCAGCTCGGCCAGCGGCCGAGCAAGCCTCGGGTCAAGTGCTAGCGGGGTTTAGGGCGCCGATCCCGCGGAGATAGTCCGACAGGGAATCGGAGCGGGTACCGGGCCGAATCCTGCTAGAACCTCACGAAAGCGACCGCATGTCAACGACCTCCCCGGCACCGGTTGTCAACGGCGGCGAACGAATCGTTCGGCTGACGATTCCCGCCAAGGCCGAATACATCATGCTCGTCCGCCTCGCGCTCAGCGGGCTCTCGCACTTCCGGCGCTTCCCGGACGAGACGCTCGGCGATCTCAAGCTCGCGGTCACCGAGGCGTGCTCGAACTCCGTCAGGCATGCGTATCGCGACGGGCGCGAAGGATCGGTCGAGGTCGTCTACGAGCTTCATCCCGACCGGCTCATCGTCGAGGTGTCCGACGACGGCGAGGGTTTCGCATTAGCCGAACCTCGTTCCGTACCGGAACAGATGCTCGATGAAGGGGGCCTCGGCATTGCGATCATCCGCGAGCTCGCGGATGAGCTCGAGCTCGGACCCGGAGTGAACGGGAAGGGTTCTCGCCTCCGGTTCGTAAAGTTCATCGAGAACTAGCGTTCAACCTCGGTATCCTCGCTCGCGCCCTCGGTCGGAGACCCCTGATGCTCTCGCTCGTCAACGTCGGAACCAAGGTGCTCGGCGAGTACTCGACGCTCCTGGGCCGTGGCCTCATGGCCGAGATCCAGCGACTCGCCGAGCCGATCGCGGGCTCTCGGGTCCTGCACCTCTCGGCGACGGCGTTCGGGGGCGGTGTCGCGGAGATCAACTACACGCTCGTCCCGCTGATGCGCAGCGCGGGGCTGGAAGCCGAGTGGCGGATCATCCACGGCCAGGAAGAGTTCTTCAACGTCACGAAGAAGATCCACAACGCGTTGCAGGGCAGTCCCGTCGGACTGACGGCCGAGGAGCAGCAGATCTTCCACCAATACAACGCCTCGAACGCCGCAGAGCTCGACGACTCCGACTACGACTTCATCATCATCCACGACCCCCAGCCGGCGGCGGTGATCGACCACTTCTCCGACTCCCGGGCGGCGTGGATCTGGCGCTGCCACATCGACCTGTCGGAGCCGAACCAGGAGGTGCTCGGGTTTCTCCTCCCGTCGCTCTCGCGCTACGACGCCGCGATCTTCCATCGCCCCGAGTACGTCCCTGACGCCGAGGAGCTTCCCCAGGCGTTCATCTGGCCGCCCGCGATCGATCCACTGACGCCGAAGAACATGGCTCTTTCGGCCGAGGATGCCGCGTACATCGTCGATCAGTTCGGGATCGACGTCGAACGCCCGCTCATCACCCAGGTCTCGCGCTTCGACCCGTGGAAGGACCCACTCGGGGTGATCGACGCCTTCCGGCTTACGCGCGAGGAGTATCCGGACCTACAGCTGGCACTCGTCGGCTCGATGGCCCACGACGACCCCGAGGGGTGGGAGTACTACAACCAGACCGTCGACTACGCGGCGGCCGACCCCGACATCTTCATCCTCTCGAACCTGAACAACATCGGCGCGATCGAGGTGAACGCCTTCCAGGTGCACTCGCGGGCGGTGCTCCAGAAGTCGATCAAGGAGGGCTTCGGGTTGACCGTGACCGAAGGGCTGTGGAAGGCGCGGCCGACGGTTGCCGGCCGCGTGGGGGGCATTCCCGCACAGATCCAGGACGGTGAAAGCGGCTGGCTCGTCGATTCCGTCGAGGAGTGCGCCGCCGCGTGCAAGGAGATCCTGGCGGATCCTGTGGTTGCGGCCGTGCGTGGCCGTCGGGGCAAGGAATACGTGCGCCAGCACTTCCTCATGCCTCGGTTGCTCCGCGACTGGCTCGCGCTCTTCAACCGCCTGGCGGGGAACGACACGGGCGAGACTCAGCTCGTGACCGCCACGACGCCGGCTGCCTGAGCGGCGTCACGGCCACGCGGAGACCCTGGGGTAGGGTCCGCGGGCGATGAGTGCCCGGCGCAAGCTCATCGTCGTCTCCAACCGCCCGCCCGTCACGTTTCGGACGGATGAGGACGGCGTGCGCGTCCCGCGGCGAGGCGGCGGCGGGTTGGTCACCGCTCTGCGGAGCCTTGTTGCCCTGCACGACGTCACCTGGATCGCGAGCGCGATGACCGAGGAAGATCGTGCCGTTGCCGACGAGGCCGGCGGCGAGCCGATCGACGAGACGTCCCGCGACGGCTCCTCGTACCGGCTGCGCTTCGTGGTGCACGAGGAGGCCCCCTATGACTGGTTCTACAACGTCGTGTCGAACCCGACGCTCTGGTTCCTGCAGCACTACCTCTGGGACCTGGCGCACTCGCCGAATCTCGATCGCGGGCTCCATCTAGCGTGGGAGGAGGGGTACGTCGCGGTCAACGCCAGTTTCGCGGATGCGGTCGTGGCCGAGCTCGAGGCTCAGCCCGATGCAGCCGTCTTCTTCCACGACTACCACCTGTACCTGGCTCCGCGCTTCGTTCGAACGCGCAGGCCGGAGGCCGCGTTGTCGCATTTCGTCCACATCCCGTGGCCGGAGCCCGACTACTGGCGCGTGCTGCCGGAAGCCATTCGGGTCGCGCTCCACGACGGGCTGCTTGCCAACGATGTCGTCGGATTTCATACCGACCGCTGGCGCCAGAACTTCATGCGCTCATGCGTTGACATCGTCGGGGCCGAGGGGAACTTCGTCGATTGCACAGTCGAATACGACGGCCGCCGGGTCCTGGCGACCTGCCATCCGATCTCCGTCGACCCCGGCGAGTTCGACGAGCTCTCGAAGTCTGCCGCCGTGCTCGAGCGCGAGGAGCAGCTCATTGGCGCGAGGCCCGAGAAGCTGATCCTGCGCGTCGACCGCACCGACCCCTCGAAGAACATCGTTCGTGGCTTCCGTGCCTTCGAGCGACTGCTCGAGGACAACCCCGACCTGCGCGGGCGTGTCGGGATGCTCGCGCTCCTCGACCCGACCAGGCAGGACATTCCCGAGTACTCGGAGTATCTCGCCGCGATCCAGCGGACGGCTCGTGCCGTCAACGACCACTTCCAGAGCGAGCAGTGGACGCCGATCGAGGTCCGGATCGAGGACAACTTCCTCGACGCCGTGGCGGCCTACAAGCAGTACGACGTCCTGCTCGTAAACGCCATCTTCGACGGGCTCAACCTGATCGCCAAGGAGGCGCCGCTCGTGAACGAGCGCGACGGGGTGCTCGTCCTCTCCGAGAACGCGGGCGCGCACGAGGAGCTTGCCGAGTGGGCCGTGACCGTCAATCCCTTCGACATTGCCGGGCAGGCCGAGGCCATTCGACTGGCGCTGGAGATGCCGGCGGACGAACGGCACCGGCGACTCGACGCGCTGCGTGGGTATGTCCGCGAGCACGACCTCGAGCAATGGGTCGAGGCGCAGCTCACCGATCTCGACCGAGTGCTGGCCCACGCGCGCGCCGGTTCATGAGCGACTTTTCCCACCTGGACGCCGAGGGTGGCGTTCGGATGGTCGATGTCGGCGACAAGCCGCTTTCACGGAGGCGAGCGCGTGCGCGTGCGACGGTCGCGATGACCCCGGAGACCGCAGCTCGTCTGCGGGATCTGCCCAAGGGCGACGCGCTGACGACCGCGCAGATCGCCGGGGTGATGGCGGCCAAGCGAACGAGCGACCTCATTCCGCTCTGCCATCCGCTCCCGTTGTCGTCGATCGACGTGCATGTTGCCATCCTAGACAACGGTGCGGACATCACGTCGACCGTTGAGACGACCGCCCAAACCGGGGTGGAGATGGAGGCGCTCGTCGCTGCCAGCGTGGCCGCGCTCACGATCTACGACATGGCGAAAGCGGTTGACGACAGGATGTCCGTGACCGAGGTGCGGCTGCTCGAGAAGACCAAGGAGCCGGCGTGACCGCTGCCGTGCTGACGATCTCGGACGGCGTCGCACACGGCGTGCGCGAGGACGAGAGCGGGGCCGTACTCGAAAAGCTCCTGATCACCGACGGCTACGACGTCGTCCGTCGGGTCGTTGCGGACGAGCGGACGGAGATTGCCGAAGCGATCGAGGAGCTCTCCGACGAGTGCTCGCTGGTCCTGACGACCGGTGGCACCGGGGTTGCGCCGAGGGACGTTACGCCGGAGGCGACCGCCTCGGTCTTGGAGCGCCAGGTCCCGGGGATCGCCGAGGCCGTGCGCGCGGACGCCCTGGCGAAGACTCCTCACGCGCTCCTGTCACGGGGTGTCGCCGGTGTACGCGGTTCGTCACTCGTCGTCAACCTGCCCGGCTCGCCGGGAGGGTGTCGCGACGGATTCGCGGTGCTGCGACCGGCGCTCGCCCACGCGCTGAAGCTCCTCGCCGGCGAGCAGGGCGGGCACCAGCAGACGTGATCGCGTCGGCGACCCGCTATCCGCGCCGCTTTGCGTCGCTCGTCAAGATCGAGCACACCGTCTTCGCCCTCCCCTTTGCGTACGTCGGGGCGCTGCTCGCCGTCGACGGAATTCCATCGGGTCACGATCTCCTGTGGATCACCGTCGCGATGGTCGGGGCCCGGTCGCTTGCGATGGGGCTGAATCGGCTCATCGACGCTCAGATCGACGCCGCCAATCCGCGTACGGCGCAGCGTGAGCTCCCGAGGGGAATGCTCCTTCCCTGGCAGGTCGTGCTCTTCTGCCTCGGATCGTTGGCCGTCTTCCTCATTTCCGTCTGGCAGCTCGACCCGATCGTGCGGTGGTTGTGGCCGATTCCCGTCGTCGGCTTCGTCGTCTACCCCTATCTGAAGCGTGTGACGTGGCTGTCGCACCTCTGGCTGGGCGCGGTCGACGGGCTCGCGCCGGTCGGAGCGTGGGTCGCCGTCACCGGCGAGCTTCCCTGGGAGGCGTGGGTGCTCGGTGCGGCAGTCGCGTGTTGGGTGGCGGGGTTCGACCTCTTCTACGCCCTCTTGGATGTCGACTTCGACCGCAGCGCCGGCCTGCAGTCGTGGGCGACGCGGTTCGGCGAGCGCGCGACGTTCCGCGGCGCCCGCGCGCTCCATACCGCGACGGTTGCCCTGCTCGTTGCTGCCGGGCTCGGGCTGCCGGTCGGAGTCGGCTACTGGGCGGGCGTCGCCGCGGTCGCGCTGCTCCTCGTCTACGAGCATTCACTCGTGCGTCCCGGCGATCTACGCCGTCTCGACGCCGCATTCTTTACGGTCAACGGTGTGATCAGCCTGGTGTTCTGCGCCTTCGTCCTGGTCGATGTTCTCTAGGCCGCTGCGCACATGTCCGCGGCCGTTTCACCGACACACCGTCGACACGGTCCCGTCACCCATGCGTGCGTGGTTCCCGGCTACGATCGCATCGGGGAGGAGGCAGGGGGTGCCGAACTACAGATACATAGGCGCCTCGCGCAGATGATCCACGCTCGCGGGCTCGGACGGCGGTACGGAGACAAGCGCGTCCTTACGGACGTCGACGTCGACGTCGGGGCCGGGGAGCTGCTGCTCGTCACCGGCCCGAACGGATCCGGGAAGACGACGCTGCTCCGGCTGCTCGCTGGGCTCATCGTCCCCACCGCCGGCGAGCTCGAGGTCGCTGTCGACCGCGCGCGGATCGGGTTCCTCGGACACGAGCCGCTGCTCTACCGGGAGCTAACGCCGCTCGAGAACCTCGACCTCTACGGCCGCCTGTACCGGATCCCGGAACGCCGCGAGCGAATCGGCATGCTCCTCGAGCGCTTCGGCCTCTGGGAGGCGCGCCGTGAGCAAACCGGCGCTTTCTCGCGAGGAATGCTCCAGCGTCTCGCCCTCTGCAGGGCGCTCCTCCACGAACCGGACCTGCTGCTCCTCGACGAGCCGTTCAGCGCGCTCGACGCGGGCGGCACCGAGCTGCTCCTCGACGAGCTCGGCCGGGCATCCTCCCGAACCGTCGTCGTGGCGAGTCACCTTCCCGAACGCCTTGGCCCAATCCCCTCCGCCCGCCTCGCGCTGGGCCCCACATGACCGGCTACCTCTCCGACGTCACGGCGCTCGCACGTAAGGACCTGGTCGTCGAGCTCCGCTCACGAGACACAGTGCCGGCCATGCTCCTCTTCGTCGTCGCCACCCTCGTCATCTTCCACTTCGCGCTGCCGGACGACTCGTCGCGGCTTGCCGCCGCCGGGATGCTCTGGATCGCGCTGCTCTTCACCGCACTGCTCGCCCTTGTCCGCTCCTTCGTCGCGGAGCGCGACGAGGCGGTCATCGACGGCCTGCTCCTCGCGCCCTGTGACCGCAGCGCGATCTGGCTCGGGAAGACCATCAGCGTCTTCGCGTTCCTCGCGCTGGCCGAGGCCGTCGCGCTCCCCGCCTTCGCGCTCTTCTACGAGCCGGTGACGTGGGAGCTCATCGCCGGCGTCGCGCTCGCAAACGTCGGAATCGCCGCCGTCGGGACTCTCCTCGGCGCGATGGCCGCCGCCTCACGGGCCCGGGAGCTGCTCTTGCCGCTCCTCTTCCTGCCGCTCGCCATTCCCATCGTCGTCGGCGGCGTCGGCGCGACCCTCGCGGAGGATCCGGGACGCTATCTCGGCTTCCTGGGCCTCTATGACCTCATCTTTGCGATTCTTTCCTGGGCAAGCTTTGAGTACGTCGTTACGGAATAGCGGCGCGGTCGTCCTTTCTCTCGCCGCGGCGGTGCTGCTCGTCACCGGGCTCGGCCTTGCGCTGCTCTGGGCCCCGGAGGACGCGGATCAGGGGCCGAGCCAGCGGATCTTCTACATCCACGTCCCCGTCGCCCTGACGGCGTACGCCTGTTTCGGCTGGGCGGCCTGGAAAGCGTTCCGGCTCCTCTGGAAAGGCGATGAGCGAGCGGATCTCGAGAGCTACACCGCGGTCCACATCGGCGTGATCTTCGGACTGCTCACTCTCGTCACCGGCTCGATCTGGGCGAAGGTCTCGTGGGGAGTCTGGTGGACGTGGAGTGAGCGCCAACTCGTGCTGTTCCTGATCCTGTTCCTCTTCTACTCGGCGTACTTCATGCTCCGCTACTCGACGGAGCCTGGGCCGCGCCGCGCCCGCACCTCGGCGGTCTATGCCCTGTTCGGCGCAGTTCTCCTGCCGGTGAGCTTTCTGGCGATCCGCCTGGCCGACCAGCTGCTCCATCCTGCGCCGCTCTTCAACCGAGATGGGCCGCAGATGTCCGCGTCGATGTTCATCTCTTTCTGCGTCTGTCTCGCCGCCATGCTGACACTTGCCGGAGCGCTGTATCTCATCGAATTGACCGGCAAGCGCGTGGACGCCAGGCTGCGAGAGCTCCGGGAGCTCCTCGCGTGAGCACCGGAGAGAAGTACCTCGCCGCCGCGTACCTCGTCCTCTTCGCTGCTGTGCTCCTCTACGTCGTCCTGATCGCGCTCAAGGTGACGAGAATCGAGCGGGAGCTGACGGAGCTCGCGCGGCTTGCCAAGGAGCGGGCCGGTGGCTGAGCAGCTCGTCTGGCCCGTGCTCTTGGCCTACGGCGAGGCGGCGGTCGCCTACGCCGGGAATGTGCGGAACCCAGGAACGCTCGGGCGCCTTGCGACCTGGGGGGTCAGGATCGGGTGGCTGGCCCAGACGGCGCTCCTCGTCGTGCAGGCTTCTCGTGCCGACGCCTTTCCGTGGGGCACGTGGGCCGGCTCGCTGAACCTCTTCGTCTGGCTCGTCGTCGGCGCGTATCTGATCTGGGGCTGCAGCCCGCGCTTCCGGCTTCTGGGCCTGACGGTGATGCCTCTGGCCGCGGTCCTGCTGGCTGTCTCGTACGCCTCGGGCGGAACGCGCACCGACGAAGGGACCTCATGGAGCGACGTGCTGCTCCTCGTGCACGTCACCTTCGTGCTGGCCGCATTCGCCGGCTTCACGGTTGCGGGAGGGCTTGCCGCGCTCGAGCTCTGGCAGGAGCGCGCGCTCAAGCGTCACCGGAGCGGCCTCTTGCGGCTTCGGCTTCCCTCACTCGTCGCGCTCGACCGACTGACGGTCGTCACGATCGCCGTGTCCCTGGCCGCGCTCACCGCCGGGCTCATCCCCGGTTTCCTCCGCGTTCGCGAGCATGGGCTCGACGTGCTGATGGGCGCGACGCTCGCCGTCTGGGCGCTGTACGCGTCGATCCTCTACCTCCGGCTCCAGAGCGGGCGTCGCGCTCTCTCGGCATCGCTCGCGCTGTCCGGGCTCGCCGTCGTGATCGTCCTCCAACTCGGCCTGCTGGCCACCCACGTCGCATGAACCTGCACCTCGTTGGCACCTCGCACCGCTTGGCGCCCGTCGAGGTGCGCGAGCGCGTCGCTCTCGACGCCGAGGGAGCTGCGGCGCTCGGTGCGCAATTGGCTCGGAGTCGCGAAGCGGTCTGCCTCTCGACCTGCAATCGCACGGAGATCTACCTCGCGGCGGACGATGCCTACGCCGCCGACCGAGAGGCGACCGAGGCTCTGGCGTCGCTCGGGGGTGTCGCGCCGTCCGAGCTGGAGCCGTACCTCTACCGCCTGGAGCAGGAAGCGGCGGCCGTGCACCTCTTCCGCGTTGCCGCGGGGCTCGACTCACTGGTTCCGGGCGAGGGCGAGATCCTCGGGCAGGTGCGCACGGCGTACGAGCACGGCAGCGTCGGCCCCATGCTCGATCGGTTGTTCCGTGACGCGCTCCACACTGGCAAGAAGGTGCGGACGGACACCGCGATCGCGGAGAGCCCCGGCACGACGACGTCGGCCGCGGCGGCCCTCGCCGCGCAGGTCTTCGGCGATCTCAACGGCTCGCAGATCGCGATCGTGGGCGCCGGCAAGATCGGCGCCCTGGCCGCGCGCCGGCTGATCAAACGGGGCGCCAAGCTCTCCTTCGTGGCGAACCGGACGGCGAGCCGCGCGCAGCTTCTCGCCGATCAGCTCGGCGGCGAGGCGATCCCGCTCGAGGGAGTCGCCCAGGTGGCCAAGACCGCCGACATCCTCGTCTCCTCAACGGGATCACCCGACGTCGTCCTGACGAAGAGCGACGTCGCGGGCGCATTGCCGGCCCGAAAGGGCAGGCCGCTGCTGCTGATCGATCTCGCCGTGCCGAGAGACCTCGATCCCGCGATCAACAAGCTGCCGGACTGCTACCTGTACGACATCGACGATCTCGAGGCGGTCGTCGAGGAGACGCTTCAGGGCCGGGAGGCCGAGTTCGCGAAGGCCGAGGCGATCGCCGTCGCCGAGGCCGACCGATTCCGCGACTGGCTCGCGACGCGCGACGTCGTGCCCGTGATCGCGTCGATTCGGGAGCGTGCGGAGGCGATCCGGCGCGGCGAGCTGGCGAAGGCGAGCGGGCGGCTGGCGGGGCTCTCAGAGCGAGAGCGGGACGCCGTAGAGTCCCTGACGAGCCAGATCGTCAACAAGCTGCTGCACGAGCCGATTGTGCGCCTGAAGGAGGCGGCCGTCGAGGAGCGACGTGGTCCTGAGAATCGGCTCGAGGGGTAGCCGCCTCGCGCTGAGACAGGCGGAGCTCGCGGTCGAGCGCCTGCGCGGCCCAGGGCTCGAGTTCGCGCTCGTGCCGGTGACGACGGCCGGCGACCGGGATCGGAGCAAGCCGTTCGGGGAGATCGGGAGCCGCGGCGTCTTCGTCAAGGAGCTCGAGGAGGCATTGCTCGACGGCCGCATCGACGTTGCCGTCCACTCCGCGAAGGACATGACCTCAACGGACACGGCTGGACTGACGGTGGGCGCCTATCTGGAGCGCGAGGACCCACGGGACGCGCTCTGCGGCGTTGCGGAGCTCGAGCCCGGCC
Source organism: Gaiellaceae bacterium (assembly GCA_035311205.1). Classification (GTDB taxonomy): domain Bacteria; phylum Actinomycetota; class Thermoleophilia; order Gaiellales; family Gaiellaceae; genus JACDAN01. The sequence continues at coordinate 3,701 of DATGDB010000074.1, read as the reverse complement.
TCCGGATCGGCACGGCCTCGATCCGGCGGCGCGCTCAGCTCCTCGCTCTTGAGCCGGAGCTCCAGATCGAGCCGCTCCGCGGGAACATCGACACCCGGCTTCGCAAGCGGAGCGAGCGAGGGCTCGATGGGGTCGTGCTCGCTGCGTGCGGCCTCGACCGCCTGGGGCTCGGGGACGAGATCGACCGGCGGCTCAAGCCGGAGGAGGTGTTGCCGGAGGCCGGTCAGGGCGCGCTCGCGCTCCAGGTTCGTCAGGGGGAGGAGAAGCTCGTCGCGCATGCCGACCATGCGGAGACCCGCCGCCGGGTCGAGGCGGAACGGGTGTGTGTCGCCGCCATCGGCGGAGGGTGCCTCGCGCCGGTGGCGGCCCACCACGATGGTGTGACGCTCACCGCACTGGTGGCTGCCGAGGATGGGAGCTGGCTCGAGCGGCGTTCCGGCCCAGATCCCGAGGCGCTCGGGGCCGAGCTCGTAGCCCTGGTCCCTTGAGGATTCTCCTCACGCGCCCTGAGGGGCGGAACGAAGAGCTCGCCGGCCGGCTACGGGCTCTCGGACACGACGTCGTCTGCGAGCCGCTGATTGCGATCGAGCCGCTCGGCGACGATTTAATCGAGCTCGACGGCTACGACTGGGTGATCGTCACGAGCGTCACCGGAGCGCGCGAGCTCCGGCGCCGCGGCCACGGACGACCGGATCGCACGGCGGCGATCGGACACGCGACCGCCGATGCCCTCGGCGGCGCGGATCTCGTCCCCCAGATTTCGACGCAGGAGGGATTGCTGGAGGCCTTTCCCCGGCCCGCCGCGCGCGTGCTCTTCGTCGGCGCCGAGAGCGCGCGACGCCTCCTGGTGGACGAGCTCGGTGCCGACTTCCGACCGCTCTACCGGACCCGGGAGCTCGTCCCGGACACGCTTCCCCAGGCGGATCTGGCCGTCGCCGCTTCCGCTTCGGCGGCGAGGGCAGTTGCTGCCCTGGAGCTCGACCTCCCCATCGTGTCGATCGGGCCCGAGACGACGAAGGCGGCCGAGGCGGCCGGTGTCCGCGTCGTCGAACAGGCAACCACTCACGACCTGAGCGGCCTCGTTGACGCCGTGAGGAGAGCCACGCGTTAGCGTCTCGACCCGTGTTCGTCACTTTCCTGTCCGACTTCGGCGTCGCGGACGACTTCGCGGGCACGTGCCGCGGCGTCATCAAGCGAATCGCGCCCGACGCGGATGTGATCGACATCACGCACGGGATCGAGCCGCAGAGCGTGCTTCAGGGGGCGCTCGTGCTGGCGAACACGCTTCCCTACATGCCCGAGGGCATCCACCTCGCCGTGGTCGATCCTGAGGTCGGGACGCCGAGACGGGCGCTGGTGGCTCGCACCGGGGACGGCCGCTTGCTCGTGGGCCCCGATAACGGCCTGCTCATTCCGGCGGCCGAGCGTCTCGGCGGTGTCGCAGCGGCGTACGAGATCACCAACCGGGACTACGCGCTCGAGCCCGTCTCCGCCACCTTCCATGGGCGCGACGTCTTCGCCCCCGCTGCGGCGCACCTGTCGATCGGGCTCGATCCGGACCGGCTCGGAGAGGCGGTCGAGGCCGACACGCTTATCCGGCTCGAGATTCCGCAACCCGAGATCGGCGAGCGGCGGATCCGAGCGAGGTGTCTGTACGTCGACCGCTTCGGGAACATCCAGCTCAACGTCCGCGCCGACCAGCTCGAGCCGCTCGGCATCCTGCCCGGACGGCGGGTCGAGGTCGAGCTTGCGATGGACCGGTTCTACGCGCTCGCGGCGCGGACCTTCGCCGAGGCCGGCGCGGGCGACATCGTCCTCTACGAGGATGCCTACCGGAACATCGCGCTGGCGATTTCGCGGGGCAATGCAGCGGAGACGTTCGGAGTGAGAGCCGGGACGGAGGTGCGGCTACGGGTGGAATCGGAGTAGCGCTCGGGCGGAGCTTCGCCCGGCTCGCGACGACTGCCGTCGTGCGCTGGCCGCGCCTGTGGCCGGTGTTTCGGCCGCTGATGCGGCGCATGTTCGACCGAGCCGCACCGATCTGGGACAGCATGCGGATGGAGGACACGTTGGCGCCGTACGAGGCGGCGCTCGGGGCGATCTCCGAGCCGATCCGGCGCGCCCTGGACGTCGGTACGGGGACAGGCGCCGGCGCGAGGGCGATCGGCGAGCGGTTTCCGACGGCTGACGTCGTGGGGGTGGACGTCTCGTCCGCGATGATCGCGGAGGCGCGCAAGCTCGTCCCGGAGGCAACGTTCGTCGAAGGAGACGCGTCGAAACTGCCGTTCGACGATGAGTCGCTCGACCTCGCCGCCCACTCGAACATGATCCCGTTCCTGGACGAGACTGCCCGCGTGCTACGGCCGGGCGGCTGGACGCTCTTCGCGTTCTCGTCGGGCCCCGAGACGCCGATCTGGGTCGAGCCCGACCGCCTGCGGAGAGAGCTCGACCGCCGCGGCTTCACGGACTTTGCGGAAATTTCGGCCGGCCGGGGCGTAGCAGTGGTTGCTCGCCGGCCCGCGCCCAACTAGTGTCTTTTCCAACAGGGCGTTCGCGACGCGGTTGCACCGGTCCGGACGTCCTTTTTTCGCACCCGCACGGCTACACTGGCCGTCTTCGGGCGAGGTAGCTCAGTTGGTAGAGCACACGGCTGAAAACCGTGGTGTCGCCGGTTCGATTCCGGCCCTCGCCATCCTCGGCCGAAGTCCGCTGCGGCTGACGCCGCAGCATGACGACTTCGGCCGACTCTCGCTCTCTAGGAGCCGACGCGGCCGACGCCGGCAAAGCCGGCATCGGCGGCATCTGTTCTCATGGCTAAGACTCAGCCGGCAGGGGGATATCTCTCAGTGATGGCTGGACTCCGCCAGCCCGCCGAACGGTTCTTTCCTGCGGCGATCGCCCTCGCCTACCTCGCCGGCGTCAGCCTTGTCTTCGTGCGGGAGACGGAGCCGCCCAGCCCGCTCGTTCTCGCCGTGTTTGCTCTGTCGGTGCTCGCCGGGCTTGCGATTCGGCGCTTCGCCGGCCTCGCACTGCCCGTCGGTGTTGTCGCCTGTTCGCTCGTCTGGTTGGGCTTCATCGACGAAGACGTCCCACTCGTCGCCTTGATCGGCGGCTTGTTGCTGGGCGCCGCCGTCGCGCGAACCTATGAGGGCCTCGGCACCGCCGGGGACGCGCGGGCGCGCCGTTGGCCACTGCTCAAACGACTGCTCCGGCCCATCGTCACGAAGCAGACCTTCGAGGCGGTAGACGACCTCCTCGACCGTCTGCGCTTTCGGATCGACACGTTGCCTAACGGCCTCTATCAACCGGTCCCGGGGGTACCTGCACGTGCGGCGCGTAGTACGGGCTCCGAGTCCCGCTGGGCCGCGATGCTCCCAGTGGTCGAGGCACGGGGTATCGAGAGCGCTGTGGACATCGGAGCCTGCGAGGGCTACTTCTCGCTCATGCTCGGCGCAGAGGGCGTCCCGACGATCGCCGTCGAGAACATGCCGAGCAACTATCGGACAGCGCTGCTCGCAGCCAGGAAGACCGAGAATCGGAATGTCGGCGTTCTCGCCCTGGAGGTCACGCCCGAGAACGTCTTCACGCTTCCAGATGCCGATTGCGTCCTGTGCCTCTCCATCTGGCATCACTTCGTCCGCACTCACGGGCTGAGCCGGGCGACAGAGATGCTTGCGGCCATCTGGCTGCACACGCGGAAG
>DATGDB010000073.1:0-21709 GCA_035311205.1 Gaiellaceae bacterium | reverse complement strand
GGGACCGTGGATCGGATGGGGTCCCTACCTGTGGACGGACGGCGCCAAAGGACGCTTGGACGGGCTCACCTGGGCGTGCGAGGACGTCCGCGGCGACGGAGTGCTTCCCTCGGCAGCAGGGACGGCGAAGATCGGGCGCCTATTGCTGCGCTTTTTCAAGACGGATCCGACGACGAAGAGCTGGTTCTCGCTCACGTCGTAGGGTCAGGGCCGTGAAGGTCCTGTCCGTCGTCGGCAACCGGCCGCAGTTCATCAAGTCCGGGCCCGTTTCGGTCGCGTTGCGCGAGCGTGATGTCCAGGAGGTCGTTGCTCATACGGGGCAGCACTACGACCCCGAGCTCTCCCAGGTCTTCTTCGACGAGCTCGGCCTTCCGGCTCCGAGCTATCACCTCGACCTTCGGACGTCGGAAGTGGAGCCGATGGTTTCCGCGCTCGCGGCGGTCGTGGCGCGGGAGGTTCCAGACTGGGTGCTCGTCTACGGCGACACGAACTCGACGCTGGCCGGCGCCCGCGCCGCGGGAACCACTCGCGTAGCGCACGTCGAGGCGGGGTTGCGAAGCGGCGATCTGTCCATGCCCGAGGAGCACAACCGCCTGGATGTCGACCGGATCTCAGCGCTCTTGTTCGTTCCGGACGAGCGATCGCGGAACGTTTTGCGTGAGGAAAGCGTGGCCGGGCGAGCCGAGGTCGTCGGTGACGTCATGGCGGACGCGAGCTTCAAGCTCGCTCCGATCGCGCGCGAGCGCTCGCGAATCCTTTCCGTGCTGGGGCTGGAGCCCGGGGACTACGCCGTCGCCACCGTGCATCGCGAAGCCAACGTCCAGCCGGAGCGCCTCGCGAGGATCTTCGAGGGCCTGGACAAAATCGAGCGGCCGGTGGTCTTCCCAGCCCATCCCCGCACGTCTTCTGTAGCCACGTCCAGGGGCCTGGCCCCTGGACACGTCCGAATGATCCAGCCGCTCGGGTATCTCGACTTCGCCGCGCTCGCGTCTCAGGCCCATGTGATCCTGACCGATTCGGGCGGGCTGCAGAAGGAGGCGTACTGGTACGGAATCCCCTGCGTGACCATGCGGCCGTCGACCGAATGGAAGGACACAGTGGAGGTCGGCGCGAACGTCCTGGTTGACGACGATCCCGACGCGATCGCGGAAGCCGCCGCCAACGCCCGGATGCCGGACGAGCGACCGCAGCTCTACGGCGACGGGCACGCCTCGGACCGGATCGCAGAACTACTGACTAGCCTGTAGCGCTGTGCTCGAAGAGACGATCGAACCGCAAACGGATCAAGAACCGAAGACCCGCACCTGGGACGCCGCAGTGGTCGGTGCCGGCTATGTCGGCGTCCCCCTGGCACACACGCTGGCGTCCGCCGGGCGCTCGGTGCTCCTGATCGACATCTCCGAGGAGGTCGTCGACGCGCTCAACCGGGGAAAGAGCCACATCACGGACGTGCCGTCCGAGGAGCTCGCCCCGCTTGTCGAGGACGGGCGTATTCGCGCCACCACGGACTACAACGAGCTGCGGAATGCCGACGCCATCCTGATCGCGCTCCCGACGCCTCTGTCCAAGCAGCGCGAGCCGGACCTGTCGATCCTCGTCGGGGCCGTGGAGCAGATCGGAACCCGGCTGCGGAACGGCCACCTCGTGATCCTGGAGTCCACGACGTACCCGCGCACGACGCGCGAGGTCGTCCAGCCGATCCTCGAGCGCCACGGCCTCAAGGCGGGCCGTGACTTCCATCTCGCCTTCTCACCGGAGCGCGTCGATCCGGGCAACCAGACGTGGACGACGAAGAACGTGCCGAAGGTCGTCGGAGGAATCAGCCCCGCCTGCACCGAGCGCGCCGCACAGCTCTACGAAGGCGCCGTCGAGACCGTCCACCGAGTCTCGACCCCCGAGGCCGCCGAGCTGACGAAGCTGCTCGAGAACATCTTCCGCTCCGTCAACATCGCGCTCGTAAACGAGCTGGCGCAGCTCTGCGAGCGGATGGAGATCGACGTCTGGGAAGTGATCGAGGCCGCTGCGACGAAGCCGTTCGGCTTCATGAGCTTCCAGCCGGGGCCGGGCCTGGGCGGCCATTGCATCCCGATCGACCCCTTCTACCTCACCTGGAAGGCGCGGGAGTACGACTTCTACACCGAGTTCATCGAGCTCGCCGGCAAGGTCAATGAGAACATGCCGTACTACTGTCGGTCGCTCATCTCCCAGGCCTTGAACCATGGCCGGCAGAAGTCGCTCAACGGCGCGAAGGTGCTCGTCGTCGGCGTGGCCTACAAGGCGGACATCGCCGACACCCGTGAGTCGCCGGCGCTGAAGCTGATCGAGCTGCTGCGCGGGGCGGGCGCGGACATCTCCTACCACGATCCGTTCGTGCCCAAGCTTTCCGAGGCCGGGCTGCGGTCCGTCGACCTCGACCCGGCCGCGCACGACTGTGTCGTCATCGTGACCGCGCACTCGCACATCGACTACGCGGACGTCGTAGAGAAGGCTCACGTCGTCGTCGACCTGCGGAACGCGACGGGCCCGGACGGACGCCGCAACGAGAAAGTCTGGACCCTGTGATCAAGGTCGGCCTCGCCGGTATGGGGTACTGGGGGCCGAATCTCGCGCGCAATTTCGAGGACCTCGCGGAGCTCGCCTGGCTCTGCGACCTGTCACCCGATCTGCTCGACCAATTCGGCGCGCGCTACCCCAACGCGAGGACCACCGACCGCTTCGACGACCTGCTCGAGGACGAGTCGCTGCAGGCCGTCGTCATCGCCACGCCGGTGACGACGCACGCCGAGCTCAGCCGCCGCGCACTCTCAGCCGGCAAGCACGTCTTCGTCGAGAAGCCGCCTGCGCTGAGCAGCTCCGAGGCGGACGAGCTCGTCGCACTGGCCGAGGAACGTGATCTCGTTCTCCTCCCCGGACACCTCCTGCTCTACCACCCCGCCGTCGCGAAGCTGCAGGGGCTGATCGACTCCGGAGAGCTGGGTGAGATCCTCTACATCTACGGCAACCGCCAGAACCTCGGCCAGATCCGCAAGGACGAGAACGCGCTCTGGTCGCTCGGCGTCCACGATCTCTCCGTCATCCTCCACCTGGTCAGGGAGGAGCCCGCCGAGCTGTGGGCGCGAGGCGAGTCGTTCCTCCACGAGGGCGTCGAGGACGTCGTCTTCTGCTACCTGCGCTTCCCGTCGGGAATCGTCGCCCACATGCACCTCTCCTGGCTCGATCCGCACAAGAAACGCGAGATGACCGTCGTGGGGCGGAACAAGATGGCCGTGTTCGACGACATGGAGCTCGAGCGCAAGGTCACCGTTTACGACAAGGGGACGGAGCAGCGCGCCGAGAGCTACGGCGAGTGGCGGACGCGCACGGGCGACATCTACATCCCCAAGATTCCGAACGACGAGCCGCTGCGGCTCGAGTGCCGGCACTTCCTCTCGCTCGTGGCCGGGGACGGCGACCGGATGGCCGCGGCGCGGGAAGGCGCCGTCGTCGTGCATGTGCTCGAGCAGCTCCAGGCATCACTCGAACGCACCCCTGCTTGACCTTGCGCCCCTGGACGGCTTCGGCTCCCGCCGGGCGAAGCCCGGCTCCGCCGCAGCCTGACGCCGCTGGACGTCAGGATGCCGCGCGGGCGGCGCCCCAGGAACGCAAGGTATGAGCTACGAAGCCGGTCAGAACGTCGTCGTCTATCCGGGCACGGTGATCGGCGACGGGTGCCGGATCGGAGACAACGTCGTCCTCGGCAAGCAGCCGGCGCTCTCTCCGCGCTCGACCGCCCCACGTGACGAGCTTCCGCCGCTCGAGCTCGGCGAGGGGACGATCGTCTCGACCGGCTCGGTCGTTTTCGCGGGAACGAAGGTCGGAGCGCGCGTCATCCTCGGCGACCAGAGCTGCGTGCGCGAGCGCTGTGAGCTCGGCGACGACGTCGTCGTCGGCCGGGGGTCGCTCGTCGAGAACGACACGACGATCGGCGCCCGCACGAAGATCCAGGCGCATGCCTACGTGACCGCATATTCGAGCCTCGAGGAAGACGTCTTCATCGCGCCGTGCGTCGTGACGACGAACGACAACTTCATGGGGCGAACCGAGCGACGGCACGAGCTCCGGAAGGGCCCGACAATCCGGCGCGGGGCGCGCATAGGAGGCGGCGCGGTGCTCCTCCCGGGGATCGAGGTCGGCGAGGAGGCCTTCGTCGGGGCCGGAGCGGTCGTGTTGCGCGACGTGCCCGCGCGAGCGCTCGTCGTCGGCAACCCGGCGCGTCAGCTCAGAGACGTGCCCGAAGAGGAACTGCTACCGGAATAGCTGCAGCTTGTAGCCGCCGGTTCCCGGTGCCGAAATCTTGACCTGGACAAAGAAGCGGCCCTTGCGGTCCGCGCGGTACCGCAGCCTCTCCTTTGCACCCGGACGGCTCGACGCCTTGGCGAAGAAGCGGCTGCTGGGATAGCGAAGCTCGTCCACCCGGCGCGTACCCGGCTTCCAGATCACCAGGTTGACGTCGGTCCCGGGTGTGCCGTTGAGCACCGCCCTGAGGCGTTGGCCCTTTCGCAGGTAGATGGAGTAGACGTCGTTCTGGTCGTCCCAGTAGTCGATGCTGGCCCGGAGCGTCGCACGCCGGCTACCGACGCGCCAGGCATGAGTGCCGGCGTCGTCGTTCGTCTCGTACTTGTCGGTCGCGGGATGTTGGCGGCGGGGATCGACGGCGTACTCAACGTCGAGCCGACCCCAACCGGTGAGCGAGTCGCGGCTGTCCGTGCAGCGCCGGCAGCCCGTCGCAGCGGTCTGGTCGACGGAAGACCGCTCCAGCAGGGAGACGACCTGATCCGCGGTGAGGGTCGGCCACGCGCTGCGGACGAGCGCGGCGCCGGCAGACACGATCGCTGCGGCAAAGGACGTGCCCTGCGGCCGGCGGTACTCGAGCGGGCCGCAGTCCGAGTAGCCCTGCTCCGCACAGGTCGGGTGGGGAGCGCTGAGTACGCGCGGGATCGTCGAAAACAGATCGTCGCCCGGTGCCGCGATGTCGTTGTAGATCTGATCCCGGTTCGAGAACATCGGCACACTGCCGTCCCGCTCCAGCGCGCTCACGCCAAGAACGTGCGGCAACGCTGCGGGGTAGCTCGCGTACGGCCAGGGCTTGTCGGGCGCGAGCTCGCTGTTGCCGACAGCCGCGACGACGACGACACCACGTCGGACGGCGTACTGGATCGCGCTCGCCTCGAGCGACGAGTAGCTGTCGTGATTCGGGTTCATGGGATCGCGGACACCGCCGAGGCTGAGGTTGATCACGTTGGCGCCGCGGTCGACCGCCCACCGGATCGCACGGGCCTCCGCATCGAGCGGGACGGCGCCGTCGCGGCGAACGACCTTCGCGACGAGCAGCCTGGCCGGAAACGCCAGGCCGGCGATTCCCTCCGCGTTGTCCATCCGCGCCGCGATCAGCCCCGCGATGAAGGTCCCGTGCCCCTGCGTGTCCCTGTACGCCGAGCCGCCGACGAAGGTGTTCGCGGCAGCGATCCGGCCGCCGCGAAACTCGGGATGCCCTCCGTCGATCCCGGAGTCGATGAGGGCGACCTTCACGTCGCTGAGCCAGTACGGCCTCTGGGGCCACGCGTCGAAGGCGCGGACGGCCGGCGCGTACCACTGCCGCGAGAAGAGCGGATCGTTCGGCGCGAAGGCGACATGGCGACGCGCCGTAAGACGCTCGACGTAGGTGACGCCCTTCATGCGCGCGACGCCGTCTGCGCTCGGCGCCTCGAGCTCGACGGCGAATGGACCGATCTTCGCAGTCGAGCCGCCGGTGCGCGCCTCGAGCCTCGCGGCCACTGCCGCCGGGTCGGCCCTCGGAGCGACACCGACTGCGAAACGCGCAGCCTGAGCCCCACCCGGAAGAGCGAGCGCGAGGCCAATCACCGCAGTTAGGAGCTTCATCAATTCACGACCAGCGTCGGGCTCGTTCCGGCGACTAGCCCCCTTCCCGGCGTTGGTATACGCGCACGGTAACTCCCCGGGGGGATTCCCATGTAGGTAGAGAAGACGCCGGCCGGATCTACCGTCGCCCGTCCGACCGTCCGCCAGATGGTGCCCACAAGGCGCTGGATCTCCACCGACGTCCCGTTGAGAACGGGCCGCACACTCCCGGTGATGGTCATCGACTCGACCACAGGATCGAGGATGACCCGAGGGGCAACGCCGACCGTGATCGGGGCGGTGTGGACGGTTCCGGCCGTGAGGCGGTACTGGCCGCTTGCCGTCGGCCGCACTGTAGCGGCGAACGACCCGTCCTCCTGAGGCCGCACCTGCGTCACTGCCCGCCAGAGCGCGCCGCTGCGCTGCTCGAGCACCGTCTTGCCGGTGCCCCTTGCCGTGCCGCTGAGTTTTCCTGCCGCACCGTACGCGAGCGGCTTGGCCGTGGGAGGCAGCGCCAGCACTCCGACGCGGAACCACGTCGAGCGGAGCTTGAGAGCACGCCTCAGGTCGGAGCCCCGAAGCGTCACCTGGCCGAGCGACCCGACGCCCGCGACGGTCGTGACACGTGCCGAAGGGCTCACGGTCGTACGTACATCGAGCAGCCGACCTGGAGTCTTGAGCACCCGATCGAAGCGTGTTGCGGAGAGGATCACTGGCCCCCAGTCGTGATAGGGCGAGAGCGAGTCGTAGGGATCGTCGACCGAGACGAGGTAGGGGACCGGCTTGGAACTGGGCCAGACGTCGGTGACGGCCGCCGTGCGTCCGCCGGAAGTGGAGTGGAAGTAGGTCGTGGCGATGACCCCGCGATACGTGAGCACCTCACCGGCGGTCTCGTCCACCGCCGCGTTCGTGGACTCGACCTCTTCGTCTACGCCACGGTAGACCTGGCTGCGCACGTCCGGGTAGAGATCGAAGGCGCCGCCGACCTTCCTCGTCGCGAGCGCGTAGGAACGGGCTGCGACTGCCTGGGCCTTGAGGACCTCGGCCGGCCAGTCGTCCGGAACCTCCGACGGCACGACGCCGTAGAGGTACGGCTCGAGGCCAACGTAGTTGATCGCTCGCAACGTGCCCTTGTCGAGATCCACGCGAATCGAGCCGCGGTACAGCCGGCGCAGCCGGAGCGGCTGCTCTCCGGGTAGAAAGACCAACGGCGGCTTCAGTGCGATCTTCCGCTTCGCGCCCTTCGGCTTGACCTTGAACCCGGGCCCGAGGACGAGCTCGCCGGCCGCCAGGGCGCGGGCCTTTCCTTTGCCGTCTCGCACCCGGAACGGCGCGTCGGAGGAGATCGTCAGCTTCTTCTTCCCGGCGGCGAGCAGCACGCGGACCTGGGCAACCGGAGCCTGAGTGATCGCGGTTCCCGGGTAGTAGTGCGCCAGGATCCGGTCGTAGGCCACGCCTCGGCGCGCGAAGCCGTTGGCGCCCCATTGACCCATCCCGACGCCATGGCCCCAGCCGTGGCCGTTGATGATGAACACCGGCTCACCGGCTTTCAGAGCGGCAGGCTGAGGCGCGTCCCGCTTAGGGGCGGTCGGTGTTGCGGACGCCAATCCGGCTGCAAGAACGCCGCAGAGGACGCCCGCTGTCAGCGCGAGTGCACGAGACATGGCGTTTGGTGACCCGGGTTCCGGCGGAACCTCATTGAGGCTACCGCATCCTTCGCAAGCCCCACGATTTCTTTACTGCGCTGTGGCGTACCGCATCACGGCGACCCGTCCGACCTTCTCCCCCAGTGCGAGCCCCGTCTGGTTGTCGCTACGGAAATGGATGCCGCCGTAGAGGCGTGAGACAGCGGCTTCGTCAGCCCAGGCGCGGAGCTTTCGTGCGGCGTCCGGGAAGCGTGCGGCCAGAACAGTCGAGGCCGCCCCGGAGGTGGTCGAGTGCCCCGAGACGTAGGACGGAAACGGCGGGGTTGCAATGTACGACAGGAAGGAGGGATCGAGCTCGCGGCGGATGGCCGTCACCGGCCGCTCCGACCAGTAGGTGTACTTCGCGTCCCAGCAGGTGATGAAGGCGTCTGCCTGGGCGGTGTTCAGCGCAGCCAGGAGATGCGCGGCGGCCCGATCGGAGAGCCGGTGCGAGCGAATCAGGTCGAGGGCGATGGCGTTCCAGTGCCCGGGCGGTGTGATGGTTCCCGCGCCGTCGGCCCAGAAGTCCGCGATTCGCTTCTGCTCAGTGGTGAGGGCCTGTGAGACGTCGTAGACCTCGCGGACCTCCCGCGCGTACCGCTTGCTGCCGAATGCGGTTTCCGGCTCCGCCGACGGGGATATCCGTATGTTCATGGCCGTGCGAACAATTGCTCTCCCGCCGCGCTACGAGGACGTCCAGCACCTTGCTGGAGGCGGCATGGGCGACGTCTACCGCGCGACGGACACGGCTCTCGGCCGCAGGGTCGCCGTCAAGGTGCTGGCCGAGCGGTATGCCGCCGGCGACGAGATCAGGCGGCGGTTTCGCAACGAAGGCCTGGCGGCCGCTCGCCTCTCGGGAGCACCGTTCACGGTCACGATCTTCGACGTCGGGGAGGCCGAGGGACGGCCGTTCATCGTCATGGAGCTCCTCGAAGGAGGCTCGCTGGAGGAGCGGCTCCGACGAGGCGCGCAGCCGATCGGAGACGTGCTCCGCTGGCTCGGGCAGGCCGCAGCTGCACTCGACGCTGCCCATGCGGTCGGCGTCGTCCACCGCGACGTGAAGCCCGGCAACCTGCTGCTCGACGAGCAGGCGGCCGTGCACGTGGCCGACTTCGGCGTCGCGAGCGCCGTCGGGCTGGACTCACTCACGCTGACCGGGACCGTTGTCGGTACGGCGGGCTATCTGTCGCCGGAGCAGGCTCGCGGCGAGCGTGCCACGGCCGCGAGCGACCGCTACGCGCTCGCCGTGGTTGCATGGGAGCTGCTGGCCGGCCGGCGGCCGTTCCAGTCGGAGAGCGCAACCTCGGAGGCGGTCGCGCACGCGAATGCGCCCGTCCCGGCGATTTCCGAGGCCGTCGACCTTCCGCGCAAGCTGGATCCGGTTTTCGCGCGGGCCCTGTCCAAGGATCCGGCCGCCAGGTATCCGACCGCGAGGGACTTCGTCTCTGCTCTCCGCAGTGCTCTGGCGGACGCGGCCGGGGCAACGAGGCGCATGCCAGGGGTTCAGGAGCAGCGGACTTCGAGGTCCCGCCGGCTCGGTGTGCCGTTGGCGCTCGCCCTCGCTCTCCTTGCGGTTGGAGGCGGTTTTGCGATCGGCGCTCTGCTTCGAGACGACCAACCTCCGGCGCAGACGGTGGTTCAGACGGTCATGACCCAGACCACGACTCCTGCGCCGCCACCTCCACCCCCACCGCCACCGCCTCCGTCAACCACGGGCGAAAACGGCGTGCAGCTGACGGACCAAGCCACGGGGTTGCTCAGGCAGCAGCGTTGGGAGGAGGCCGAAGCGGTCGCCAGCCGGGCCGTGGCAGCCCTCAAAGGTTCAGGCGAGCTGTACGAGGCGTATGCCGAGTACGACCTCGGGCGAGCACTTGCCGAGCAGGGCAAGTGCGGTGAAGCGATCCAGCATCTAAACCGCTCCGAAGCGATCCAGGGCCATCGGAGCCAGATCGAAGATGCCCGCTCGAAGTGTGAATAGAGTGCGGGCGTGCGGCTTCTGGTCACCGGCGCGGCCGGCTTCATCGGCTCGAACTTCGTTCACTACTGGCTCGAGCACCATCCCGACGACACCGTTGTCGCGCTCGACCTGCTGACCTACGCCGGGAATCGAGCCAACCTCGACGACGTCGCCGATCGGGTCGACTTCATTCAGGGGGACATCGGCGACCTCGACCTTGGGCGGCGGCTGCTCGAGCAGTACGACATCGACGTCGTCGTCAACTTCGCCGCCGAGTCGCATAACAGCCTTGCCGTCGTCGACCCGCGTCGCTTCTTCCACACGAACGTCATCGGGACGCAGACGTTGCTCGAGGCAGCGCGCGAGGTCGGCGGGCTCCAGCGGTTCCACCACGTCTCGACCTGCGAGGTCTACGGCGACCTGCCGCTGGACACGGACGAGGTCTTCACCGAGGAGTCGCCGTACCGGCCGAGGACGCCCTACAACGCGTCGAAGGCGGGGGCCGACCACGCCGTGCGCGCGTACCACGAGACCTTCGGCATCCCGATCTCGATCACAAACTGCTCGAACAACTACGGGCCGTACCAGTTCCCGGAGAAGGTGATCCCGCTCTTCGTCACGAACGCTCTCGACGATCGCGAGCTCCCGATGTACGCGTCCACACAGAACAGGCGCGAGTGGCTGCACGTTCGGGACCATTGCCGCGCGATCGACCTCGTCCTCCACTCGGACCGGATCGGCGAGACGTACAACGTCGGCTCCGGCCTCGAAGCGTCCATCGAGGACATCGCCGACAAGGTGCTCGAGCTGACCGGGAAGTCCGAGTCGCTGAAGACGATCGTGCCCGACCGTCCAGGGCACGACCGGCGCTACCTGCTCGACTCGTCGAAGCTGCGGCGAGACCTGGGCTGGGTGCCCGAGATCGACTGGGACGACGGCCTCAGCGAAACGGTCGATTGGTATGCCGAAAATCGCGAGTGGTGGGAGCCCCTCAAAGAGCGCGCCCCGGTCGAGGAGACGGCCTGGCTACGACCCGAGGCGGCTGAGACAGGCTCGTAGGCCTTCGTGCCAGTGGGGCAGGCGCGGAGCGTCCTTCCGGCTGCGCAGCACCGAATATGCCGGCCTCGGAGCAGGCGCGCCGAATTCCTGCGTCGTGATTCGCCGCACGCGGGTGTCCAAGCCCGCCTCCTCGAAGATCGCTTCGGCGAAGTCCGCCCAGGTGCAGTCGCCCTCGGCGGCGACATGCCAGAGGCCCTGCGGGAGGGCGATGAGCTCGCGGGTGGCGGCCGCCAGATGGCCGACGTACGTCGGCGAGCCGCGCTGATCGTCGACGACCGCGACCTCGTCGCGCTCGCGTCCAAGGCGGAGCATCGTCCGCACGAAGTTGTGTCCGGTCCACCCGAAGAGCCACGAGGAGCGGACGATCCAGCCGTCGCGGATCTCATGCTCGCCCCCGAGCTTCGTACGCCCGTAGACGCCGAGCGGGTTGGTTGCGTCCGATTCCACGTACGGCTCCGTCTTCGACCCATCGAACACGTAGTCGGTCGAGTAGTAGACGATCGGCGCGCCGAGCGCGACCACGTTGCGCGTTCCGAGCACGTTCACCGCCTCGGCCCCTTCGGGATCGGACTCGGCTTCGTCGACCTTCGTCCAGGCCGCCGCATGGAGCACGAGCTCCGGACGCTCGACGAACGGGTACGGGTCGGTCACGTCCCACTCTGACCGGGCTAGGGACAGTCCCTCCGGGAAAGCCTCGGCAAGGGCCGTGCCGAGCTGGCCGCCGCCGCCCGTTATGAGGACGCCGCGGCGTCCCGTTCCGACAGGATCGGCGATTGGGTGCTCCAGAGGTGCTGGACCCGCGGGTCGTCCCAGGGAATCTCGTGCTCGTCGGGGTCGGCCGGGTCGTACTCCTCGGTCACGTGATAACAGAAGATGAGATCGCTCAGGGCCTCGAAGCCGTGGGCGCAGCTGCCCGGGATGTAGATCGCGACGAAGTTGTCCTCACCGATGTCGGCCGTGAACGTCTCCCCCGACTCGCGGTCGAGCACGACGACCCGGGCCATCCCTTCGAGGCAGGCGAAGAGATCGTCCTGGCCGCGCTCGTGGTAGTGCAGGCCACGGATCACGCCCTTCCGCGAGAAGGAGAGGTTCGTCTGCACGGTGTGCTTGGGCAGCTTGCTGTCCCGGCGCAGCTCCGCGAACCAGCCGCGTGCGTCCTCGAAGCGGCGGAGCGGGATGACCTCGATCCCCTCGATCACGGCTTGTTCGCGCCGTTCGCCCGCACGAAGTCGTTGACCGCGTAGTACGCGTCGATCGACTCGCCCGCGTCGCCCCAGAAGCCTTCGAGCACGTCGTACTCCATCGTTCCCTGGTCGATGAACCAGTTGTTCACGTCCGTGATCTCCAGCTCGCCGCGGCCCGATGGCTCGAGCTCCGGGATGATCTCGAACACCGACGGGTCGTAGAAATAGATCCCCGTCACCGCGAATGCGCTCGGCGGCTTCTCCGGCTTCTCGTGGATCTTCAGTACGCGTCCGTCGTCGAGCTCAGGGACGCCGAGGTGGCGGAGGTGCTCGGGATCCTCCTCGCGGGCGAGCAGGATGCGCGCGCCCTGCTCCTGCCCGGCGAAGTTCTCCACCGCATGCCGGATGGAGCGCTCGAGGACGTTGTCGGCGAGCATGACGATGATCGGCTCCCCTGCGGCGAAGCGCTCAGCGAGCCCCAGGGCCTCCGCGATCCCGCCCGCCCGCTCCTGATACGCGTACGAGAGGCGATCGATGCCCCACTCGTGCCCGTTGCCGAGCAGACGCAGGAACTCGCCGGCGTGCGTCCCGCCCGTCACGACCATCAGCTCGCGCACGTCGCAGTTCACGAGCGCCTCGATCGAGTACGTGACCATCGGCCGGTCGTAGATCGGCAGCAGGTGCTTGTTCGTGATCCGGGTGAGCGGATGGAGCCGCGTCCCGCTCCCGCCGGCCAGGATGACACCCTTCATCGCGGCCCGATGCTAAGGCATCGCTCGCGATGCCGATTAGAGGGTGTGCCGGCTTTGCCGGCGCACCCGTCTGCTCCGCCCGACTCGGCGGTAGGCTCCGGAGGATGAGCGACAACGAGCCCGAAGGCCCGCAGCAGACGGAGTCGTTCGCGGGCGAGGAAGAGCTCCTCGGCGGGCCGCCGCCGAGCCGCGATCCCTACACGCCCGAGCCCGGCCCGAGGCCCGGTGAACAGCGAGCGTTCAGGATCATGCGCTGGGCCTGGGTTCCGCTGGTCATCGTCGCCGTCTTGATCCTGATCGCGATCTTGCGCTAGGCGCCGACTCGCCGGCGCCGACCAGAAGAGGCCATGCCGCCTTTGCCGGCGTGGCCGCTAGGCGCCGACTCGGCGGCGCCGACCAGAAGAGGCCATGCCGGCTTTGCCGGCGTGGCCGCTAACGCCCGGCAGGTCGCAGCGCGGGAGCCGGCGCGCTCTCGAGCGGCGACGGCTTGACGCGGACGACCTTCGCAACGCTCTCCGGGAGCCACCAGTTCCACCGGCCGAAGATCGCCATCGCGCTCGGCACAAGCAGCGCCCGGATGATCGTGACGTCGATCAGAATCGCCGCGGCCAGTCCGAGGCCGAACTGCTGAAGCCCGACGATCGACCCGGCGACGAAGCCCATGAACGCCGCGAACATGATCAGCCCGGCGGCCGTTACGAGCCGGCCGGTCTTCGCGAGACCCTGCGTCACCGCCGCCGCGTTGTCGCGGGTGGCATCCCACTCCTCGCGCATCCGACTGACGAGGAACACCTCGTAGTCCATCGAGAGGCCGAAGAGCATCGCGAACAGGAAGACGGGGATCCAGCCCTCGATCTGATCGAACTGCGTGAGGCCGAACGGCTCGCCGGCGCCCAGCTTGAACGCCGTCACGAGGATCCCGTACGCAGCGGCGATCGACAGCATGTTGAGGATGATCGCCTTGAGCGGGAGAAGCAGCGAGCGGAACGCCCGGACGAGCAGGATGTAGGTCAGCAGCAGCACGGCGAGGACCAGCCACGGGAACGCGCCGTAGGTGATGTCCAGGAAGTCGACTCCGAAGGGCGGGCCGCCACCTGCCAGCACATCGACGCCGGAGGGGAAGGCGGCGGCTGGAATGATCACGTCCCGGAGGCGGCGTACAAACTCCTGCGACTCGGGCAGCCCGTACTCGTGCTTCCCGATCGCCTGGACGTGCAGGTAGCGGCCCGTCGAATCCACCACACCCGGGCCGTTGGCGATGACATCCGCGACCTCTCCGTCACCGCGCAGCTGGCTGGCGAGACGGTTCTTGGCCGCTTGCACGGCAGGGGCCAATGCGGCGCCGTCACGCCCTGTGTCGATGACGATGTCCGTCGGTGAGATCGCGCCTTCGCCCACGGCCTCGGTGAGGACCTTCAGGCCCTGCACCGACTCGAGGTGCTGGGGGATTCCTTCGTTGGAGCCGGGGCCGAGCTGCAGCTTCAACACGGGGGATGCGAGAGCAAGCAGCAGGGCGGTGGCTCCGGCGGCGAAAACGAGTGGGCGCTTCATGATCGTTCGGGCGAGGCGCGCCCAGAACCCGTGTTCCGAGTCATCACGGCGCTCGATCACGCGCTTCGGGACGAGCCGGACCCGGTCGAGCCGGTCCTCCAGCCAGTAGAGGAGGACGGGCAGCAACGTCACAGCTGCGAGCACCGAGACGAGCGGGATCAGCAATCCGGCCAGTCCGAAGCCCCGCATGAACGGCAGCGGCATGAAGAGCATCAGCGCGAGACCGATCGCAACGGCCGTCCCGCTGAAGACGACGGCGCGGCCGGCGGTGTTCATCGTGGCGACGACGGCGTCCTCCTTGGAGCGGCCGGAACGGTGCTCCTCGCGGTAGCGATAGACCATCAGCAGGGAGTAGTCGATGGCGATCCCGAGCCCGATCAGCGTGACCATGTTCGTCAGGTACGTGGAAAGGGTCATGAAGTTCGCGAAGACCCAGACCGCCGCGAGCGTGACCGGGATGGCGACGGCAGCGAGCATGAAGGGCAGGAGGAACGAGAGCGTCCCGAAGACGAAGATGAGGATGAGGAGCGCGACAGGGATGGCGATCAGGACTTCGCCCACGAAGAGGTCGCGGTTCTGCACCGGCTCGAGATCGCTCTCGATCGCGGACTGGCCGGTCACGTAGATCTGCGCGCCGGGGATCTCGCCGGCGGCGTCCCGCATTGCGTCGGTGTAGCCCTTGGCGTCGGCCGGCTGGAGCTGGGAGACGATCGTGGCGCTGACGGTGTCGCCGGACACCACGCGAACGTCGGCCAGCTTTCCGGTCTCGAGCGCATTCGCTGCGCGCGTCGCGGCCGCCCGGGTCGGGCCGATCAGCGCCTGGCCGCTGGCCGGAGCGCCCTTGACGACGACGGAGAACGAGCCTTCCGGCTTGTCGCCGAAGTTCCTCTCCAGGATCTTGCCGGCCTTCTCGCTGTCGGCGCCGGGCAGCACGAACCGGTTCGTGAGCAGGCTGTTGAGGCCAGAGGCCGCGATGCCCGAGACGACCACGGCCGCGATCCAGGCCACGAGCACGACCCAGCGGAACCGAATCATCGTGCGAGCCAGGGCTTCCATCAGTTCTCTCGCTTCTGTCCCAGAAGTTAGTGGCGGCTAAGCTAGTGCTCGCTAAGTTACTCCTGGTCGCAAGGCGTGTCAAGGCTACGATTCGCGCACGTGATGGCCAGGCGAAGAGACCTGATCAACGAGATCGACGAGCTGTTCGCGGACCTCTGGCAGGTGCCGCGGTTCTCCGGCCTGCGCCGCAGCTTCCGGCCCGAGCTCGACTGCTTCCGGACGACGGACCCGCCCGCGTTCACGGTGCTCGTGAACATCGCCGGCATCGACCCCGAGCAGCTCCACGTGACCGCCGCCGACCGGACACTGATCGTCGCGGGCGAGCGCGCCCGCGCGAGCGGCAAGGAAGTCGGGCGCGTGTACCAGCAGATGGAGATCGAGTACGGCCCGTTCGAGCGCGCCGTTCGGTTTCCCGAGGACGCCGACGTCTCTCAGGCGCAGGCTCGCTATGACCGCGGCCTGCTGACCATCGTCGTGCCGATCGCCCGGCGGTCGGCGAAGCCGCAAAAGGTTCCGATCGAGGTCGAGCGAGAAGCATGAGGCGTCGCTTGCGAAGCCGTCTTCAGGCCACGCGGGGTTTGCCCGCGGTGCCGTCTGAAATGACCGGTCGAAGCGCAAGAGCTCAGGAAGGTCGGCGGTGACCGACGTCGAGTTCGAGACCGCGGACGCCGCGGACCGGGAGAGCGTCCAGATCCCGGAGACGCTTCCGGTCCTGCCGCTGAAAGAGATGGTCGTCTTCCCCGACTCGGCGACGCCGCTCGCCGTCGGCCAGGAGCGCTCGATCGCGCTCGTCGACGACGTGGTGGGGCGTGACCGCATGCTCGCCCTCATCACGTCCAAGGATTCCGAGGTCGAACAGCCGGGATGGGACGACCTCTACGACATCGGGACGGCGGCGCTCGTGCACAGGCTGATCAGAGTGCCCGACGGGACGCTGCGCATCCTCGTGCAGGGCCTCGAGCGCATCCGCCTCGAGTCGCGAGTCCAGGACGAGCCGTACCTCGCCGGTCAGTTCTCCGAGCAGCCCGACGTCGTGACGGAGTCGAAGGAGGTCGAGGCGCTCACCCGGAACGTGCAGACCCTGTTCGGCCGCATCGTTGGCCTTGCACCGTACCTGCCGGCCGAGCTGGAGCTCGCCGCCGCAAACGTCGGCGACCCGGCTGCGCTCTCGCACCTCGTCGCCTCGACACTCCGGTTGAAGACCGAGGAGAAGCAGCGCCTGCTCGAGCTCACCGACGTCGAGCAGCGGCTTCGGGAGCTCTCGGTGATCATGAGCCGCGAGCTCGAGGTGTTCGAGCTCGGCACGAGGATCCAGTCCCAGGTCCAGTCCGAACTGGACAAGGGCCAGCGGGAGTACTTCCTGCGCCAGCAGCTGAAGGCGATCCAGGAGGAGCTCGGCGAAGGCGATCCCGAGCAGGCCGAGCTGCAGGAGCTGCGTGCACGAGTCGAGGAGGCCGAGCTGCCCGAAGAGCCGCGCAAGGCCCTCGAGCGCGAGCTGGCGCGGCTCGAGCGCCTGCCCTCAGCTTCGGCCGAGTACGGCGTGATCCGGACCTACGTCGACTGGATCCTGTCGCTGCCGTGGGCGACGATGACCGAGGACAACCTCGATCTCGATCGGGCGCGGGCGATCCTCGACGAGGACCACTACGACCTGGAGAAGGTCAAGGACCGGATCATCGAATCGCTCGCCGTCGCGAAGCTAAAAGGCGACGTCTCGGGGTCGATCCTCTGCTTCGTCGGCCCGCCGGGAGTCGGCAAGACCTCGCTCGGCCAGTCGATCGCGCGCACACTGGGTCGGAAGTTCACGCGCATCTCGGTCGGGGGCGTGCGCGACGAATCGGAGATCCGCGGCCACCGCCGCACCTACATCGGCGCAATGCCCGGAACGATCATCCGGGCGCTGCGCGACGCCGAGTCCCGCAACCCGGTCTTCCTGATCGACGAGATCGACAAGATGGGTGCTGACTGGCGCGGAGATCCGGCGAGCGCGATGCTCGAGGTGCTCGATCCGGAGCAGCACTTCACCTACCGCGATCACTACCTCGACCTCCCGTTCGACCTCTCCAAGGTCCTCTTCATCGCGACGGCGAACCAGCTGGAGACGATCCCGCCGGCGCTGCTCGACCGCATGGACGTGATCCAGCTCTCGGGCTACACCGAAGAGGAGAAGCTCGGCATCGCCCGCAAGTACCTCGTGCCCAAGCAGTTGCAGGCGACCGGGCTCGACGTCGACTCCGTCTCGGTCGCGGACGGCGCTCTACGGACCGTCATCCGGGAGTACACGCGCGAGGCGGGAGTCCGCAACCTCGAGCGCCAGCTCGCCGCGCTCTTCCGCAAGGCAGCGCGCCGTGTCGCGGAGGGCAAGGCGGGCAAGAAGACGCGCATCGACGAGCGCCGCGTTCGCAGCTGGCTCGGGCCGCGGCGGTTCTCCGGTGAGGTCCGCAGGCGGACGTCCGACCCGGGCGTCGCAACCGGCCTGGCCGTGACCGCGGCGGGCGGCGACGTCCTCTTCATCGAGGCGAGCGCCTATCCCGGGCGCGGCCGTCTGAAGGTCACCGGCCAGCTGGGCGAAGTCATGCAGGAATCGGCTCAGGCCGCGCTGTCCTGGGTGCGCTCGCACGCGGAGCAGCTGGGGGTTGATCCGCAGTGGTTCTCCGAGAACGACATCCACGTGCACGTTCCGGCCGGAGCCGTGCCCAAGGACGGGCCCTCCGCCGGGATCACGATGGCGACGGCGATCGTCTCGCTCGTGACGAGTCGGCCCGTCTCGGAGGAGGTCGCCATGACCGGCGAGGTGACCCTCACGGGGCAGGTGCTCGCCATCGGCGGCGTGCGCGACAAGGTCCTCGCCGCGCAGCGCGCGGGCATCCACACCGTCGTCCTCCCAAAGGAGAACGAGCCGGATCTCGAGGACCTTCCGAACGAGACGCGCAAGGGAATCGAGTTCGTTCTCGCCGACCACGTGGACGAGGTTCTGGCCACCGCGTTCGACGGCGGCGCTCCCCTGAAAGCGCCGCGGCGCGTAGGATCGCCTGAGCGGAAGGCCGCAGCGCAGGCGTAGGCCTCGGCGTTTGTGGGTTTCCAGGCCCGGGTACAGGGCCTACTCGAACGAAGACGAGACGAAAGGATGGCCGGGATGGCCAACGCGAAGGACAGGCTGTACGACGCGAAGCCGTACGTGCAGCGGGCTCTTCAGGATGAGGAAGTCCGCGAGAACGTCAAGAGCGCGATCGCCGCGGCGCGCGAGATCTACGACGAGCTCATCGGCGCCCGGCGGCCGAGCGCGGTCGCGGCACGCGTCGCGACCGACAAGGAGATCCAAGAGACCGTTCGCGACGTGATCGACGACCTCAAAGAGGCCGCGATCAGGGTCCAGGGCAAGCAGCGCGGGCACTCGACCCGGAATGCCATGCTGCTTTTCACCGGCATCGTGCTCGGGATCCTCTTCAATCCGATCACGGGACCGCCGACCCGCAAGTGGGTCTCCGACCGAGTTCTCGGCGAGAGCGAGCCCGAGACCACTTCGGGGAACGGCAGCCCTCCCGTTACCTAGAGGACGTTAGGGGCCAGGTACGGCGCGCGCGGGCGGCTCAAGCCGCTTGCGCGCGCTCGACATCAAACCGGCCAGGGATCCGTCTCCAACTCCCGAGCCGGTAGCGCGCATCGCGCGTTGCAACGAGGCCGGCTCGAGGCCGGTCGCGTTCGAGATGTCGTGCGACTGGAGCAGGATCGCCCCGGGCTTCGGCGCATGGCTCGAGTCCGAGATCGGCGGGGCCCAGCCGGAGACGGCCGTAAACGGCAGGTCGGTCAGCCGCTTCCAGGCGTTCAGGTACGGATAGGGCGCAACAGCGCCGTCATAGCCCTTGTAGAGCAGCGAGGTGGGGTGGATCTCGAAGTGGAGGTGGTACGGCGTGTGCTCGGCGTCTCCGGTGTTGCCCATGAACCCCAGGACGTCGCCGGCCTTGACCTGCGCGCCGTTCACGGCCAGCGGCGAGTACGCCGAGAGGTGGGCGTAATAGAACTCGTTGCCTGCCCGGTCCTGCAGCCACAGCCGTAGGCCGCCGATGTCGTTCCAGCCGACCGAATAGACGGTCCCGTTCGCGACGGCGAGGATCGGCGCGCCGAGCGACGCAAAGATGTCTTCTCCGTGGTGCCAGCCGGTGTCCGCCCGCGGCGCGCCGAAGGTGTCCCCGTACGAGGCCGGGCCGTAGACGGGGAACACGTAGCCGCCGGCGGTCAGCTTCGGAAAGACGCCGAGCGGAATCTTCTGAATCGGCGGCAGCGAAGGCCGTTGCTTGTCGGTCTTGGGCTCCACCTGCTTGGGCTCGACCTTGCGCTTCGGCTTCGGTGCCACCTTCCTCGGCGGCGGCGGAGGTGGCGCCACGACCCTGTGGATCTCCGCCGACACGTCGGTGTAGCCGATGACGATCTGCGTCCCGGCCGGAGCTCCCGCATGGTCGGCGGTGAGGTGCACGACGACGGCCGTGGTGCCGGCCGTATAGCCCCTGACCCCCGAGGAGCGGTACGCCGTCGCCGATTGCTGCAGCACGGAAACCGAGCCCCATGTCCCGTAGGAAGTGCTACCGCCGACCGGCTGGCCGAGCACGACGAGGCCACTTACGCCGGATCCGTTCGTGTTGCCGTTGATGAACTGGGGGCTCGCCTTGGCCGTCGCCTGGGCGCTCACGGAGCCAATCGTGATCTCGCCGCCGAAGAGGGAGACGCCGGAGACCTGAACGGTGGCCGTCGCTTGGTTGGCCGTGCCTTCGAATCCGGCCACGGAGGACGAGATCGACCCCGCTTGGGCGATCGAGCCGTCCGCCGGATACGCAAAGCCGCCGCCGGCGCCCGATGCGGCCGGCGGGCCAGACACATAGCCGGCCGTCGCACCGCCCTGGCCGGGGACGGAGACCTGGACCGAGAAGGCTTTCGCGCGCGCGTCACCGCCGCTCGTCGCCGACGGTGCTCCGGCCGAGCCGCCCGAGCCGCTCAGCGCGAGGACCGCGAGCACGCCGACGGCGAGTGCCTGCCTTCCAGCCATCTCAGGGCAGATTAGGCAAGGGGCCGGAATCTCGCCACCCGAGCGGCTTCGGGTCGACCGGGCCCCACGCCCTTGAAACTGAGAATCACTATCATCGCCTCGGCGATGCCGCGACGGGGGAGATCCACAGCCGACCAGGCCGAGCAGCGGAACGAATACCGCGGGTTGACGCTGCCTGCCCGCGCCCGCCTGACACGCCAGCGCCGCTCCCTGCTCGACCTGATCGCCGACCGTGACGGAAGCTTCACGGCCGTCGATCTGTTCCAGGAAGCGCGGCTGCGTGAGCCCGATCTCGGTCTGGCCACCGTCTACCGCACGATCGAGCTCCTCCGTCGTACGGGCTCGGTTCGTCCCCTGGTCGGCGACGCGCGACCTGCCTACGTGCGCTGCGACCCCGGCCACCATCACCACCTCGTCTGCCTCAGCTGCGGCGCGGTCGAAGAAACCGACCTCTGCGGCGCGCCCTCCCCTGCCGTGCTGCGCCGACGCTACGGATTCGTCGCCGAAGGGCACGAGCTGGACGTCTACGGCACCTGTGCGGACTGCGCGTGACCTGGATTGCTGTCCCACTCGCAGGGCTGACGGTCGTCTCGACCTTCGTGGGCGGCACCTTCGCGCTGCGCATGCACCGCGGCCTCCAGACGGCCATCGCGCTCTCAGGAGGGATCGTCGTCGCCGTCGCGCTGTTCGACCTGCTCCCTGAGGCGTTCGATGCCGTCGGCGACCCACATCAGGTCACCGCGCTGACGGGACTTGGATTCGTGCTCTTCCTGGTCGCCCATCGCTACCTCGTCCTCCATCACCGCGACGAGGCGGAGCAGGCGCAGGCTCACGCCAAGGTCGGCGCTCTGAGCGCTGCGGCCCTCGGCGTCCACAGCTTCACGGACGGCCTCGGCATCGGGCTCGCATTCGGCCTCAACACCGAGACCGGAATCCTGGTCCTGCTCGCCGTCGTCTCGCACGACTTCGCGGACGGGATCAACGCAGTGACGTTCATCCTCCGCCAGGGCGGTAGCCGGAAACTCGCTCTCCGCTGGCTCGTGATCGTCGCCGTCGCACCGCTCCTCGGCGCGCTCGTCGGCTCCGCAATCGACATCTCCGAATACACGCTGGGCCATCTGCTGGCCGTCTACGCCGGCATCTTCCTCTACATCGGCGCGACCGATCTTCTCCCCGAGGCGCACGAGCACTCTTCGGTGCAGCGGCTCGCCGTGACGATTGCCGGCTTCGCTGCCATCTTCGTCATCTCGACGTTCCTCGGCTAGGCATCCAATTGCCGCTTTGCGAAGTCGCGAAAGCGCTGCCGCGTCTCTTCATCCGGGCCCACCGACTCCTCCTCGGCGTAGGCGGGATCGACCGAGATCTCCTGGGCAACAGCCCTGACCTCGCGCTCGACGGCGGCGCGATACTCCGGCTGGGCCAGCAGGCGCTCGACCCACGTTTCGTGTTCCTCGCCGCGCTCCACGTCCTCGTCGACGAGCAGCTCGCCGAGGAGCAGACCGACCCGGATGAACGCGAACGTTCGG
>DATGDB010000072.1:0-5283 GCA_035311205.1 Gaiellaceae bacterium | reverse complement strand
CGACGCGCTGTTCGACAACGGCCGCCGCGGGCGCGCCGTCACGGGCCCGGGCAACCGACCGCTGAAGTCGCTCTCCGACATGCTCAAGGGCAAGCAGGGACGCTTCCGCCAGAACCTGCTCGGAAAGCGTGTCGACTACTCAGGCCGCTCGGTCATCGTCGCCGGCCCGAACCTGAAGCTCTACCAGTGTGGGCTGCCGAAGCTGATGGCGCTCGAGCTCTTCAAGCCGTTCATCATGAGCCGGCTCGTCGAGCGGAAGGCCGTCCAGAACATCAAGGCCGCGAAGAAGTACGTCGACTCGATGGTTCCCGAGGTGTGGGACGTCCTCGAAGAGGTCATCGCCGAGCATCCGGTGCTCCTGAACCGAGCGCCGACGCTGCACCGCCTCGGCATTCAGGCCTTCGAGCCGGTCCTCGTCGAGGGCAAGGCGATTCAGGTCCACCCGCTCGTCTGCCACGCGTTCAACGCCGACTTCGACGGTGACCAGATGGCCGTGCACCTCCCGCTATCCGCGGAGGCGCAGGCCGAGGCGCGCATCCTGATGCTTTCCTCGAACAACGTGCTCTCGCCGTCGAGCGGTCGCCCGCTGGCGACGCCGACGCAGGACATGGTCCTGGGCGGCTACTACCTCACGTACGCGGAGGACGACCTCACGCAGGTCAAGGCCGAGAAGCTGAAGCCGCGGCCGAAGCGCTTCACGCGCGAGGAGGAGGTCGAGCTCGCCGTCGAGTCGGAGCAGATCGGGCTCCAGCAGCCGATCGAGTACCGGTGGAACGGCGACGTGATTCTGACGACGCCCGGGCGTGTGATCTTCAACGCGGAGGTCGAGCGCACCATCGCCGAGGCGGTGGGCGAGGACAGCGTCGACGTGGAGTTCCCCTACGTCAATCGAACGCTCTCGAAGAAGGAGATGGACGAATTCATCACCGAGCTCGCCGAGCTCTACGGGGCGCACATGATCGGGAACGTCCTCGACAAGATCAAGGCGCTCGGGTTCCGTTACGCAACGGACGCCGGCATCACGATCTCGAAGAACGACATCGTCATCCCGCCGGACAAGCAGGAGATCCTCGCCGCGTACGAGGAGCGGGTGCGTCAGGTCGAGCTGCAGTACGAGCGCGGCCTGATCACCGAGGAGGAGCGGCGCGAGTCGATCGTCCAGATCTGGACGGAGGCGACCGACGCCGTGGCCGACGCGATGGAGGCCAACCTCCACAAGCTGAACCCGATCTACATGATGGCCAACTCCGGAGCGCGCGGTTCGTTCAAGCAGATCCGCCAGCTCGCCGGAATGCGCGGCTTGATGGCGAATCCGAAGGGCGAGATCATCGAGCGCCCGATTCAGGCCAACTTCATGGAGGGCCTGTCGGTGCTCGAGTACTTCATCTCGACGCACGGTGCCCGGAAGGGGTTGGCGGACACGGCGCTCCGCACCGCCGACTCGGGGTACTTGACGCGCCGTCTGGTCGACGTCGCGCAGGACGTGATCATCCGCGACGAGGACTGCAAGACGAAGGACTTCATCGAGCTCCCGCTCTACAGCGAGGGCAGCCTCAACAAGGGCCTCCTCGGCCGTATCGTCGCCGACGACCTGCACCGGCCGCTCGCGAGTGGCAAGCCCGGTAAGACAGTGCTCGTCGAGAGGGGCGCGCTCGTGACGATGCCGCTGCTCGAGGAGATCGCTGAGGGCCTCGAGGACGGCGCGCAGGACGCCAAGGTCGGGGTTCGCTCCGTGCTGAAGTGCCGCAGCGACTTCGGCGTGTGCCGGGCGTGCTACGGCCTCTTCCTGGCCACGGGCGGCATGGCCGAGATCGGCGACGCGGTCGGGATCATCGCCGCTCAGTCGATCGGCGAGCCCGGGACGCAGCTCACGATGCGGACCTTCCACACCGGCGGTGTGGCCGGCGCCGACATCACGCACGGTCTCCCGCGCGTCGTCGAGATCTTCGAGGCACGAAGCCCGAAGGGTGCGGCCAAGCTCGCCGAGGTCGGCGGCAAGGTCGAGATCGAGCTGACCGAGCGTGGGCCGAAGGTGCTCATCCACACGGAGGACGGCGAGGAGCCGGTCTCGTATCAGCTCCCGCGCCGGACGCGACTGCTCGTCGAAAACGGCCAGGAGGTCGAGCCGGGTGACGCTCTGCACGAGGGCTCGCGGACACCGGCGGATCTCCTCCGGCTCAAGGGCTCGACAGCGACCGAGCTGTACCTCGTCTCGGAGGTCCAGCGCGTCTACAAGTCGCAGGGCGTCGAGATCCACGACAAGCACATCGAGCTGATCGTCCGCCAGATGCTGAAGAAGGTGCGCGTCGAGACTCCGGGTGACACCGAGCTCCTGCCCGGCCAGCTCGTCGACAAGGTCGTGCTCGCGAAGGAGAACGCGCGGATGAAGAAGGAGAAGGGCGAGCAGGCGACGTGGGAGCCGCTGATCCTGGGGATCACGAAGGCCTCCCTCGCCACTGAGTCGTTCCTCTCCGCCGCGTCCTTCCAGGAAACGACCAAGGTGCTGACCGACGCCGCGATCGAGGGCAAGGTCGACCAGCTCCTCGGCCTCAAGGAGAACGTGATCATCGGGAAGCTGATCCCGGCCGCCACGGGCCTCAAGCAGTACCGGACGGTCGAGGTCAAGCCGTCGGAGAAGATCCCGGCGTCGGCCTACCGCCGGCCCGAGTCAGAGGAGCAGCTGCTCGCCGCGCTTGAGGAGATCGGTGCCGACGGGGGCGACGGTGCCTCCCTCTCGGATCTCGCGCTCGACTTCGGCGGCGCGCCGGAGCCGGACGGCGACCCGGCGCCGCACGAGTCCGGCGAGGCGATCGAGATCCCGGAGATCGAGTCGCCTCTAGACGAGGAGAGCTAGCCTCTCCTCGTCCGTGACCGTTTGCGACGGGCGCCCTAGGGCGCCCGTCGTCGTTTCGCGCCAGGGCCTCGTGCCAGGCACTGGGACATTGGCCCGAAGTGACGGGAACCGCGAGTCTTGCTGAAGTTCCCGCAGCCAGCCCTGACGCAGCTGGCGTTCTCCGAGCCGGGTCCGAGTCGGCCGGAGCAATCGCCGACGCAGACGTCCTTGCCGGCCAGGTCCGCGTGCCAGGCACGGGGACAACGGCTCGAGTAGCCGGTGTGGTTTTCGGCGAGGCCGCTCGGGTCGCGGTTACTTCCGCTCGGTTCTTCGGCGGACGAGCGACGGGGTCTCGACTTTGCGCGACTCCTTGGCACGGTAGAGCGCGTCGTCTGCACGCTCGAAGAACGTCGTCGCGTGGTCTTCCGGGCGAAGCTCCGCGGCGCCGGCGGACAGCTGGAGCGTCCCGGCGTCTCCGATCGGGCTGCCGGCGACCGCCGCCTGAATTCGGTGGGAGAGCTGCTCGGCCTCGGCGAGCGTGGACTCGGGGAGGATGACCCCGAACTCGTCGCCGCCGACGCGGCACGCGACGTCCGCCGACCGCACGACCGACCGGACGCGCTCCGCCACCTCAGCCAGGACGCTGTCTCCCGCCAGGTGCCCGATCCGGTCGTTGATCGCCTTGAAGTCGTCGAGGTCAAGGAGGACGAGCGCGAGTCTGCGTCCGTAACGGTGGGCCCGTGAGGCCTCGCGAGCCAGCGTTTCGTGGAAGTAGCGCCGGTTGTGGAGGCCGGTCAGCGCATCGAGATCGGCGAGCTGGCGGGCCTCCCGGAAGCGCATGGCGTTCTCGATCGCGGGGCCGGCGCGTCCGGCCAGCTCCTCGAGCGAGCGCTTGTCCCGATCCGCGAACGAATGCGAGTCCGCCCGGCTGAAGACGCTCAGGTAGCCGATGGGACGGGCCTCGCCCGGAATCGGGACTGCCAGGCCGTGTCGGATCAGCTCCCTGCCGTCACTTTCCACATCATCGGAGTAGTCGTAGGAGATCGTCAGAGAGCGCGCCGTTCGGCCGTCGGGCGGCCCGGCCACGGACTGCGCGTCCACTTCCTCGCCCGTGAGGCCGATCGCCGACACGATCGCCTCGTCGCCGGAGCTCACTCTGACGAGCGCGGCGTCAACCCCACGGATCGCGGCCCCCGCCTCGAGCACGCGCGCGAGCACTTCATCCAGATCGATGGTGCCGCCGAGCTCGCCGAGGATCCGGCTCCGCCGGTCCTCGTCCTGTGCGCCACGGAGCTCCTCGACCAGGGCGTCCATGCGGCCTGTGAGCTCGCCCACGACGTCGGCAACCCGCGCATCGGCCGCCCGCCGCTCGCGGATGAAGACGGCCAGGAAGATCAGCGGGAGCACGACGATTCCGGCGCCGAAAATCGCCCAGACCAGTGCGTCGCTCACAAATGCCCACTGTACTGGCCCTTCCGCGATCCGGCTATGGCTTGAATAGGCGCTTCCGGGCCGTTCTGAGCCATCAACCTCTGCTACCATGCCGCAGCCGGTTGGCAGGGGCATCTGCCCCCGCCGACTTTTGTCGTGTCACGAACCTCTCGAAGGAGTACATGCCCACCGTCAACCAGCTTGTGCGCAAGGGTCGGGTCAAGCCAAAGGCCAAGACGAAGACCCCTGCCCTCCGCGGCGCGCCTCAGAAGCGCGGCGTCTGTACGCGCGTGTACACGACCACTCCCAAGAAGCCGAATTCGGCGCTGCGGAAGGTCGCCCGCGTGCGGTTGACGAACGGGATGGAGGTCACGACCTACATTCCCGGTGAAGGGCACAACCTGCAAGAGCACTCCGTCGTGCTCATCCGCGGCGGCCGCGTGAAGGACCTGCCGGGCATCCGCTACAAGGTGATTCGGGCTGCGCTCGACACGGCCGGAGTCTCCGACCGCCGTCAGGGGCGCTCGAAGTACGGCGCCAAGAGAGGCTCGTAATGCCGCGCCGAGCCGAGATTCAGCCACGCGAGTTGGCGGCGGACTCTGTGCACGACTCCAAGCTCGTGAGCCAGCTGATCAACCGTGTCATGACCAAGGGCAAGAAGAGCACCGCCGAGAAGATCGTCTACGACGCGCTCGCCATTTCCGCAGAGCGCTCGGGGAAGGCACCCGTGGAGGTGCTCGAGCAGGCGGTCAAGTCCGTGACGCCGGTGCTCGAGACCCGCTCCCGCCGCGTCGGCGGCGCGAACTACCAGGTGCCGGTCGAGGTGCCGGCGCGCCGCGCGCGCACGCTCGCGTTGCGCTGGATCGTGACGTATTCGCGCGAGCGGCGCGAGAAGGGCATGGCCGCCAAGCTGGCGGGCGAGATCCTGGACGCGCTCGAGCAGCAGGGGGCTGCGTTCAAACGCAAGGACGACATGTACAGAATGGCGCAGGCCAACAAGGCCTTTGCGCATTACCGCT
>DATGDB010000071.1:0-2428 GCA_035311205.1 Gaiellaceae bacterium | reverse complement strand
GCGGCGTGGGTTTCGTCCCGGGCGCGCACTGCCGAGGTCAGCGGCGTAGGCGGCAAGAAGGCGGACGTCGACCGCGTCCACGGAGGTCCCGCGAGCCTCGAGCCAGGAGGCGAACTGCTCGAGGTCGACGCGGTAAGCCCGCCGGGTCGCCTCGGAAAGCGCAGGACTCGCGAGGTAGCGCTCGATGGCCGCGGCCGTTTGCATCCGTCCACAATTCGCGGCCGTGAAGGCGGCGTCCTGCCTGCGGGGTTCGGCCCGGCTAGAGCTCCCCGGGGAGCAGGGAGTACATGACGAAGTCGATGCGGCGCCCGAGCCTCGGGTTGTAGCGGCTCGAGCGCAGCACGCCCTCCTCCGTGAACCCCGCGTTGACGGCGACCTTCCGCGACGCGGCATTTAGCTCGTCCGCCCGCAGCTGGAGCCGCTCTGCGCCGAGGTCGGCTATCACCCAGCGTGAAACAAGCCGGACGGCCCGCGTGCACACGCCTCGCCCGCGAGCGCCAGGCGCGACCCAGTAACCGACCTCCGCCACGCCCTGATCGGGCTCGACCCAGCGCACGCCCACTGAGCCGACCGCCTCCCCGGTCCCGGCGTCTGTGACCGCGAAGTTCGTCAGCGTCCCGTCGGCCCAGCCTTCGCGGCACAGGCGGATGTACGCGCGCGCGTCGGCCTCCGTGTACGGGGACGGGATGAGATCCAGGAACTCCGCGATCGCACGGTCGTTGCAGGCGGCCGTGATCGCTTCCACGTCGCCGGGCTCGCCCCATTGCCGAAGCGTTACGACGGCGTCCGAGAGCGGCGGTTCGGGCGGCGAAACGGCCATTCCCATACGATATGCAGCCGTTTCGGGCGCAGGCTTGAGCGGGAACTCTGCTGGAGAAGCCGAAGGAGAGCCGATGGCGATCGTCGAGGACGTACGCGAAAAGGTCGATTTGAGCGAGCATGGCCTCACACCGAGGGGCCGTGTCTTCACGAATCCGACGATCGCGCTCCTCTACATGCACGCCATCCTGAGAGGCGACGGGACGCTCGCCGAAGGCGGCCCCTTGGTAGTCGACACGGGTCACCACACTGGTCGCTCGCCCAACGACAAGTTCGTCGTCCGTGAGCCGGGCTCCGAGGACCGGATCTGGTGGAGCAAGGTCAACCAGGATCTCGAGCCCGAGCAGTTCGAAGGCCTCCGCACGAAGGTGGTCTCACACCTCGAGGGGCAGGATCTGTACGTCGTCGACGCTTTCGCGGGCGCCGACCCGGCCCACGGCCTCGCGCTCCGCGTGATCACTCACAGCCCCTGGCATGCGCTCTTCGCGAAGACGCTCTTCATCGATCCGACCGACGATGAGCTCGCCGACTTCGAGCCCGAGGCGCTCGTCCTCCATGCGCCCGCCGTCGAGGCCGATCCGGCGACGGACCGCACCCGCAGCGGGACCTTCGTCGTCCTCCACCCGACAAAGGCCGAGGTGCTGATCGGCGGCACCTTCTACGCGGGCGAGATCAAGAAGTCCATCTTCACGCTCTTGAACGACCGGCTTCCGCTCGACGGCGTCGTTCCGATGCACTGCTCGGCGAACGTCGACGACCAGGGCCGTGTCGCGATCTTCTTCGGGCTCTCGGGGACCGGCAAGACCACGCTGTCGGCCGATCCCGAACGCCGACTGATCGGCGACGACGAGCACGGCTGGAGCGACGACGGGGTCTTCAACTTCGAGGGCGGCTGCTATGCCAAGGTGATCCGGCTCTCGGAGGAGGCGGAGCCTCAGATCTACGCGACGACGCGGTCCTGGGGAACGGTGCTCGAGAACGTGATCGTCGACGAGAGCGGCATCCTCGACCTCGACGACGACTCGAAGACCGAGAACACGCGCGCGGCTTA
The DNA here is from genome assembly GCA_035311205.1 of Gaiellaceae bacterium. Lineage (GTDB taxonomy): Bacteria > Actinomycetota > Thermoleophilia > Gaiellales > Gaiellaceae > JACDAN01. Next base: position 558 of record DATGDB010000071.1, on the reverse strand, counting down.
CAAGCTGGAACAGATCGCCAGCGCGCTTCCGGAAAAGCGCGCGGGCCCCCCGGGCTCGATCGTCTTCCTCACCGCCGACGCCTTCGGGATCCTCCCACCGCTCGCCCGCCTCAGCCGTGAGCAGGCGATGTTCTACTTCCTGTCAGGCTTCACGGCGAAGCTGGCGGGCACCGAGATCGGCGTCACAGAGCCGCAGCCGACCTTCTCGGCCTGCTTCGGCGCGCCGTTCCTCCTCCAGCCGCCTGCGGTCTACGCCCACATGCTCGGCGAGAAGTTGGACGAGCACCCACACGTCAACGTCTGGCTCGTCAACACGGGCTGGACGGGCGGCCCATTCGGCCAGGGCGAGCGCATGCCCATCCGGGCCACGCGGGCCCTGCTTAGCTCGGCGCTCGCCGGAGATCTCGACGGCGTCGAGTACCGGGAGGACCCTCTCTTCGGCTTCGAGGTTCCCGTCGAGGTACCGGGCGTCGACCCGGCGCTCCTCGATCCACGCTCGACGTGGAGCGATCATGACGCCTACGACCGGAAGGCCCGTGAGCTCGCCCGGATGTTCCG
>DATGDB010000070.1:0-3209 GCA_035311205.1 Gaiellaceae bacterium | reverse complement strand
GGGGTGGCCAGCCGTTGCGAGAGCGCGTCGAGGGGGCCGAACAGATGCCGCCCCGTCCCGAGCACGAGGCGTCGGGCGTCGGGAGTTCGGGGGGTGCCGCTCTCCCGGCGTCACGGCGCTGGAGCCGTTACACCCGAGCGTCGACCTCTTCGAGCACCATGCGGGCCTGCAGAAGATCTGGTGTCTCGAAGCCCTCGGTGAACGTTTCGTAAACGTCGCGCAGTACGTCGGTCGCGTCGGGCCGTTTCCGCAGGCGGGCCAGTCTCGTGGCGGCCCGCAGTTGGGGCATGCGAAGGCCCAGCCGTTCGGCGATCTCGAACGCGCCGCGGAAGTGGGACTCGGCGGCCTGCGCGTCGGCCAGGCCGAGAAGAAGATCGCCCTTGAGCAACGCGAAGTCCGGGAGCTGGATGTTGTCCTCCTGGATGTTGTCCTCGCCCATGATCGCGACGGCTTCGTCGACGAGCTCCAGCCCGCCCGCCGCGCGACCACTGAGACCCAACGCCCCCGCCTTCAGTGAGAGGAGAAGCGGCCAGAACACCGGCGGGGTCTTCAGCCCCTGGTACAGGGCGATGCCGCGATCAATCCGAGCCAAGCCCTCTTCAGTGCGCCCCAGGCCGTTCGTCGCTGCGCCTCCGAGCGTGAGGCCGAGCGCTTTCCAGATCGGGTAGTCGTGCTCCTCGGCCACTTCGAGCACGCCGTTTCCACGGGCCTCGACGAGCTCGTACTCGCCTCGCCAGAGATCGAGGAGACCGACATGAAACCGTGTGTACGCCAGCGTGAACGGATGGTTCAGTTGCCCGGCCAGCTCGAGTGCCCTCGCCGCACGTTCGGCGGCTCGGTCGGGAAAACCAAGCAGCCAGAGCAGCAATGCCGAGGTCGTGTAGGACGAGACACCCGAGCTGGGCCCGAGGCGAAGCGGGCCGGGCTGATAACGGTCAGGGTGGAAGAGAGCGATGGCTCGGTCGAGGTGATCCAGGCCGGTGGGTACGTCGCCGAGGAAGGCGACGCTCGAGCCTACGATCAGGTGTCCATCCACCTGGAGCCCCGGATCGTCTTGCTGCTCGGCGAGCTCGAGGAGCTCACTGCCGATCGCGCTTGCCTTGTCGAACTCGCCACGGTAGAGATGGAAGGTCGCCAGGCTGCGCAGCTCCGGGAACCGCCGCGGCCCGCCTCGTGCCTCTTCGGAGAGCGCGAGTGCAGCCATGAACGCCGCTTCCGCCTCCTCCGTATACCCGCGGATCGCGAGGATTCCTCTTGCGAGACTGGTGCGAAGGGTGATCTCTTCCTGAGTGCGATCGGGCGTCGCGGGAACGGAAGAAAGGACGGCCAACAAGTCGTTCGTTAGCTCGACAGCCCGGTGATACCAACCCCGAGCGTCGTGGAGGACCCAGAGGGCGTCCAGCATCCTCTCGAGCTGTAGGAGGTCGCGGGCGGCGACCCAGTACCGCCACGCCGTGAGCAGGTTCCCGAGCTCGAGCTGGAGCTCGGCAAGCGCCTCCTCACGCTCCGACCCATAGAGGCGATCCCGCCTGGTTTGCGCGAAGTCCGAGAAGTACCCGGCATGTGCCAGCCTTGCTGCGCTGCCCAGGCCCGGCTCCTCCGCCAGCCGCTCCGCCGCGTACTCGCGGATGGTCTCGAGCAGCGACAGCCGCTGCGGACCATCGCCTTCGACGCTCTGTAGGAGGCTCTTGTCCACCAGGGAAGCGAGACGATCGACGAAGTCGATGTCTTCGAGGGACTCCAGCCGCCCCACAACCTCCTCGACGGCTTCGACCGTGGTCGGCGAGAACACCGAAAGCAGCTGAAAGATCGCCCGCTCCTCGCCGTCGAGCAGGTCGTAGCTCCACTCGATCGTGCTGCGAAGTGTCTGCTGTCGGACGGGCAGGTCGCGAGGCCCGCGCCCGAGCAGCTCGAGGCGGCTTCGCAATCGATCGCTCAGCTCCTGCGGCGAGAACAGCTTCACCCGCGCGGCGGCCAGCTCGATCGCGAGTGGCAGCCCGTCCAACCGTGCGCTTATCTCTCCGATTGCAGCTGCGTTGTCGTCCGTCAATGCAAAGCCCGGACGCGCTTCCCGGGCCCGCTCGACAAACAGACGCACTGCATCGTGCTCGCCGACGAGCTCGGCCGTCAACAGTGCGACGCCTGTGTCTGGCACGGACAAGGGCGGCACCACCAAGAGGTGCTCGCCGCGCACGCTGAGCGCCTCCCGGCTGGTCACGAGAACCTTGAGCTCCGAGCACTGGTGGAGGAGATCCGCGACGCTGTCGGCCGCGTCCATGACCTGCTCGAAGTTGTCGAGGACGAGCAGCATGTGCCGGGTCCGCAGCTCGAGCTTCAACGTCTCGAGCAGCTGCTCGTCGTTCGCGCCGGTCAGACCGACAGCACGAACGATTGTCTCGAAGACCGCATTCGCGTCCCGCACGCTCGAGAGGTCGACGAAGTACACGCCGTCTTCAAAACGGTCGATCTGGTCGGCCGCTGCCTGGAGGGCCAGACGTGTCTTTCCGATCCCGCCCGGGCCGGTCAGGGTGAGCAGCCTCACGCCAGCCGTGTCGAGAAGGTCACGGATCACGGCCAGCTGAGCCTCCCGGCCGAGGAGCTCGGATGTCTGTGTCGGAAGGTTGTTCGGCCGGTAGCTGAGCGTCGCCAGCGGTGGGAAGTCGCTCGCGAGGCTGGGATGGACGAGCTGGAAGATGTGTTCCGGTTGAAACAGGTCTTTCAGTCGGTGCTCGCCCAGATCGCGGAGGCCGGCCTCAGCGGGCAGGCGCGGCTCGGTCAGCGCGGCGGCGAGCTCGGAGAGCAGCACCTGGCCTCCGTGGGCGGCGGCCATGATCCGAGCGGCACGGTTCACCGGCGGACCGAAGAAGTCGCCCTCTCGCGTAAGCGCCTGGCCGACATGCATCCCGATCCGCACGCGCAACGGCCCGGTCTCACGCCAGGCTTCGTCCCCGAGTGCCCGCTGTGCCTCGAGGCACGCCTCGACGCCGTCCGTGGCGGACGAGAAGACGGCCATCAGGCCGTCTCCCATGATCTTGACCACGCGCCCGTCAGAGTTCTCAACCGCGTCCCGGAGGATCGCGTCGTGACGCTCCATAGCCGCCTTCATCGCCTCGGGAAACCGCTCCCACAGGCGAGTGCTCGACTCGAGATCGGTGAAGACGAACGTCAGGGTTTCGCGCGAGGAGTCACTGGTCATGGCGTACTGCGAA
>DATGDB010000069.1:0-29961 GCA_035311205.1 Gaiellaceae bacterium | reverse complement strand
GTCTCCCAGGCCGCGCGAATCCAGGCGAGCTGCGGGTCGTCGGAGGCTGCCATCGAGCGGCGGTCACCGGCGAGCGCGTTCAGGTAGTAGAGGTCGTAGCCCTGGGCAGCGCAGGTGGTGTGGTAGCCGTATGGGACGAGCATCAGGTCGCCGTCGCGGACCGTCACAGTGACGTCGACCTCGTGGCGCGGGCTGTAGAGGCGCTGAAGCGCGAAGGCTTCGGGTCGCGCGGCACGGTAGTAGTAGACCTCCTCCAGGATGACCTCGCCCGGAGGCCGGTCCTCGTCGTGCTTGTGCGGCGGGTAGCTCGACCAGTTGCCGGACGGCGTGAAGACCTCCACGACGAGCAGCCGCTCCGCAGGGAACTCGGGCTTCACGATGTGGTTGATCTGGCGCGTTGCGTTGCCGGCGCCCCGCACCTCGATCTCGACGTTCTGCGGGCCAATGAACACCGGCTCACGCCGCTGCTCGCAGAGCGCCCCGCATACCGCGAGCTCTGCGTCACCCTCGACCCGGTACGACGTCTCACGCGGGAGATAGAGCGCGGACGGCATGCCGGCGAAGACGTTTGCCCGCCCGCCGAGCTCCCAGCTCTCCCCCACGGCCTCCACGCGGCACCTGCCACCCAGCGCGACGAGGCAGATCTCCTCGTCGCCGGTCTCTGTCGCAAAGGAACCGGCCCCGACGCGAAACGACAGGTAACGCCAGCCGGCGCTCTTCGGGGTCACCGCGTCCCACTCGCCAGCGCGGAGCAGCAATTCGCTCACACGAGCGCTGCTTCCAGATCCTCGAGGTTGGGCATCGCCTCCGAGCAGGCGAGCTGCGCCGCAACGAGCGCCCCGGCTACGGTGCCGCGCCGCGCCGCCTCGACGAGGGACAGTCCCCGGAGGAGGCCATGGCCGACGGCAGCCGCGAACGCGTCCCCCGCCCCCAGCCCATTCACGACCTCGACCGGGTACCCAGGGACGTCGGTCGCTTCGCCGTCCGCGTAGACAGTGGCGCCCCGCTCCCCGCGCTTGAGGACGAGCCGAGGCACGCTCCGAATCCCCGCCGCCGCGGCCTCCTCCTCGTTTCCGATCACGATGTCCGAGGCGGAGGCGGCCTCGGCCGCAAGCGGCGGATACTCAGCAGGGTCGTTCCAAAGAGTCGGCCGCCAGTCCAGGTCGAAGATGGTCGTTCCGCGGTGCGCGCGGAGCGCCTCGAGCGTCGTCTCGCGGCTCGGCGACTGCGCGAGCCCCGTCCCCGTCGCGTAGAGCAGCGCCGCACCGGCGATCGCCTTCCGATCGAAGTCGTCAGGCGCGAGCTGCCAGTCCGGCGCCGTCGGACGGCGGTAGAAGAGGATCGGAAAGTTGTCGGGCGGCCAGACCTCGCAGAAGGTCGGCGGCGTCAGCCAGTAGGGATCGGTCGCGAGGAAGCGGACGTCGACGCCTTCCGCGGCGAGCCAGTCCCGGACGAACTCTCCGTGCCCGTCGTCACCGACGCGCGAGACGATCGCCGTTGTGACGCCGAGCCGCGCAAGCCCGGTCGAGAGGTTGCCAGCGAAGCCGCCGACGAAGCGCGTGAAGGTCCGCACGGAGCGCAGCGGCGTCTCGATCTGATTCGGATAGAGGTCGACGCCGACGCGTCCCAGCACCGCCGCCTCGATCACAGCGGCGTTCGCTCGCGCTTCCGGGCCTCCTCGTACGCCTTCCGGGCGGCGCGGACACTGTCGACCTCGGACACCTCTGCGACAGGCACGTCCCACCAGCTCTCGTAGCTCGGCACGCCCTCGTACCGGTCCACTTCGACGGCCAGCACGACCGTCGATTCCGACTGCTTCGCCTCCTCGAGCCCCGCGCGGAGCTCATCGATCGTCCCGCACCGGATGACGCGCGCCCCGAGCGACTCGGCATTTGCGGCGAGATCGACCGGCAGGAACGGCGCAGGAGAGGACTCGCTGTCGAGCCCGAGCGAGCCGTTCCGGCGATACCGGTACTGCGTGCCGAAGCCGTCCGTCCCCAGCGAGCGCGAGAGCGACCCGATCGAGTTGAAGCCGTGGTTGTCGACGAGGACGATCGTCAGCTTCAGACCCTCCTGGATCGACGTGACGATCTCGCTCGAGAGCATCAGGTACGAGCCGTCGCCCACCAGGACGTAGACCTCACGCTCCGGCGCAGCCATCTTCACGCCCAGGCCGCCCGCGATCTCGTAGCCCATGCACGAGTACCCGTACTCGACGTGGTAGCCCTTCGGGTCCCGTGTTCGCCAGAGCTTGTGCAGGTCGCCGGGCATGGCGCCGGCGGCGCAGACGACGACGTCCGTCGGCTCCGAGGCGTCGTTGACGGCGCCGATCACCTCGCTCTGCGCCGGCAACGGCGCGTGGCCGAGCTCGTACAGCCGCGACACCTCAGCATCCCATTCGCGGTTCAGCCTCTCCACCTCTTCGCGGTAGTCGCGGTCGACGAAGTAGCCCTCGAGCAGCCCCCTCAGCCGCTCGAGCGTCGCCCGCGCGTCGCCGACCAGCGACAGCGCTCCGAGCTTCGCCGCGTCGAAGCCGGCGACGTTGACGTTCACGAACCGCGGATCGCCGGCGAAGACTGTCTTCGACGCCGTCGTGAAGTCCGTCCAGCGCGTCCCGACGCCGATGACGACGTCGGCCTCGGCGGCGAGCCGGTTGGCGGCAAGTGTTCCCGTCACGCCGATCGCGCCGAGCGCGGACGGATGGTCGTACGGGAGCGATCCTTTGCCCGCCTGCGTCTCTGCGACGGGAATCCCCGTCGCTTCGACGAGTTGTCGCAGGGCATCCGTCGCCTCTGAGTAGATGACGCCGCCCCCGGCAATGAGCAGAGGGCGCCGTGCCTCTCGGATCGCCGCGGCTGCTGCTGCCAGCGAGTCGGCATCGGGGAGCGGACGCGGAATGTGCCAGACGCGGCGCTCGAGGAACTCGTCGGGAAACTCGAACGCCTCGGCCTGCACGTCCTGGGGGAACGCCAACGTCACGGCTCCTGCCTCGGCTTGGTCGACCAACACCCGCATCGCCGACAGCGCCGCCGGGATGAGCTGCTCGGGCCGCTCGATCCGATCGAAGTAACGCGACACGGGCTGCAGCGCGTCGTTGACCGAGACGTCTCCGCGCCACGGCACCTCGAGCTGCTGAAGCACCGGATCCGGCCGGCGCGCGGCGAAGACGTCACCCGGAACGAGCAGCACCGGAAGCCGGTTGACCGTCGCAAGCGCCGCGCCGGTGACGAGGTTCGTGGCGCCGGGACCGATCGACGTCGTGCAGACGAGCGTCCCGAGCCGGTTCTTCATGCGCGCGTAGCCCGATGCCGTGTGCACCATCGCCTGCTCGTTGCGCGCCTGGTAGTAGGTGAGGAGCTCCGGGCTCTCGTAGAGCGCCTCGCCAATCCCGGCCACATTGCCGTGGCCGAAGATCCCGAAGCAGCCGCCGAAGAACTGGTGCTCCACGCCGTCCCGCTCGACGTGCTGCGCGGCGAGGAAGCGGACGAGCGCCTGCGCCGCCGTGAGCTTCATCAGTGCCTCTCCAGGTGATGTTGCCGCGTTTCTGGCGCGCGAAAAGCAAGCCAGGATGCGGACTCGGGACGTGTCCATATCGAGTAGATATGGGCGCGTACCGAGGCTACAGACTGGCGCCGCTTTGCAGCCGCCAGTGACCCGGATGACATTGCCTGGAGAGGCACTAAACCTCTGTCCGAATGGCTTCGAGCTCGTGCTCGAGCTCGGCCAGCTCGCGGCCGCCGGCCATCAGGCGCACGAGCTCCTGGCGGTCGACCTCCGCCTTGTCGTAGATCCCGAGGCTCTGGCCGCGGTTCAGGATCACGAAGCGGTCGCCGACCGGATAGGCGTGGTGCGGGTTGTGCGTGATGAAGATCACGGCGACGCCTCGCTCGCGCGCCTGGAGGATGTACTTTAGGACAACGCCGGCCTGCTTGACGCCGAGAGCCGAGGTCGGTTCGTCGAGGATCAGCACCCTCGCCCCGAAGTAGACGGCGCGCGCAATCGCGACGGATTGTCGCTCGCCGCCGGACAGCGTTCCCACCGGCTGGTCAGGGTCGCGGATGTCGATCCCCATCTCGTTCAACTCGGTCCGGACGATCCGCTTCGCCTTCGGAGCATCGAACCACTGCAGCGGCGGTACGCCCTTGCGCGGCTCGGCGCCGAGGAAGAAGTTCCGCCAGATCGACATCAGCGGGACCATCGCCAGATCCTGGTAGACCGTCGCGATCCCGCGGGCGCGCGCGTCGCGTGGTGACGCGAAACGCACTTCGTCGCCGTCGACCAGCACCCGTCCCTCGTCCTGCTGGTGCACGCCGGCGAGGATCTTGATGAAGGTCGACTTGCCCGCCCCGTTGTCGCCGAGGATGCACGTCACCTCGCCGGCGTTGACGTGGGTGGAGATGTTCTTCAGCGCGACGATGTTGCCGTAGTACTTCGAGATCTTCTCGACCTCGAGCAGGTGTTTGGTGCGCTCGCTCACATCTTCACCCGCTGCGCGCGACTGCGGATCACCGTGTTCAGCATGACTGCCGCAAAGAGGATCGCGCCCTGGAAGGTGTACGTCCAGTTGCTGTCCCACTGCGCGTCCACGATCCCGAGCTGCACCATGCCGAGCATTGCCGCGCCGAAGAAGGTGCCGATCACGGAGCCGTAGCCGCCGGTCAGCAGGCAGCCGCCCACGACCGCACAGATGATGAAGATGAACTCGAGGCCGATGCCCTCTTCAGACTGCATGGAGCGCAGCTCGAAGGTCTCGATGATCCCCATCAGCGCGGCGGTCATCGAGGTCATCACGAACAGGGCGATCTTCGTTCGGACCACCGGAACGCCGACGTTGCGCGCGGCGGTTGCATCGCCGCCGGCGCTGTAGATCCAGTTGCCGAAGCGGGACTTGGACAGGAGCCAGGCTCCGACGAGCGTTATCCCGATCCACCACAGCACCTTCACGTGAAAGTCGTACTTGGTGAGGTCGGAGGCGAAGAACTTGTGCGCCGACTCGAAGCCGGCGGCGGTGTCGACGTCCTGGATCGCCGTCGTTCCCGTCAGCTTCAGCGTTCCTGCCGCGTTGACTCCCTGGAGGACGAAGAACGTCGCGAGCGTGACGATGAAGCTCGGCAGCTTCGTCTTGACGACGGTGATGCCGTTGATGAGCCCGACGGCCAGCCCGAAGAGCAGGACTATCCCCATCGCCGGCCAGACGTTCATGTCCTGATGGGTCGTGAGGTAGGCGAGCAGGAGGCCGGAGCTGCCGATCATCACGCCGGCGGAGAGGTCGAACTCCCCGCCGATCATCAGCAGCGCGACGGGAACGGCCACGATCCCGTACTGCGCCGCCTGGTCCGTCCACCCCGCCCAGATCGCCGGATCGCTGATCCAGTTGACTGCTCGCGCGAAGTAGCCGAACGCCAGGAACACGGCCACGGCGCCGAGGAACGCGCCGATGTCGGGCCGAGTCAGCAGCCGGCTGAGCCGGCTGCGCCGGACGAGTCGCTCGTCGACCGCGATGTCCTGGGCTGCAGTCTCCGCCATCCGGTTCCTCCCGCCGGTGGGTGGGCGGCCGGGCGGCCGCCCACCCGGTCGTTCTAGCGAGTGCCCTTCGCGGCGAGCGCGGCGATCTTGGCCGCGTTCCCCTTGTTGATGATGCCGGGGCCGGTCAGCACGGGCCGACCGTTCCCCACCGTGTTGAGGTTCGTCTGCCAGAGGACGGCGAAGACGATCGGCAGGTAGCCCTGCAGGTACTGCTGCTGGTCGATCGCGAACTGCATCCTCCCGGCACGGATCTCCTTGATCGCGCCGCCAACGTCGAAGGTGCCGATCTTCGTCCCCTTGCGGACGGACGAGACGCACGGGATGGTGACGTCCGGGTCGAGCCCGAGGAAGCCGTCCAGCTTCTTGTCGGCGTTGAACGCAGCCTTGACCTTCGCCTTCGTCCCCGGGATGTCGGACTTCGCGTTCGGGATCGTCAGGACCTTGACGCCCCCGGAGCCGAGAATCGACTTGACCCCCGCGGCACGCTGCGTCAGGCCCGAGTTGCTGGCCTCGTGGATGACGACCAGGACCTTCTTCGCCCCCAGCTTCTTGAACTGCAGCCCGGCGCCCTTGCCTGCGATGTTCTCCGTCTGACCCACGTGGACCTCGTACGTCGGCAGCGAGTCGAACGCACCGAGGCCCGAGTTGACGGTGATGATCAGGATTCCTTTGCTCGAGGCCTTCTTGAGTGGGCCTCTCAGCGCGCTCGCGTCGGGGACGGATGTCGCGATCACGTGTGCCTTCGCGGCGATCGCCGCGTTGATCCCGTTGACCTGCTTGGAGACGTCGTTGTTCGCGTAGACCTGCGTGACGTTGACGCCGCGAGACTTGTAGTCCTTCTTCGCCTGATCGACGCCCCGCTTGAAGACCGACCAGAACTGACCGGTGTCGCCGTGCGTCACGACCGCGACCTTGATGGCGCTGGCATTGACCGCGCCGAACGCCGCAGCCGTGGGGCCGCCGAGGACGGTCGCCCCCGCGGCGATCACGCCGCCCTTGACGAACAGGTCGCGCCGGCTGAGACCGATCTCCTCCTCCAGCTCGACCAGCTCGGATTCGCTCATGTCCCTCTCCTTTCTCCTTCGTTCACGCCGCCTCGTAGATCACGCGCCCGACGCGCTCCTCATGTCGGAGCCGGACCGTCTGCCCCTCACGGAAGGAGCGGTCACACGCCTGCGCGAGGACGAACGCGGCGAGCCCGTCCTCTCCTGTCACCTCCGGCGGCCGCTGCTCGCGAATCGCGGCCGCGAAGCTCTCGAGCTCGATTGCATACGCCTCCGGAAAGCGCTCCGTGAAGTCGGCGACCCAGTCGACCGCCGCGCTCCCGGGTGTCAGCCAGAGGTCGTTGACCCGCCGGTGGTCTCCGATGCGCACCGTCGCACGCGAGCCCAGCACCTCCGTCGAGCACTCGTAGCCGTAGCCCGCGACCCGGCTCTCGTCGATCACGCCCAGCGCCCCGTTCTCGAACCGCAAGGCGATCACGGCGTTGTCGACGTCGCCCAGCTCAGCAAAGGCCGGATCCGACAGCGCCGCTCCGACCGCCGTCACCTCCTCGATCTCGCCGATGAGCCAGCGGGCCGCGTCCAGGTCGTGGATCGACACGTCGACGAAGAGCCCACCCGACTGTCGGAGGTACTCCAGGGGTGGAGGCTGCTTGTCTCGCAGCCTCGTGTGGAAGAAGTAGACCTCGCCGAGCTCTCCGGACCTGATGCGCTCGGCGGCTGCGGCCCAGTCGGGATCGAACCGGCGGTGGAAGCCGACCTGCAGCGAGACTCCCGCCTCGCGGACCGCGTCGATCGCGGCAACCGTCGCTTCGAGGCTGAGCGAGATCGGCTTCTCGCAGAAGACGTGCTTACCGGCCGCCGCCGCTGCTTCGACCATCTGGACATGGAGCGGCGTCGGCGTCGCGACGACGACACCCTCGACATCGAGATCGCGCAGCAGGTCCTCGAAGGCGGTCGACCACGGCACGCCCAGCCGCTCGCCCATCGCTCGCGCGAGGGCCTCGTCGGCATCCACGATCCAGGCCAACTGCGCCGACGGGACGCGGCCGACGAGGTTCTCCGCGTGTAGCCGGCCGATGCGGCCAAGGCCTGCCAGGCCGAGCCGGACCCGGCGGAGGCCGGTTCCCTCGCGGTGCATCTCGATGCTCATCCGCTCTGGGTGGCAACGTTTCCACAGGTGGAACGGCTTGTCAAGAGGCATGCGAACTGATATTCCGAACTCGTCTTGACAACGTTTCCACACCGATGAACACGCGCAGCCCCGGACACCCCACCCTTGCCGACGTTGCGGCGGCGGCCGGCGTCTCGCTCTCGACCGCCTCGCGGGCCCTTCGGAGGGGCAGTCCCGTGAGCGAGGCGACGCGGCGCCGTGTCCAGGGCGCCGCCCGCCGCCTCGGCTACGAGCCGAACCAGGTCGCGCGATCCCTGCGAACGCGTGCCTCGTTCTTCGCCGGTGTCATCCTCCCCGACATCGGGGTCGGCTTCTACGCCCGGGCGCTCAAGGGCGCGCAGGATGCACTCGAGCGCGCCGGGTACCAGGTGATCGTCATGAACACCGAGCGCCAGGCCAAGCGGGAAGCGGCTGCGCTCCGGACGCTTCTTGCCCACCGCGTGCACGGCATCCTCCTGGCCACCTCCGGCGGGTTCTCGGACTCCCGACGTGTCCCGGTCGTCTTCTTCGACAACCTCGTCGAGGGCGCCGGCGCGGGTCACGTAGCGCGCGCGAACCGCGAGGGGATGAAGCTGCTCGTGGACCACCTCGTCCAGCACGGCCACGAACGCATCGGCTACGTCGGCGCACCGCCGCGGTTCACATCGGGCATCGAGCGCCTCGACGGGTTTCGCGGTGCGCTGGCGGCGGCGGGGCTCCCGAGCCCGGCCGAGTACGTCGCTCTCGGCGACGACGTCTGGTCGGTCGAGAGCGGTCAGAAGGCAACGCTCGAGCTCCTCTCCTTGCCGGCTCGCCCCACCGGGCTCGTCGCGGCGAGCGACACGCTCGCCGTCGGAGCGATTCAGGCCGCCCGTGCTGCGGGGCTCCGCGTGCCGGAAGACATTGCCGTCGTCTCCTTCGACGACCCGTTCTTCGGCGATCTCCTCGACCCGCCGATCACGGCTCTCGCGCGGAGTGAGCGCCAGCTGGGGGAGCTCGCCGCCTCGCTGCTCCTGCACGCGATCGAGACGAAGCGCTTCGGGCCGCCGACGGAGGTTCGCCTACCGGTGGAGCTGATCGTCCGTGGCTCCTGCGGTCGGCACTAGTACTCGTCGTGGCGGCGCCACCAGTCGTAGCGCGGGGTTTGCGGATACCCGTCCGGTGAGTCCTCCCAGTCCTCCTGCCGACCGAGCGGCGTCAGGTCGAGCAGCGTCCAGTTGGTACCGACGGCCTCGACGCCGCGGAGTCTCGTGAAGTAGGTCCGATAGACGCTGTCGCCGTCGCGGAGGAACGCGCTGAGGCCGAACGTCTCGCCGTCCTGGTACTGATCCGGCTGCGGGGTCTCGGGCGAGATGCCGAAGTCGACGTTGAAGTCGCTCGTGAAGGACGAGTACCACGGCCGGTCCCAGCCCATACGCCTCCTGTAGGGCTCGATCTTCTCCAGAGCCGCTCGGGACACCAGCACAAGGGTCGTGTCCCGAGCGTTCAGGTGCGCCGGGTGGCCGAAGTTGTCCACGGCCATCGAGCAGCCGTCGCACCCCACGCCCTGGTTGGGCCCGAACATGAAGTGGTAGACGAGCAGCTGGCGGCGCCCCTCGAACAGGTCGAGCAGGGACGCCTCGCCGTTCGGGCCCTCGAAGACGTAGGGCTTGTCGACGAGAACCCGCGGCAGCCGGCGGCGCTCGGCGGCGAGCGCATCCAGCGCGCGCGTGGCTTCTTTTTCCTTGGCGAGCAGCTCGTCGCGAGCCGCCTGCCACGCGTCTTGTGAAACGACCGGGGGGAGATCCACGTCTTCCTCCTCTAAAGCGGTGGGATGTTCTGGTTTCTGTGCAGGACGTTGTCGGGGTCGTACTTGCGCTTGAGGGCTCGGAGGCGCTCGAAGGCTTCGTCGCCGAACGCGGCCCGCACGCGCTCGATCGGCTCGTCGGCCTGCATGTAGTTGACGTAGCCGCCGCCGCTGAACGACCACGGCTCGATCGCCGCTGCCGTCTCGCGCGTCCACTCGATCGATTCCTCGTCGTCGGCCGTGTCCTCCCACGTCGCCATGACGCTGACGTTGAAAGCCGCGCGGCGGAAGCCCACGACTCCGTTGGACTCGTCGGTGTCCTTGGGCGCGCCGTGAAGGGACTCGATCAGGATGCCGCCGGGCGGCCGGCCGAGCGCTTTCAGGCGCACGATGAGCTCGTCGATCAGCTCGTCCGGAAGTTCGCCCACGAAGTGGCCCTTCCAGTAGTGGCGGCTCTCGCCGTAGGGCGAGTCGAACAGGCGCTGCTGGTCGGCAAACGTGTGGGCGCGCACACCGTCTTCGACCAGCCCGGGCGCCGAGCGCAAGGCACGCAGCGCCTCGGGATCACCGTTCGAGCCCGTGTAACACGGCGCGACCCACAGAACGGGCGCCAGCGACTCGTCCAGGGACAGTCCCGCCTGGCAGCTCAGGTCACGTCCGGCGTCCGCGGCGACGTCGCGGAAGCAGCGGAACGCCTCGCGGATGTCGTTCCCGCCGTACGTGAACATGCCGCCGACGACGCCGTCGAGCGGATGCAGGTGGAAATCCAGTCGCGTCGCCACGCCGAAGTTCCCGCCCGCACCGCGGAGCGCCCAGAGGAGCTCCTCGTTCTCGGGGCCGGCCCGAACCACCGAGCCGTCGGGTGTGACGAGCTCTCCTCCGACGAGGTTGTCGCAGCTGAGGCCGTGTTGCGCCGTCAGGTGGCCGATCCCGCCGCCGAGCGTGAGCCCGCAGACCCCGGTCGAGCCCACGACGCCTCCCGGAGTGACGAGGCCGAATGCCTGCGTCGCCGTGTCGAAGTCGAGCCACGTCGAGCCGCCGTCAGCTCGGGCGAGCCGGGCGTCCGCATCCACCTCGACCGCCCGCATTTGCGAGAGGTCGATCACGAGGCCGCCGTCGCAGACGCAGTGCCCCGCAGGGTTGTGCCCACCTCCTCGCACGGCCACCTCGAGCTCATGCGTCCGGGCAAAATCGAACGCGGTCGCCACGTCGCCGGCGTCCAGACAACGAGCGATCACAGCCGGCCGGCGGTCGACAAGCGCGTTGTACGAGCGCCGCGCCGCGTCGTACTCGGCATCGGCCGGGGTGAGGACCGGGCCGGCCAGCGACCACCGCAGCTCGTCGATCTCTGCGCTCATTCGGACATCCGCATCGGCATCTCGTCCGGCACGACCCCCGAGAGCAACGACGGATCGATCGCCGCAGCAAGCGCCAGTACGAGGAGTGCGGCCCCCGCGACGCCTGCGACGAGCCGCGGCCGCGGCAGCACCTTCTCGCCGAAGATCACTGCGGCGAGACCGACCATCGCGGTCACGTTCATGACCCCAGCCGAGATGAGCGTCGCCATCAGCGCCCAGCAGCAGCCCACGCAGACGGCGCCGTCGACGACGCCGGCCCTGAGGTCGCCGGCGAGGGAGCCAACACCGCTCGCGTGCAGTGCCATGCGGCAGTGGTCGAGCGCCCGGCGCTTCATGGGCGTGAACTGGTACAGCCCGGCGACCGCGACGATGCCGACGCCGAGCCATCTCGCCGCCTCCGGTGAGGACTCCACCAGGGAGCCTACGCCCGAGAGGACGAGAAAGGCGACGGCGCCGTAGGCCGCCCACGGCACCAGGAAGCCCGCTCCGAAGGCAAGGACGCCGGGGAGCCGCCCCGCTGAGCGCGTCCGAGTGTCTGCGACCCAACCACCGGCCGCCTGCGGTCCGATTGCCGGGAGCATCATCGCGGCCATCATGGCCACCCACATCCCGAGGAAGAACGGAAACGTCATCCCCATCGTCCCCGGGCCGGCGCCCATATCCCAGGCCTCGCCCGCCGCCACCACCCAGGCGAGCCCGCCGATCAGGGCGAGCACGAGCCAGAACGGAGCGGCCACGCGAAGCCACTCCTCTTGCGTTCGGATCGTGTGCTCTGTCATTGGTCCTCCCTTGGGTACTCGTCGTGGCGGCGTGGCCAGTCGGAGTGGTTCGTGTCGTCGCGTCCCACCGGCGTCCTGTCGAGGAGCTGCCAGCTGGCGTTCAGCGCGTCCGTGCCGCGGTCGTAGGTCGAATACGTGTGATAGACGACACCGGCGTCGAGCGCAAAGGCGCTCAGTCCGTGGAGCTCCGTTTCGCGGAGGTCGATGTCGGCGTGCTTGGTCGTGCCGAAGTTGAAGCCCTTGCCGGCCCGCCGCTCCTCATCTGTGAACGCAGAGAAGTCCAGGTTGAAGTCGCTCCCCTCGGACGAAACCCACGGAAAGTTCCAGCCCATGCGGCGCTTGTAGGCATTGAGCCGCTCGAGCGGGGCCCGGGAGGTGGCGACGAAGGTGACGTCATGATTCTCGAGGTGCGCCAGGGACCCGTCGAGGCTGTCCGCCGTGTACGAGCAGCCCTCACAGCCCGCGTCCGGCCAGCCGTCGACCGTCGGGCCGAACATGAAGTGGTAGACGAGCAGCTGCGAGCGCCCGTCGAAGAGCTCGGCGAGGGTCTTCGTGCCCTCGGTCGTCTCGAAGCGGTAGTCCTTGTCGACACGCACCCACGGAAGGTCTCGCCGCTCGCGCGCCAGCTCGTCACTGCGTCGCGTCAGCGCCTTCTCGCGCTCGAGCAGCTCCTTGCGCGCGCGAAGCCAGTCGTCACGGGTTCCGATCCTGTGATCCGGCATCTGTTGAAGCCTATGACCGCCGGTCGCGCCGAAACTCATCGGCGGGAGACGGCGAGCAGCAGGGCGGCTTCGACACCGCCGTTGTGGAGCGCCCGCAACGGCAGCCCGACCAGCCACAGCACCGTTCCGCGCTCGAGGCGAAGACGGCTGCCGCCGAGGCATTCGAGCTCGATCTCACCCCGCGCGATGACGACGATCGCGTCGCGCCACTCCGCTTCCTCGTAGATCCGCTCGGCCCCGGCCGGGACTTCGACCGTGCGAAGCTCGAAGCCGCGCGGCATGCCGTCAGAGCTTCGCCGGAAGATCGAGCGCGTCCAGGAGCGGCTCGAGCGGGAAGACGGTGACCTCGGCAACCGCATCGCCTTCGATCCGCAGCACGTCCAGGACGAACGGTCGGTACTCAGTATCGTCCGGTCGCTTGAGGTAGCAAGCGACCGCCGGCTGGCTGTTCGCGCGGGTCGCGACGCAGCGAAACTCGCCGAACGCCGGAGAACCGAAGCCGCCTTCGACCCAGGCGGCCACGATCGCCTCCGCGCCGACGTACGACTCCGGGCTCGGCGGCATGGCGCAGTACGCATCGGCCCGAAGCAGCCGAACCATCGCGGACGCATCACCGTGAGCCGTCGCCCGCATGTACCGGTCGAGCAGCGCACGTTCTTCATCGGTCGGGTCCGAGCGAGGCCGCCACTCGAGGCGGTGGCGGGGAAGGTGTTTCTTCATGGTCGCCCGGGCCCTCTGAAGTGCACTGTTCACCGCGGCCACGCTGATGTCCAGGAGGGAGGCGCTCTCAGCGGCGGACCAGCCGAGGACGTCCCTGGCGATCAACACCGCGCGCTGCTTCGGCGGCAACAGCTGGATCGCTGCGATGTACGCGAGCTCGATCGTTTCCTTGGCGACGACCTCTGCCTCGGGTTCGGCTTCCGGCGTTGTGTCGGCGAGCAGCTGGTCCGGGTACGGCTGGAGCCAGGAGATCTCGGCCAGCGGCTGCGACCCGTCATGCAGCGGCACCACGCGCGGCCGGCGCGCGAGCGTGTCGAGGCAGGCATTCGTCGCGATGCCGTACAGCCAGGCCCGGAACGAGGACCGGCCCTGGAAGCTCTTGCGCTTCCGCCAGGCTCGGAGGAACGTCTCCTGCACGAGATCCTCGGAGTCCTCGAACGAGCCGAGCATGCGGTAGCAGTGCACCTGCAGCTCGCGGCGGTGCGGCTCCACGAGCGCGGCGAACGCAGCCTCGTCGCCGGCTCGGGCGGCGGCGACCGTCTCCGACTCGGCGGTCTGTGAGCGGCCCATGACGACTATGACGTCAACGGGCCGGAAAACTCATCGCCGCTCGTAGCGAACACGGAATGCGCGCTCGCCGACGCGCTCGAAGCGGAGCAACCCCTGCAAGGCGACCGGGATCAGCGCCAGCAGCGCCAGCAGGGCAGCCACGCGGTACGGCTGCCGGAACGCCCGAGTGACCGCGTCCTTGACGACGTCGTGGAGCGAGGCCTGGAGATCGGAGAGGTCGCGTCGGTTCTCCTCGTCCGCGCCGCCTTTCACTCGGTCGAAGGCTCCATCGATGTCCGGCAGCTCGCCGTTCGGGGTCCGAATCACGGCCCGTGCGAGGTAGAAGGTCAGCGTCAGCTTCGTCCGCACCGGAATCGGCGCCGTGAGCACCTGCCCGGCGCCGTCGCGGATCGCCTCGTTCCGGACGTCGTGGAGGCCCGACGAGAGCATCGGCGCGAGCAGCGCACAGCCGAGCAGGAGACCGGCGTGCCGGGCGACGATCGCCCAGGACGTGCCCGGGTCGTGGTTCCGAACCCCGAGGCGCGGCAGACCCGGCCCGAGCGCGAGCCCCGTGCCGCCGCCGATCGCGACGAGCGCAAGGCCGGTCAGGGGAAGGCTTTCACCGGAGAGGAGCCCGAACACCATGAGGCCGGCCGCGATTCCGGCGATCCCCAGCACAGAGGTGAGGCGCGCACCGAACCGGTGCAGCGCCAGCGCGGCGGCAAGCCCGGCGGCGGGAACGAGCGTCAGCAGCGCAGCCGCCTCGAGCGGCGTCAACGACCAGCCGTTCACGAGCAGGATGACGGTGAGGAACAGCGCGCCTGCCAGCGCCGCCGCGACGAGCACATGCGCGGCATCACGGGCGCCGGGAAGCGCCCACCTTCGAGGACGTTCGACTCGCGGCGCTACCACGAGGACTCCGAGCGCCGCAACCGCGAACGGCACTTGTGCGACGAAGATCGCGCGCCAGTCGATCAGCTGCGTGAGCAACCCGCCGAGTGCCGGCCCGGCCGCGAGCCCGAGTGCACCCGCCAGCTCCCAGTCGCGGCGTGGGATGAACCGCGCGGCCCCGACGAGCAGCAATGCTCCACCGATTCCCTGCACCCCGCGCGCAACGACCAGAACGGCGAGGTCGGAGCTCGCAGCGCACACGATCGAGGCGACGGCGAAGATCGCGGCGCCAACCGTGGCCGTGAGCTTCGGCTCCGGCCTCGCGATGACAGCTGCGAGAGCCGTGACCGCCGCGGTCAGGTTGTACGCGTTCAGCACCCAGGACACGCCGGTCACCGAGGCGTCGAATCGCCCCACGAGCTCGGGCAGGGCGAGCACGACGATGGCGGAGTCCGCGAAAGCGAACACCGCCGCCCCGGTCAGGGCCAGGCGTCGGAACACGACCCCAATCCTGCCCGGAGGACAGGACTGGGTCGGTCTGTTCGGAGGGCTCGGCGAAACGCAGTCTGTGCCGCAGGAGCACGCTCCTCGCCCCGAGGCGGCGTCCTCAGTCGCCCCCGTATCTCAACCGATACGGGGGCTCCGCTGCGTCCTTGCCTCGGAACGACCATCGCACTCCTGCGACGAGCGGCGTTCCGCCAAGCCCTCCACTACACAGAGCGCTGGTACGCCCGGAAGCCCCGGGTCGCAAGCCAGGCGGAGGCCAGCGCGAAGAGCGCGAGCGAGCCTCCGTACGTCATGACAACGCTCCAGTCGACATTGGCCGCGACCGCCTCACGGCCGGTCCGCACGGCCCAATCGGCCGGGTTGAAGCGAGAGGCGGCCTGGATCCAGCCCGGCATGAGCTCCCGCTGCATGAAGACCGTGGAAAGGAACATCAGCGGCAGGAGCAGCAGTTGGACGGCTCCGATCACGGACTCCTCCTTGCGCATCACGAGCGCGAGGCCGAGCGAGAGCCCGCCGAACGCAGTCGTGAGCAGAACCGCGGTCGCGATCAGGACGAGCACTCCGAGCACGCCGCCGGGGAAGTCGGCGCCGATCGCCCAGGCGAGCCCGATGAGGATGACCGACTGGATGACCGTGACGATCGCGCCCTGCATCAGCCGGCCGACGATCAACGCGCCGCGACTCACAGGTGTGACCAGGAAGCGGTCGAGCACGCCTCGCTCGAGATCGTTGATCACACCCATTCCCCCCCAGCCCCCGGCGAACATCGCGCTCATGACGACGATGCCCGGGACGACGAAGTCCAAGTACGAGTCACCCTCGAAGCCCGGGATCTCCGCGACGTTCTTGAACAGCGCGCTGTAGAGGAGCAGGTAGACGAGCGGCTGCGCGAGCGAGATCGCGATCCACCACGGCTGGCGGACCAGGTTTCGCAGGTCTCGCAGGCTCATGCTCCAGGAATGTCTCAGCAGGGTCATCAGCTGACCTCCTTCGTGTCGTTTTCGGCCTCGTCGAAGGCGCGGCCGACATAGCGCAGATAGACGTCGTCGAGCGACGGACGCGAGACGGTCGCGGCCGTGACCCGGACACCGGCCGCTTCGAGGGCGCCGAGGACGCTCGGGATTGCGGCGGCTCCGTTGCCGGCCCGCGCGCGCAGGGACTGCCCGTCGAGGACCAGCTCGCGGATGTCCGGAAGTCGCTCGAGAGCGGCGTGGACGCGACCGTTCGACTCGGGCTCGTCGAGCCCGACGTGAATCGCGTCGCCGCGGAGCTCTCCCTTCAGCGACTCCGGCGTTCCCTCGACCACGATTCGACCGCGGTCGACGATCGCCACTCGTTCGGCCAGCCGCTCCGCTTCCTCGAGGTAGTGGGTGGTGAGCAGGATCGTGAGGTGCTCGTCGCCGGCGAGGCGGGCGATTTCCTCCCACATGAACGTCCGTGCCTCCGGGTCGAGGCCCGTCGTCGGCTCGTCGAGGAACAGGACCTGCGGCCGGTGGACGAGGCCCATCGCGACCTCGAGACGACGCTGCATCCCGCCCGAGTAGCCACGGGCGATCCGTCCGCCCGCCTCGGCGAGGCCGAACCGCTCGAGCAGCTCGGAGACCCGCTCACGAAGCGCTCGGCCGCGCAGCCCGTAGAGCTGGCCCTGCAGCGTCAGGTTCTCGCGTCCGGTCGCATCCCGGTCGACGCCCGAGCGCTGGGCGACGACGCCGATCGCGTGGCGAACCGCGTCCGGGTCGTCGAGGACATCGATCCCGGCGACGCACGCCTCGCCTGCATCGGGACGGGACAGCGTCGTCAGGATCTTCACCGCCGTCGACTTGCCGGCTCCGTTTCGCCCGAGGAGGGCGAAGATCGTCCCTGCCTCGACCGAAAAGCTCATGCCGTCGAGAGCGCGAACGTCGCCCGGATAGGTCTTCTCGAGACCGTGCGCTTCGATCGCTTTCATGCTTTCCTCCTCTGGAACGGTGTTCTGATGTAGAACAGTGTTCATTGACGAACACTGTTCTAGCACAGTACACTGTTCTCCGTCAAGTGAGTACCTCCGAGCTCCCCGATCCGCCGTGGATTCAGGCCCGCAAGCCGCGAAGCGCGCGCGGCGCGCCGCTCAGCCGCGACGCAATCGTCGAGGCGGCGCTACGGGTAGTCGACCGCGAGGGCCTGGAGGCGACGAGCATGCGCCGCGTCGCCGAGGAGCTCGGCACTGCCCCCTCGGCCCTCTACTGGCACGTGCGGAACAAGCACCAGCTGCTGCAGCTCGTGCTCGACCGGGTGGTCGGCGAGATCGAGCTCCCGCCGCGCGACCCCGAGAACTGGCAGGCGCAGCTGAAGGCGCTGGCACGCGAGATGCGCCGCGTCTTGTCCAGCCATGGGGACATCGCGCGGGTCACGATCGGCGCGATTCCCGCCGGGCCCAACATTCTCGTCGTCGTCGAGTGGATGCATGCCCTGCTGCGTGAAGCCGGTCTGCCCGACCGCACCGTCGCGCTGTTCGGCGACCTCGCGGGCCTGTACGTCGGTGCCTACGCGTTCGAAGAGAGCCTCGGGCTCGCCTCACCCACGGGCGAGGACCTGCCGCCCGAGGAAGTGCTCGCGATGCTTGGGGAGTACTGGGCCTCCCTCCCTCAGGACCGTTTCCCTCACACCCTTGCTCTGGGCGATCTGCTCTTCGAGGGAGGTCCCGACGAGCGCTTCGAGTTCGGGCTCGACGTCCTCATCCGCGGGCTCGAGTCGCTGCGGGCCGAAGCCGCTTCCTGACGCTCGGCCCGTCGACCGCGGATCCTCCGCACCGCCTCGATCGCCAGAAAGGAGACCGCCGCGAACCCGAAGCCGATGAGGAGGCCCCAGAGCAGGTTCTCCTGGAACGCGCGGCCGCCGATGTAACCGACGAGGCTGGAGTACGTAGCCCACGCGACGCCTGCAGCCGCCGCGAACGCGGCGAAGACCGCCCACCGCATCTTCACGACACCCGCCGTGACGGTCGTGGCGGTGCGCCCGCCGGGGACGAAGCGCGCGCCGAAGATCAGCGGCCCGCCGTGGCGCGCGATGACACGCTCGGCCCAGGCCTTCCTACGTCCTCCTTTCGCGCCGCTGAACACCAACGGGTCGATTCGGTGGTCCTGTCGGCGGCCGAGCCAGTAGGCGGCTGTGTCTCCCGTGAATGCGCCTGCAGCTCCTGCGGCGATCACGAGCCCGAGCTCCAGTTCGCCGGCGCCGGCAAGGACCCCCGCAGCGATTACCGTGGCCTCGCTCGGAACGAGCGGTATGAGTGCGTCGATCGCAGCAATGGCGAGGATCACTGCATAGGTCCAAGGCGAGGCAGAGACGAGGTCGACGAGTGAGTTGAGGGGGTCCATCTACCTTTGGAAACGCCTCCGCACGCGGGCCTATGCCGGCTGGGCGGGGATCGAGGCGAGCGTCTGCGTGAACGCCTCCATCGTCAGCCGATGCAAGAGGCTTCCGTAACTGACGCGGGCCACGCCCATCTCGGCAAGCTCGGCGAGTGACGGGACCTCGGCGAACGCGAGGACGTTGACCGGCCCGGGGGCTTCGGAAACGAACGCCGCGAGGGCGTCCGCCTCGCGCAGGAAGATCGGATAGACACAGTCGACTCCGGCCTCGAAGTACGCGCGCGCACGCTCGAGGCCTGCGGGCACGAGCTGCGACTGCGGCGTCTCGCGGTCGGCGAGGAAAACGTCGATTCGCGCGTTGACCACGAGCGGATAGCCCGCTGCGTCCCGAACCTCCCGCAGCCAGGCGGCGTGCTCGTGCGGATCGCGTAGGGCGCCGCTCGAATGGTTCGTGTCCTCGAGGTTGCAGCCGGCGGCGCTCGCCTGCTGTAGCGCGTCGACGAGCTCCGTCGGTTCGAGCCCGTAGCCCGCCTCTGCGTCGACCGTCACGGGAACGTCGACAGCGTCGGCGATGCGGGCGGCGGCGGCGAACATCTCGTCGGCCGGCGCGCCTTCGTGATCCTCGAAGCCGAGCGCCGCGGCGACCCCGCCGCTCGTGGTCGCGACGACCGGGAAGCCGGCATCGACGACCGCCTTGGCCGAGGCGACGTCCCATGCGTTCGGAAGCACGAGCGGGCTCCCGGGCACGTGCAGCGACCGGAGAAGCTCGCAATGGGCCTCGAGGCTCATTCGGCCACCACCTGGAGGACGACCTTGCCGCTTCGGCGATCGCCCATCGTTCGCTCGAAGGCCTTGCGGCTATCGGACAACGGGAAGACCGCGTCGATCGTCGGGCGCAGCTTGCCGCCGTCGACGAGCTTCGCCAGCTCGACCAGCTGCTCGCGGCTGGGCCCGACGACGAAGTACGTGGAGCTGATTCCCGGCGTCCGTGGAGGCTCCTCGGCAACCGACACGAGCCGCCCGCCCGGGCGAACGACGGCCGGCGCGCGCTCGAGCCGCTCGCCGCCGACGGTGTCGAACACGACGTCCACCGGCTCGAAGACGTCTGGGATCGCCGTCAAAACCTCATCCGCCCCGAGCTCTCGCACGCTTTCGTTGTTCCCCGCCGATGTGGTTCCGATCACGTAGGCGCCTCGGTGACGAGCGAGCTGGACGGCAAAGTGGCCGACTCCGCCGGCGGCTCCCTGGACGAGCACCCGCTGACCCTTCGTCAGCCCACCGTGGTCGAAGAGCCCCTGCCAGGCGCTGAGCGCCGCGAGCGGAATAGCGGCGCTCTCGACGTGGCCGATCGTTTGCGGCTTTGGGGCTAGAAACTCGCTCCGAACGACCGCATATTCGGCAGCCACGCCCTCGCGATCGGAATCGGCCAGCCCATAGACCGGCTCGTCGACAGCGACATCGTCGACGTTGGGCCCGACCGCGGCCACCACACCGGAGAGCTCGAATGACGGAGTCGCGGGGAGCCGATCGGACGTCCAGCCGAGCTCGTCCCGTGTGATCGCAGCCGCGTGGACTCGAACGAGCGCCTCGCCCGGCCCAGGCTGCGGCGTCTCGATCTCCTCGTAGACGAGCCCGGAAAGACCGCCCGGCGCGTGCTGCCGAACCGCGTACATCACGCGGGTTAGCTTAGTAATGGCAAGCTGGGACCATCGCCAGGACGCTGGACCACATCAGCCGGGAGGAGCTCTGGCAGAAGATCCAGGCCGAGGACGGCCTGGTGGTCGTGGACGCGCTCGCGCCCATGTCCTATGCCCACTCGCACCTGCCCGGTTCGATCAACCTGCCGCCCGAGTGGGTGGACGAGCGCGGGCCGTCCCGCCTTCCCGACCGCAACGCCGAGGTCGTCGTCTACTGCTCGAGCTCCACGTGCGACAGCTCGGCCCAGGTCGGCGAGCGGCTCGTCGAGCTCGGCTACGGAAACGTCCGGCACTACGTCGAGGGCAAGCGCGACTGGGTCGAGGCCGGCCTCCCGCTGGAGCGGGGAGCCGCTAGAAGTCCGATTCGGTAGCCGGGGCGCCGATCGCTTCCTCGTCGTGGCCGGCTGCGGGGACGCCGGCCCGAAGGAGGGTTCCGCCGATCACCGCGGCCGCGACGAGGAAGAGCGCGCCGGCGAGGAACGCGGCCTGGTACCCGCCGGTCAAAGCCTCCAGCCGTCCCTCGCCGGAGGCGGACAAGCTGTCTGTCCTCGCGGCGGCCAGACTCGCCAGGACGGCGAGGCCGAGCGCGCCGCCCATCATGAACGCCGTGTTGACGACGCCCGAGGCGAGCCCTGACTCCGTCGGCGCGACGCCGCCCATGGCGGCGAGCAGGAGCGGGTTGAACGCGATGCCGGCGCCGAGGCCGAGGACGATCGATCCCGGAAGCACGTCCACGAGGACGTTTCCGTCGACCGGGGCGCGCGCGAACAGCAGGAGCCCCGCGACCATCAGCGACAGTCCGGCGACGAGCGGCACCTTGATCCCGAACCGCATGACGAGCCGGTCGGAGAGCAGCAGCGAGGACGCTCCCCAGATCACCGTCGACGGCAGGTAGGCAAGGCCGACCTCGAGCGGGCTGTAACCGAGGATCAGCTGCAGGTAGAGCGCAGAGAGGAAGAACCAGGCGAACATGCCGCCGGCCATCAGCACGCCGACGACGTTCGAGGTCGCAATGTTGCGGCTCCGGAACAGTCCCAGCGGCACGAGCGGCGCTCGAACCTTCGCCTCGATCGCGAGGAACGCGGCCAGAAGCGCCACGGCGGCTCCGAGCAGGCCGAGGGTCCGCCCGGACGTCCAGCCCGTGTCGTTCCCGTTGACGATCGCGTAGACCGCGAGCATCAGCGACGCCGTCACCGTAATGGCGCCGGCAATGTCGAGCCGGCCGGAGGCCGCCTGTCCGGGGCTCGAGGGGAGCAGCGCGAGGGTGAGCGCAAAGACGGCAATGCCGACGGGAAGGTTGACGAGGAAGATCCAGTGCCAGCTAAGGACATCGGTGAGCACCCCGCCAAGCAGCACGCCGACCGTCCCGCCGCCTGAGAGGACGAAGCCGAAGACGCCCATCGCCTTCGCACGTTCGGCCGGCGACGTGAAGAGGGTCATGATCAGGGAGAGCGCGACGGCTGAGACGACCGCGCCGCCGACGCCCTGGACCGCGCGCGCGCCGACGAGGAACTCCTGCGACGTTGCGAGCCCGCACGCGAGCGAGGCCAGCGTGAACAGCGTGATGCCGCCGAGGAACAGCCGGCGCTGGCCGTAGAGGTCGCCGAGGCGGCCTCCGAGCAGGAGGAAGCCGCCGAACGTGAGCAGGTACGCGTTGACGACCCACGCGAGCGACTCTGCGCTGAAGCCGAGGTCTTCACGGATCGACGGGAGGGCGACGTTCACGATCGTCGAGTCGAGGACGATCATGAGATCGCCGAGGCAGAGCACGAGGAGCGCGAGCCAGCGCCTTCGATCGTCGAGGCTCATGCGCTCTCCTGGATGCCGAGGATCAGGTGGCTGTCGCCGAACTCGTGCCAGTGGTAGCCGTTCTGAAGGGCCGCGTCGTAGCTGTCCGCGAGCAGCTCGTCGCCGGCCGCCGCGCGGAGGACGTCGACGTGCGACGAGCTGGGCTCATGCAGGCCCGTGAGCAGGCCGTCGATCGCCCACAGGCCGCGCTCCGGCGTGACAACCAGGTTCGTCCAGCCCTCGCCGGGAGCCACCGTGCCGTCGGGCTGGGCGACCGTCTCGAGGGCGCGGACGACCGTCGTCCCCGTGGCGACGACGCGCCCGCCCCACCTATGGACGGCGTTCACGAGCCCGGCGGTGTGCTCGGGCACGCTGTAGCGCTCGGCGTACGGCCGCTCATGGCGCTCCTGTGACGAGACACCGGTGTGTAGCGTGATCGGCGCGACTAGCACGCCCTGGGCGACGAGTTGCGTGATCATCTCGTGTGTAAACGGACGACCCGCGCTGGGCATTTCCGCGCTGCCCGGTTCGACCGCATAGACGTTCTGGTACGCGGAGAGCGGCCAGTCCCGCGGCACATAGCGATAGCGGATCGGACGGCCGTGCGCAGCGAGGTAGTCCTCGAGCGGCTCGGGCAGACCGAGCTCGGCGAGCCAGAGGCGCGGAGCCGCATAGGGCGCCAGGATCGACGCCGTCGCGCCGGCCGGGAGTGTCAGCTCCTCGCCGACCTCGGCACCGGTGAACGGGGCATCGCCGCGGCGCAGCTCGACGATCCAGTGCTGGGCATCGAGGCCGCGGGCCGGCGTCGAGATCCGGAGATCGAGCGCCGTGCCGTCGGCCCGTTTGGCGGCGAGCGCGGCAGGAAGCGTCGCGGAGGTGTTGATGACGAGGAGATCGCCGGGAGCGAGGAAGTGCGCGAGCTCCCGAAAGCGGCTGTGCACGATGCTGTCGTCCGAACGGTCACTGACGAGCAGACGGACGTCGTCGCGTGCCTCGGGCGGACGCTCGGCCTCGAGGCGGGCAGGAAGCTCGAAGGCGAGGGTGCTCACGCCGACACCGGCAGAAGGTCCCGGGCACGATACGACCCGCTCGGCAGGTCGCCCTCGATCAGGGCGAGCAACCCGGGGATGCACTCTTCCGGCGGCGGGCGGTCGGAGATGTCCTCGCCAGGGAACGCGTCCTGCTGCATCTGCGTGCGCATGTCGCCGGGATCGACCGCATAAACGCGGAGCCCGGGATGCTCGACGGCGAGAACGGAGGTGATCTGCGCGAGCGCCGCCTTCGACGAGCCGTAGCCGCCCCAGGTCTCGTAGGCCTCGAAGGCGGCGTCGGACGTGACGTTGACGAGGCGCGCGCCCTCGCTGAAGCGCGGAAGTGCGAGCTGGACGAGAGCGAGCGGCGCAAGCACGTTCGCCTCGTAGACCCGGCGCAGCTCGTCGAGCGGGTAGCTCGCGAGCGGCGACAGCGGGCTCGGCCCGAGGAGACTCGCGTTGTTGACGAGGAGATCGATCGGCTCGCCGGCGGCGTCCACCAGCGCTCGCCGGTGCTCGGTGTCGGCGACATCGCCGGGAATGAGCACGTCCGGCGGAGCGTCCGGCCACGCCGCCGCGAGCGCGTCGGCGTCGCGAGCGTCGACGGCAATCCGCCAGCCGCGCTCGACGAGCGCACGCGTGAGCGCGAGCCCGAGCCCGCGCGATGCTCCGGTGACGATTCCGCGCATGCCTGCAACCTACGAGCGAGGCGGGTCCCAGCCGCCAGTGGCAATTGGTCCTAGGACCTAGGACCGACGATCCCGGCCCGGACGGCGACTACGGCCGCCTGCGTCCGGTCGGTGACTCCGAGCTTTGCGAGCACGTGGCCGACGTGCGTCTTCACGGTCTTCTCCGACAGCTCGAGCTCGTTGGCGATGCGCTTGTTCGAGTAGCCGCGGCCGATCAGGACGAGCACCTCGCGTTCGCGGGGCGTGAGCCTGTCGAGCGGCTCCTGGCCATCGTCTGCCGCGAGCGTCTCGACGAGACGGGCGGCGACGACCGGGTCGAGCAACGCCTCGCCTGCATGCGCGGCGCGCACGGCGCGCGCGATCTCGTGGGGCTCGGCGTTCTTCAGGAGGTAGCCGGCAGCGCCCGCGCGCAGCGCCGGTAGCAGCTTGTCGTCGTCGAGGAAGCTCGTGAGGACGATGATGCGGGCACCGGGCACCTGCTCGCGGAGCCTGCGCATTGCCGCGACGCCGCCGAGCTGGGGCATGACCAGATCCATGAGGATCACATCCGGGCGGAGTCGGGCGCCCGCCTCGATCGCCTCTTCGCCGTCGGCCGCCTCACCGACGACCTCCAGACCGGCCTGCAGCTCTAGAAACGCCCGCAGACCCTCGCGGACGACGGAGTGGTCGTCGACGATGAGCACCCGGATCGAATCAGCCACTGCCCGCCTCGAGACGGATGGTCGTACCGGCATTCGGAGCCGAGCGGATCTCGAGCCTGCCGCCCAGTCGCCGGGCACGCTCCTCCATCGACGTCAGCCCGAGCCGCCGTGAGCGCGCCTCCGCAGCATCCGGCTCGAACCCCACACCGTCGTCCTCGACCTCGAGCAGCACTCGCCCGTCTTGGGCGCTCACCCTGACAGCGATGCGCTCGGCGCGGGCGTGTCTCAGCGCGTTCTGGAGCGCTTCCTGGGCGATGCGGAGGATTTCGCGATCTCGCGTCGCTTCGGTAGGCAGCTCTCCATCCAGCGCGAGCTCGATCTCCTGCTGCCCGAGCCGGCGGAGCAACTCGACGTGCTTGCGCAGCGCGCCGCCGAGCCCGTCGCGCTCGAGATCCGGCGGGCGGAGCTCGAAGACGAGCGAGCGAAGCTCGTCGAGCGCCTCCTGCGCGAGGGCCTGGAGCTTTGCCAGCTGTTCGGCGGCCGCCCCGGGATTTCGCTCGAGCAGCGTCCCCGCAGCCTCTGCGTTCAGCACGAGCCCGAACAGCTTTTGACTCACGGCGTCGTGGAGCTCGAGCGCGAGACGATTGCGTTCGGCGACGATCGACAGCTCGCGCGTTTGCTCGTAGAGCCGTGCGTTCGTGATCGCGATCGCTGCATGCGCGGCAAGCAGCCCGATCACCTCTTCGTCCTCGTCGCTGAAATCCGGCGCACTGATCTTCTCGGTCAGGTAGAAGGCGCCGATCACGCCCTCGGGCGAGACGATCGGCACCCCGAGGAACGACCGCATGTCGGGGTGTCCGGCCGGCCACCAGCCCCGGAAGCGAGGATGCGAATGGATGTCGGCGGTCCGATACGGCGACTGGGTCTCGAGCATCGCGCCGAGCACGCCGTGCTGCCGCGGAAGCGGCCCGAGCGAGGCGATCAGCCTGTCGCTCATCCCCGAGGTGAGGAAGCGTCGGAACCCACCGTCCCCGTCAGGGAGCCCGAGGGCGGCGTAGCGGGCGGCGGCGAGCTCGCGGGAGCTGTCGACGAGCCGCTGGAGCACCTCGTCGACCGACACCTCGGCGGCGACCGCGAGCACCGCGTCGCTCACCGCCTTCAGTGTGGGGTTCAGCCCTTCCATCAGCGCAGGGCCGGAGCGAGCTCGAGCAGCTCGACATTCCCGTCGAGCGGAAGCTCGTCCGGCAACCCCTCCGGGAAGCGCGCGAACCAGACGAAGACGTTCTCGCCTTCTCGCACAGGCAGGGCGGGGAAGTTGTTCTGGCTCTGCTCGGTCACGTACGACCCGAGGACCGTTCCGCCGGTCTGGGTGAGCTCCGGCGCGAGAACGCGCTCGAAGCGCTCGACGAAGCTGTTGTCCACCGGCTCGTCGAAGTAATGGACACCCGCGACGACGAAACCGGGCGCCATGAAATCCTTTGGTGGCTGTGGCCCGGCCGGCCGCAGGAGCAGCACGTCGTCCGAATCGATCATCGTCGCATTGGCCGCCTTGCCGTGTTCCTTCCACACCGGACCGGTGTAGAAGGCCTCCAAAGCTCCGGGGCGGGCGGCCATGTCGGGAAAGCCGCGGACCCAGACGAAGCGGTCGGGGTCGTTGAGATCTCGGAACTGACCGAGGATCATCATCCCGAGCGCCTCCTGCCCGGCGGCCAGCTCGCGCGCGAAGAGGTCGATCAGGACGTCTCGCTGTCCTGGACGGAGCGTGTACTGCCTGAGCTCGACGATCCCTAACCTGAGGCCGATGCGAAGGATTGCAGCACACGGGGTCACCCTCGCGGCGCAGGACGAGGGCACTGGGCCCGCGGCGCTGCTCCTCCACGGCTTTCCCGACTCGTCGCGGCTATGGCGCTATCAGGTGCCCGCGCTCGTCGAGGCC
The DNA here is from genome assembly GCA_035311205.1 of Gaiellaceae bacterium. Taxonomy (GTDB): domain Bacteria; phylum Actinomycetota; class Thermoleophilia; order Gaiellales; family Gaiellaceae; genus JACDAN01. The sequence goes on along the minus strand of DATGDB010000069.1, from coordinate 3,837 downwards.
GGCCTGCGCGTCATCGCCCCGGACCTACGCGGCTTCGGAGAGTCGGACCGGCCCGAGGCGGTCGAGGACTATTCGATCGAACGCAGCGTGGCGGACATGACTGCCGTCCTCGACGCGCTCGGCGTCGAGCGTGCCCATGTCGTCGGGCACGACTGGGGCGCCGGTCTTGCCTGGGCGCTTGCGGCCTTCGTCCCGGACCGGGTCGAGCGGCTCGTCGTCATGTCCGTCGGACATCCGAACACACTGCGCAACCCGTCGATCGAACAGCGGGAGAAGGGCTGGTACCAGCTGCTCTTCCAGTTCGACGGCATCGCGGAGGCGCTAATCCAGCGCGATGACTGGAAACTGTTCCGGGACATGCTGGGAGACGCCCGGGATCGCGATCAATACCTCGCCGACCTCGCGCGGCCGGGCGCGCTCACGGCCGGCCTCAACTGGTATCGGGCCAACGCCACGCCGGCACAGGAGCTCGAGCGCGTGCGGCCGTTCCCCGCTGTTCAAGCCCCCACGCTCGGCATCTGGAGCAGCGGCGACAACTACCTGACCGAAGAGGGCATGCTGGGCTCCGGAGAGCACGTCACCGGCCCGTGGCGCTACGAGCGCCTGGAGGGCGCCGGCCACTGGCTCCAGCTCGACGCGCCGGAGCGACTCAACGAGCTGCTCATCGAGTTTCTCCGATGAACCGGCACCGTTGGGCAGTCGAGACGCTGGCGGTGAAGCCCGATGATCGCGTGCTCGAAGTTGGCTGCGGGCACGGTTTGGCGGTCTCACTGATCTGCGAGCAGTTGGCGAGCGGGACACTCACCGCAATCGACCGGTCTCAGGCGATGATCGAGCGGGCCGCCGAGAAGAATCGCCACGACGTCGACTCGGGCAAGGCGGTCTTCCAAGCAACATCGCTCGACCGAGCCGACTTCGGCGGCAAGCGCTTCGACAAGGTCTTCGCCTTCAATGTCAGCGTCTTCTGGAAGCAGCCGGCGCACGCGCTCGCCGCGGTCAGAACGCTCATCGAGCCGGAGGGCACGCTCTACCTCTTCCACCAGCCGCCCGCGTGGAAAAAACCGCCCGACCAGTTCGCCGCCACGCTCAGCGAGATCCTCCGGGCCGAGGGCTTCGCCCCAACCGACGCGATCGTCCAGGAGCTCGAACCGGCGGCTGCGGTCTGCATCGTCGCGCAACCCGTCCTGGAAATCCGCCCCGCACGGCCCGACGACGGGCCCCTCCTGAGCCGCCTCGCTATCCATGCCAAGGCTCACTGGGGCTACGACGAGCAGTTCCTGGAGGCAGCGGCGGAAGCGCTCACGATCGATGCGGAGACGATCGCCGCCGCCAGCATCTTCGTCCTCGAGCGCAAGCAGACTGCGATCGGCTTTCACGGCCTCGTCGGCGACCCGCCGCAGGGGGTCCTCGAGTGGCTCTTCGTCGAGCCTCATTCGATTGGCCGCGGCTACGGGCGCATGCTCTGGCAGGACGCGCTCGCGCGCGCCAGGGTGGGCGGGTTCGCCGAGCTGCTCATCGAGAGCGACCGCTTCGCCGAGCCGTTCTACCTCGTGATGGGGGCGGTCAAGGTCGGCGAGACCCGATCGCCGGTCGACGGTGCGCCGCTGCCGCTCTTGAAGATCAGCGTTTGACCGCGTAGTCGGCGAGGCCGCGTTCGAGCCGCTTGAACGCGCGCCGGCCCTCCGACCTCGCATCGGCCGCAAGCTTCGGACCGCTGCGTCCGGCTAGCACCCTGGCGCGCACATAGTCGACGAGCGTCCGCTGAGCGCCCATCAAGGCATTGGCGACCACGGCAGCTTCGACGTCGTCAGGAGGCTTCCCGATTTCCTCGGCGATCAGCTGGGCGAGCATCTGCGTATACCGGGCTGAGATCTCCCGCTCGCGGGTTTGAAGGGCCGGGCTTGCCGACCGGATTCCCTCCACCCTCCCGATGAGCTCGGCGCGTTCCTCTTCGGCCAGGCCGGCGGAGCGGTCGAGCACGAACCGCCGGAACGCCGCGGCGACCGACTCACCGGGCTTGCGCTGCCGAACGGCTGCGACGAGCTCGGCTTCGAACGCCTCCATCGGGCTATAGAACAGGTCTTCCTTCGTCGGGAAGTAGTTGAAGACCGTTCCTTCCGAGACGTCCGCCGACTGGGCCACCTCCGCGACCGTGACGGCCTCAAACCCGTGTTCATCGAACAGCCGGCGGGCAGCCTCCGCGATCGCCTGTCGGGTCTGCTCTTTCTTGCGCTCACGAAGGCTCACAGGCAGAAGTTAGCATAGATTTGAGGCGGCCATAAATTTAGTGCTACTCTAAATTTATGGCTAACCCAACTAAACTTGATAGAGAGATTCTCGTCCTCGGTGCGGTCGTCATCGTCGGCATGCTGCTCGCGATCCTCGACGCGACGATCGTCAACGTCGCCATCCCGACGCTCGGCGAAGACCTGCACGCGTCGATCTCGACGATCCAGTGGGTCATGACGGGCTACCTGCTCGCGTTTGCGAGCACGATCCCGCTGACCGGCTGGGCGAGCGAGCGGTTCGGCGTCAAGCGGGTCTGGATCGCGTCGCTGCTCGTGTTCCTGGCCGGCTCCACGCTCTCGGGGCTTGCATGGTCGATCGACGCGCTGATCGTCTCGCGAGTAATCCAGGGCGCCGGCGCCGGACTGCTGATGCCGGTCGGGCAGACGATTCTCGCCCAGGCCGCCGGGCCGCAGCGAATCGGCCGCGTGATGAGCGTGATCGGCGTTCCGTTGCTGCTCGGGCCGATCTTCGGGCCGATCATCGGCGGCGCGATCGTGGGCGGGGCGAGCTGGCGCTGGATCTTCTTCGTCAACCTTCCGGTCGGTCTCGTCGCGCTCGCGCTTGCCTGGCGGCTCCTCCCAGCGTCGGCGCCGCGGCTGGGCCAAAGGCTCGACCTGCGCGGGCTGCTGCTGCTCTCGCCGGGTCTCGCGCTCTTCGTCTACGGGATGGCGGAGGCCGGCTCGGCCGGAGGCTTCGGCGGACGCGCGCTTGTCGGCATTTCGGCTGGTCTGGCGCTCGTCATCGTCTTCGTCAGGCACGCGCTCCAACTCGGGAAGGCCGCCCTCATCGACGTCGGCCTCTTCCGCAGCCGCGGCTTCGCCGCAGCCGCGGGCACGAACCTGCTCGTCGGGATCGCCCTGTTCGGCGCGCTGATCCTGCTGCCCCTCTACTACCAGCTCGTCCGCGGAGAGAGCCCGCTCGCCACCGGCCTATTGCTGATTCCGCAGGGGCTGGGAGCGGCGATCGCGATGCCGATCGCCGGACGCCTGACCGACGAGATCGGCGCGCGCCTCGTGGTTCCGGCGGGAATCGTCCTCGCCCTCGCCGGAACGGCGCTGTACACACAGATCGGCGCCGACACGCCGTACGCACTGCTCTCGGGTGCTCTGTTCCTCATCGGGCTCGGGCTCGGGAGCACGATCGTGCCCTCGATGGCGGTCGCCTACCAGGCCGTGCCGAGGGAGTCGATCCCTCAGGCAACGAGCACGATCAACGTGATCCAACGGGTGGCCGGCTCGGTCGGCACCGCCCTCCTCGCAGTCGTCCTGCAACGCCAGATCGCCACTAGCCTCCCCGGCGTCGAGGGCGGCATCGGGGCGCTCGCCGCGCTGTCCGAGCAGGGCCGCGCGCTCGTCGAGCGCGTGCTCGCCGACGCGTTCGGCATGACGTTCTGGGTCGCCTTCGGGCTCGTCGCGGCATCGCTTCTTCCTGCGCTCCTGCTGCCGCGAGTCCGCCGAGAGACCTGGGGGTAGCCCCAGTACGCCGCTGCAGTCGGCGCTAACCCGAAGACGCCAGACGCCGCCATTGTGCGGGACCCCCTCCACCGGG
>DATGDB010000068.1:0-5873 GCA_035311205.1 Gaiellaceae bacterium | reverse complement strand
GTCGTCCTCGCTGGAATCGTGCTCGCCTTCAGCGTGCTGGGCGTGCGCTCTCGACGAGCTTGGGCGGCGCGACTTCCGCGAATGCGTCCTCGATGATCCCCGCCAGCTCGTCCCAGTAGATCCCGCGGTCGAGCCGCACGCCGAGCCACCCGCGATGCCCGACGTAGGGCGGGCGGAAGAAACGCTCCGGATCGGCTTCCACGAGCATCTCTTGTACGCCGTCACCGGCGGCACACCAAATGGCGAAGCGGCCGTCTCCGTGGTGGTTCCCGAGCACCATGACGAACGCGCGCTTGTCGCGGACAAAGAACGTCGGCGCGCCGTGACTCAGCCTCTCGGTCGTCTCGGGCAGGGCAAGGCAGAGCTCGCGAATGCGGCTGAGGACTTCCTCGTGCTCCACCGCAACGCAGACTACGCTGCGCGTCCGTGAAGCTTGCGCTGCTCGTCCTCGCGGCCCTGTCACTGGGAGTCGCGTCCCCGGCGCCTCGTTTCGTCGGCACCGTCTCGCCCGTCAGCAGAACAGACCTCCGTTACTCGTATCGCCCCGGCTGTCCGGTCGGGCCCGCTCAGCTACGGCTCGTCCGAGTGAGCTACTGGGGCTTCGACAACCGTGCTCATCTCGGGTCGATCGTCGTGCGCTCGACCGCCGCGCGCGACATCGTCTCCGTCTTCCGCAGACTCTATGCCTCGCGCTTCCCGATCCGCCGTCTGCGGCCGATCGACGCTTACCGCGCGAGCGACGCGAAATCAATGGCGGCCGACAACACCTCCGGCTTCAACTGCCGGTATGCGATCGCAGGTGGCCCGCGCCGCTGGTCGTCGCACGCCTACGGCCTCGCCGTCGACGTGAATCCGGTGGAGAATCCCTACCTCGATCGCGGCATCGTGCGGCCGGCCGCTGGACGCAGGTATCTCGACCGGTCTCACCGCCGGCCCGGAATGGCCTTCGTAGGCGGAGCCCTGGAACGCGCCTTCGCCGCCGTCGGCTGGTCCTGGGGCGGGAACTGGTCCTCCCCCGACTACCAGCACTTCTCCGCCACCGGCAGTTAGGACGGCCGTTCGGCCAGATTCCCGAGCTTGACCTCGACCGTCTTGGTCTCGCCGTTGCGCTTGAGCTCGAGCGTGACGGTCGCCCCCGGCTTGTGCTGACGCAGCTCCGCGAAGATGTCCTCCACGACCACGATCTTGCGGTCGTCGAGCCGCACGATGACGTCTCCGCTCTTCACGCCGGCCTTCGCGGAGGGTGAGCCCGAAATCACTTCGTCGACCAGCACTCCGGTGTCGGAGCCGATGCCGTATGCCTGGTTCAGCTCGGGCGTGACCTGGAGGGGGCGGATCCCGAGATATGCGAACTCGACTTCGCCCTTCGAGATCAGCTGATCGGCGGCGAGAACGGCCGTTGGCGCCGGAATCGCGAACCCGAGTGAGACCGCACCGCCCTGCGGCGGGATGTAGGCGACATTGATTCCAACGACCTGTCCGTTCCCTCCGACCAGGGCGCCGCCGGAATTCCCGGGCGAGATCGCGGCGTCGGTCTGGACGAGATCGACGAGGGCGGGCGTTGCACCGCCGGCGGGAATCTCGCGATGCACCCCGGAGATGATTCCAGCGGTGACGGAATTCTCGAAGCCGAGAGGATTGCCGATCGCGACGGCGAGCGTTCCGACCACGGGGAGCGCGCGGGCGAAGCTCGCAGCCGGAAGCCCCTTCCTGTCGACCTCGAGCACGGCAATGTCGTAGAGCTCCGTCTTCGCACGCACCTTCGCGTCCAGCCGCTGCCCGTCTGCCAGCACGACCGTGACGCGCGAGGCATCCCCGGCCACGTGGGCGTTCGTGATGACGAATCCGTCCGCGCGGTAGATGACGCCGCTGCCCTGACCGGCAGGCGTCACGACCGAGACGACGCTCGGTTCGGTGCGCTTCACGATCACGGGGATGCGGCCGAAGGCGTCCGATCCTCCGGACGGCGCGACCACCGTCGTCGAAATCGTCACAGTCGTCGTGGTGTTCTTGGAGCTCGAGTCGTCGCCGCTTTGGCAGCCCGCTGCGACCAGCACGGCGAGCAGGAGGGCGCAGCTTCGTGGCACAGGACAACGGTACGCGGAGTCAGGCCTCTATGGTTCGAGCGATGGTCGAGGAAGCACCGCTCGAGTCAGTGGATTCCGGCCTCGCACCGGTCGGCGACGGCTGGTTCGTCGTCAACGCTCAGGACGCTGCGTGGCTGCGGAACGACGCCTTCGGAGCTGAATGCGTCTTCGAGGGCGACAAGCCCGTGCTTCGCAACCGACCGGACCTGCCGGTGCACAAGTTCGCCCAAGTGGGGTATTCGCTCACGGTGCTGGACCCCGGGCAGCCGAGCGGCCTCTACCACGCCGAGTCCACCCAGGAGGACTTTCTCGTCCTTGCCGGCGAATGCCTGCTGCTCGTCGAGGAGGAGGAACGGCTGCTCCGCCCCTGGGACTTCTTTCACAGCCCGCCGGGCACCGAGCACACCTTCGTGGGCGCCGGCGACGAGCCCTGCGTGCTCTTCATGGCCGGCGCGCGAAAGGAGGATCGGAGCCTGGTCTACCCGCGCTCGGAGCTGGCCCGCCGCCATGGCGCCGGGGTCGAGACGGAGACGCCTTCGGCGCGGGATGCCTACGCGCCGTACCCGCACTGGCAGCCGGAGCGCCCGCCGAACTGGGACCAACTGCCCTGGTCTAGCCCTTCCGGCTGAGACGAGCGAGAGCCGCCCGCGCGACGCGGCCCGCGAGCAGATCTGAAGCAACTCCCACGCCGCGCTCGTTCCAGGTCATGACAACGGCCACGAAGGTGCCGCCGGGCCAGTAGACGAGCCCCCCGTCGTGGCGAGCACGCGTGATCCAGCCCGCTTTCTGGACGACCGTGGCCTGCCGGGCGGAGAGAAGACGGTCGAGCCAGCTTGTCGTCGTGTGCGCGAGCAGGTAGAGCAGATGGCGGGCGTCGGCCGGGACGAAGCTGCCGCGGAAGCGGCGCGCGAGCCGACCCTTGCCTTCTCCGGCGAAGTGGATCTGGCGGAGCAGGCTCGCGTAATCCGACGCCGTCGTGCGCTTCCCGACGAAGCTCGGCTCGCTGGCCTGCACCAGATAGCCGCCGTACATGTCGGTGTCGTAGAGGGCGAGCGCCTGCAGCGTGGCGTTGACGCGCGCCGCGCCGCCGCTGATCGACCCGCCGAGCCAGACGAGGAGCTCGTTCGCGGCCTTGTCGTCCGACGGAATGAGCATCCGGCGCAGGAGCCGGTCGACCCGGCTGCCGCGCCAGGGTTTCCCGTCGAGGGCGCGGAGGACTTCCACCGCGATCGCCACCTTCAGCGTGGAGGCAGCCGGGAAGTGGGCGCGCGCGTTCCAGGCGGCCTGAGCGCCGTCGCGAAGGTCCTGGACGAGGATCCCGCAGATTCCGGGGAACTCCCGCCCCAGCGCGCGAAGCTCGCTCACGAGGCGGGCGTCCTGGAAGCTCCGGCGTGGCGGTCCTCGAGGAGCCGAGGCCTGTGGCAGCCCGAACACGGGCTCGACCGCGGTTGCTTCGCGCCGGCCGCGCTTGTCGACGGCGGTCACCGTCAACCGGACATCCCGCTGCGGGAGGGCGATCCAGAAGTCGAACCTGGGGCGGCCGATCTGCTTCTCGGCACGAACGCGCCCGTCGACCGAGACGACGATGCGTACGGTTCCCGGTCCGGCGCGACCTGCGATCCGTCCGAACGAGACTTCGTAGGGTGCGGGTGTGACGAGCTCGGGCGCTACGAAGGGCATCGCGCCACGAGAATGACACGCGTGCAGAGAATCAGCGAGCACGTTTACTGGCTTCCGCCGGGACCGCCGGACCGCCCGTCGCTTGCCGCCGTGGTGGGTGCTCGCCGGACGTTGATGCTCGACGCCGGCTCCTCGGCCGTGCACAGCAGGCTCTTTCTGGACGGCCTGGCCGCCGAAGTCGTTGGCCCACCGGGCTTCGTCGTCCTCACACATTCACACTGGGACCACGTCTTCGGCGCCGTGGAGCTGGCCGTCCCCGTGGTCGCGCACAAGCTGACTGCCGAGGCGCTCGGCGAGCTAGCAGCGACCGACTGGAGCGACGGGGCGCTCGACCGTCGGGTGGCCGCGGGCGAGGCGTCGCCGGAGCACGCGGCCAATGTCAAGGAGGAGCTCCCGTCTCCACGCACGGTCCGGATCGCGCCGGCCGACATCGTTTTTCACGTGGAGCTCGACTTCGACCTCGGCGACGTGGCCGTCCAGGTTCGGCATGTTGGCGGCGACCACGCTGCCGACTCGTCGGTCATGTACGTGGAGCCCGACCGCGTGCTCTTCCTCGGGGACTGCCTCTACGAAGCCCCGTCAGGCGGTTACACGGCCGAGCGGCTCGCCCGACTCACTGTTGCCGTACTCGCCTTCGACGCAGAGCTCTACGTCGAGGGTCATAGCGAGACGGTTCTCTCCCGCGCCGAGATCGACGAGATCCTCGGCGAAGCTAGCCATGGAGCCGCACGATGAAGCGCCGGTAGGCCGCGCGGCTCTTCGGCTTCGTCCCGATGTCGTAGCTCCCTCCCGCCGGGCCGTTGAAGAAGCTGATGAAGCGCACGCGCCGATGGGTGCGCACGAACCCCGCGAACGCCTTGATGAACGCCGGGTCGTCGATCGTCAAGCCCCACTCAGGAAACATGAACGGCTTGGTCTTGTACGCGTTGTAGAGCTCTTCCGTGCGGTGGAACGCGTAGACGCCGCTCGTGTCGTAGTAGTTGTTCCCGTAGGCGCCGAAGTACTTGAGCCCAGGGAAGTAGTCGCGGAAGTGGTTTCCGTGAACGTCGGGCACTCCCACTGCGAGCGGGTTCCAGATCACTGTCAGGTTCGGATAACGATTGACGGGCACGTCGGTCTTCACTCCGGGCATCCCGAGGGCGCGCAGCCTCGCGCTCATCGCCTTCGCAGTGCCGCCGTGCATGAGGATGTAGATCCGCTGGAACGCCTTCCGGTACCAGGCGGCGGTCCTCCCGCCTCCCTTCGCACGGCCGTTGGCATAGAACGCGCAGTAGGGGTTCCGCTCGTTGTTCATCTCCGCTAGAGGGCGGATGTAGACGGGCTTCGCGGCTTCGGCGATTGCCACGGTGAGGCCGATCAGATGTGCGTCGCCCTTGCCGCGGGCGATTCCCTGCTGCGTGATCCCGCCGCCTTTGGCCGTCTTCAGCGCGATGTGTGGCCGCTCGCCAGGTTGTCGATGAAGTAGCTGTACGGCGAGCCCCAGGTGCGGCCCTGGTCCCATGCGAGGTACGTCAGCCCCGAGGCGGTACGTTGGCCGGTCAGGCGGTCGAAGCGCGCTGTATTGCCGTATGCACCAAGCGGCATCGCCTGCGCCGCGGCGACGACGGTAGAACCGACCACGATGAGCACGCAGACCACGAGACGGCGTGCCGACACGCGCCCACAGTACAACGGAGCCCGCTTGACTCAAAGCGCGCGACGGCGGATCCTCCGGCCGTGCGCGGACGCTGGCTCATTCCGGTGCTGACCGTCATGATCGCGGCAACTGCGGCCCTCGTCACCACCGCCGAAGCAGCCGCGCCGGTAAAGACGCTTGCGCGGTATTGCACGCCGAAGCGGGACATCTGCTACGGCGTCGTGGTCAAGCGGGGCGCGGTGTACCTCGACGTGACGACCGAGCGGCACTACTTCGGCTGGTACCGACTTTGCGTCAGCGGCGGCGCCGGTCTCTGGCGCTGCAACATGTACCGGCTCCGGCGCGTCGGCTGGCTCGCGACCTCATCCGTGAACTTCGCCCGGCAGTTCCCCAACGCCGGGTCCGGTCCGTATCGCGTGCGCTGGAGCCTCGGCCGCCGGCCGCTCGGGCCCACGCTGCGCTTTCAGCTC
>DATGDB010000067.1:0-25260 GCA_035311205.1 Gaiellaceae bacterium | reverse complement strand
GCCACTCCACAGGCAGGGCTGGAACGAGGACCGGTCCCCACAAGGCCCATCGGGCACCACTCTCACTCGTTTCCTCTCTAGGGGCCGGCGGCGAGCCGAACGCCGCGGCGCTTGCGTATCCGTTCACCGGGTCGATCGCTGGCGGTCTAGCTCACAGGCTGGACGTGCGAGGCTAGCTCGCCGTCCAGCACCGCATGCACAGCGAAGCCGGGCGGCTCGGCGACAACCTCGATCTCATCAGAGTTGAAGCTGAGCCGAGCCTGCATGTACGTGCTGGGGACGGCGAGCACCGCCCGACCGGCAAGCTCCGCCGCGATCGTACGGTGCACATGACCCGCCACAACTCGCCGCACTTGCGGATGGCGCTGGAGGACCTCGCCGAGCCCGCGTCGATCCTCGACGGACAGGCCAATCTCATCCCATGCCAAGATCCCGGTCGTAACCGGCGGGTGGTGGAGCGCAAGCAGGGTCACCCGATCCGGCGCGAGCGCCAACTCCGCCTCGAGCCATGTCAGTCGGTCCACATCCAGCTCGCCGCGGTCCTCCCCCCGGCCGCGTACTGTCGAGCGCCACGAGCCGCAGCGGCCCCAGATCCACCGCGTACTGCACCGGCGCTCCCCCCGCCCCGGGCAAGTCGAAATGCCGGCGAAGCGTCTCACGATCGTCGTGGTTTCCGGGCAGGACATAGGCCGGCGCCCCGAGCTGCGCGAGCAATTCACGAACGACGTCGTACTCGCCGTCGGCGGCGTTGTCTGCCAGGTCGCCCGACATCAGCACCGCATCCGGATCATCCGGCAATCGGCGCACCGCCTCGACAAAACGTCTCCGAACCGCCATCTAGCCGCGCCGGCGCTGACGTCCTACGCTCGAGCGGGGCGTGGGAAGGGCCGCGGACTTCGACCCGCGCCCCCTCGAACCAGATTGGCCCCCGCGACGCCGGCAAGACGCCCGGGGGCCGTGGCGACGGGGGAGTAGCCCCGCCGCGGCGCCATCGTTAGCACCCCCGGGCGCATCCCTGCGGCAGTCGTGTGCCACGGCCCGGCCGTGACTCAAATCCGTGGCACAGAGGCCCAAAAACGGCCCCTCCGCGCTTGCGCCTGGCTCGGGCAATCCTGACCCCGAAGCCGCGCACAAACGCTGTGGTGGAACGCGATTCTGACCCGTCCTGAACTTGCCTGATCCGACGTGGCCCGAACCGGCTCGCTATGCGCCTGGTAGGAATCGAACCTACGACCTCGCGCTCCGGAGGCGCGCGCTCTATCCCCTGAGCTACAGGCGCGGGGCCCGCAGTCTAGCCGCGACGGATCAGAGCCACCCCGCACGCTTGAAGTAGCGGTACAGCAGCAGGCAGGCGGTTGCCATCGCGGCCAGCGTCAGTGGGTAGCCGAACGTCCAGCCGAGCTCGGGCATGTGCTCGAAGTTCATGCCATAGATGCCCGTGATCAGCGTCGGGACGGCGATGATGGCCGCCCAGGCTGAGATCTTTCGGACGTCCTCGTTCTGTCTCACGCTGACCTGCGTGAGGTTCGCGGCGAGGACACTCGTCAACAGCTCGCGAAAGCCTTCGACCTCACGCATGTAGCGGATCAGGTGGTCCTCGACGTCGCGAAAGTACGGGCGCAGCTCCTCAGGGATCTCCAGGTTGCCCTGCTCGAGCCGGTCGAGGGGGTCCACGAGGGGTGCAATCGCCGAGTACAGCCTGAGAACCTCGCGCTTCTTCGCATAGATGAGCTTGGGGGGCGTCGCTCGCTCCTCCGAGAACACGTCCGCTTCGAGCTCTGCGATGTCCTGCTCGAGCGCCGCGATTACCGGGCCGTAGTCGTCGACGACGTCATCGACGATCGCATAGAGCGCGGCGGCGGGGCCAAGTCGCAGGAGCTCCGGGCGCTTCTCGAGCCGGTGACGGACGTTGTGGAGCGCCGCCTTCCCGTGACGAACGGTGATGATGAATCCGTCGCCGACGAAGACCAGGATCTCTCCGAGCTGGATTCGCTCGTCGGGCTCGATGTATCGAGCCGTCTTCAATACCACTAGCAGCCCTTCGTCGTAGACGTCCAGCTTCGGGCGCTGATGCGCCTGGATCGCGTCCTCGACCGCGAGCTCGTGGAGGTTGAACTCCCGGAGAACTGAGTCGAATTCCTCCTCGGTGGGCTCCTGCAGCTCGATCCAGGCGAAGCTCTTCCCGTCTCGGCAGGCCTCGTAGGCGTCCTCGAGCTCGAGCTTCCCCGGGCGCCGAGATCCGTTCTCGTACACCGCCATGTCAACGATCATCGTCCTCTGATTATGGGTCGTGGAGGCAGGGATGCAGAGGATGTGGGCGGTAGAATGGCGAAGCCATGAGGACGGACGACCCGCTCAGTACCGATGCCCAGCCTGCCTCGCATCCGTTCGCGCTCCCGCGCCACGCGCGAGGTCGCCACACCTCCTGCGCGCGAGCCGGCTGAGCTCACCGCCGACGGCCTCACCTGGGTCCACCTCGATTCGCCGCGACCGGACGAGGCGATGGCGCTGGCCGAGCGCTTCGGCTGGCACCCGCTCGATGTGGAGGACGTGCTGTCCAGGCGGCAGCGGCCGAAGGTCGACGAGTACGACGACTACCGCTTCATCGTCCTCCACTTCCCGGTCTACGACAAGACGGTCCAGCGCCTGAACGCGGGCGAGCTCGACGTCTTCCTCGGCCCCGACTACCTCGTCACCCTGCCGGCGGTCGAGCTTCTCCCCGTCACGAGGCTCTTCCAGCGCTGTACGGACGACCCGGAGCTGCGCGAGAACCTCTTCAGCAAGGGCTCCGGCTACCTGCTCTACCACGTCCTGGACGACCTGTTCGACTACTGCTTCCCGATCCTCGACAAGATCGGCTACAAGCTCGACACCGTCGAGGATGACATCGATGACGGCCGCTTCGAGGAGATCGTCCGCGACATCTCCCGCGTGAAGCAAGAGATCATCAGCTACCGCAAGATCATCAAGCCACAGCGGCCGACGCTGCGACTCCTCGAGCGGCACGTGGAGCGGTTCCTGCCCGAGGACCTCGAGCTCTACTTCGACGACCTCGTCGACGCGTCGGAGCGCATCTGGGACCTGCTCGACAACTACAAGGAGGTCGTCGAGGCGCTCGAGGCAACGAACGAGGCGGCGCTCTCGCACCGCCAGAACGACGTGCTCCGGGTGCTGACTGTCTTCAGCGTCCTGCTGCTGCCGCTGACGCTCGTGGCGAGCATCTTCGGAATGAACGTCGACTTCCCCGGCTTCGGGACCGCCGGGGCCTTCTGGCTGATCATCGCCGCGATGGTCGGGATCTTTGCGGCTGTGCTGGCGTTTTTCCGCTGGCGCCGTTTCTTCTAGGGACAGCGAACGAGCACTTCGCCGGCCCGGCAGCGGTCTCTGCCCGCACCGCCGTCGAGGCGGTCGCGGCCCCGTCCGCCGTTGAGCAGATCCCGGCCGCCGTGGCCCTCCAGCGTGTCGTTACCGCGATCGCCGTAGAGCTCGTTGTCCCGCGCGTTGCCGATCAGCTTGTCGCCGCGCGCCCCGCCGATGACGCCCTCTATCCGGCGAAGCCGATCTCGCCCGTCGCCGAGGGCAACCCCGCGCGTGAGGTTCGCCTGGATGCGGAAAGGAGAGTCCGTGTAGTCCGCATAGTCGAAGCCGGCCCCGCCGTCGAGGGAATCGTTGCCACCGAGCCCAGCGAGAATGTCGGCGCCGCCGGCACCGACCAGCGTGTCGCCTCCGCCGAGGCCGAGGAGGAGGTCCTGCCCCGGGCCACCTTTCAGCACGTCACCTTTGCGCGAGCCGAGCACCGTGTTGATGTTGACCAGCGTGTCGCTGCCCGTAGATCCTGTCGCCGTTCCCGCGGTCAGGTCGACGGTGACTGCGCCCGGCGCCTCGACATAGACGACTCCGTTGAACCCGCCACCGGCCCCTCCGTCGATTCGGTCGTTTCCGAGCCCGCCGCTCATGGCGTCGAGACCCGTGTTGCCCATCAGGGTGTCGTCGCCGTCGCCGCCGCAGATGACGTCCGGGCCGGCGCCGCCGTCGATCGTGTCGTTTCCCTGCAGGCCGTTGATGACGTCGCGGCCCGCGGTGCCCACCAGCGTGTCGTTTCCGGGAGTGCCGAGGATCGTCGGCGTGTCCCCGAGACAGTTCGGCGCCGGTTGCTCACCCGCTGCGTTCGAGACGACTCCGGCCAGCAGCACGAGCGCGATGAGCGGACTAAGGAGTCGAGGCATCTGTCACGAGGGTTCCCCGTCGCCGCGGCGCTCTAACCTCTCGGGGATCGTGGAGCAGCTCTGGGCACCATGGCGGCTCGAGTACATCGCCCGCGCCGACGAGCAGGAGGGCTGCGTCTTTTGCCGCGCCGCCGAAGGCGACGACGAAGAAGGTCTCGTCGTCTACCGCGGGCAGGACGCGTTCGTGCTCATCAACCGGTACCCATACGCATCCGGCCACCTGATGGTGGCGCCGTACCGGCACGTCGGCGACTTCTCGGAGCTCCTCGAAGGTGAAGTGCTCGAGATCCACGGCCTCACCAGCCAAGGCATCGGTGCGCTTGCGCAGCTCTACACCCCACAGGGCTACAACCTCGGCTGGAACCTCGGACGAGTGGCAGGCGCCGGGGTCGTCGATCATGTCCACCTCCACCTTGTCCCGCGCTGGCTGGGCGACACGAACTTCATGCCCGTCCTGGCCGACGTGAAGGTGATGCCGGAGCATCTGCTCGAGAGTCGCAGGAAGCTCGCCGAGGCCTGGCCTCGCTAGGACCTGGCCTGGACCTCGGCGTCCAGCGGGAGTGTCATCCCTTCCTTCGCGAGCTTCGGCGGAGCGCCTTGCTCGCCCCAGAGCTCTCGGGCGCGGGCCTCGAGCGAGCGCAGCTGGTCGTCGGTGTGCAGGGGATCGTGATGGAACAGGAGCAAATGCCGCACTTCTGCGGTCCGCGCGAACGCGACGGCGTGCGCCACGCTCGAGTGGCCCCAGCCGACATGCGAGGGGTACTCCTGCTCGAAGTACTGGGAGTCGTGCATGAGCACGTCGGCGCCTTCCGCGAGAGAGAAACCTGAGAGCCATTCGGGTTCTGCATCGTCGGCCTCGACTCCCAGATACGGCTCATGATCCGGGATGTAGGTCAGCGCGTAGCCGTTCTCCTCGAACCGATAGCCGACGGTCGGCCCGCGATGCGTGACCGGCTCGGCACGGACGCGTGCCGTCCCCAGCTCGAACTCTTCGTCGGTGACGTCGTGGAAGGTGATCGCGGACGGCACCTCCGAGAGCTCCACGGGGAAAAGCGGTGGTGAGAGATAGCGGGCGATGCGCTCCTGGAGCGTGTCCACCGGCGAGGCGGGCCCCCAGATGTGGAGCTCGCGCTCGGGCTCCCACAGCGGCACGAAGAAGCCGAGCCCCTCAAGATGGTCAAGGTGAAGGTGCGTGAGACACAGGTGGATCGGACGACGCGGCTCTGACGCCAGCCTCAGTCCGAGGAGGCGGATCCCCGTCCCCGCGTCCAGGATGACCGGCGAGCCGTCCGCGAGCTCCAGCTCGACGCAGGACGTGTTCCCTCCGTAGACGACCGTGTCCGCGCCGGGCGCCGCCAGCGATCCCCGGCAGCCCCAGACGGCGGCCTTCACGCGGCGTTGTCCTCCCAGAAGACGACCACGACCCCTGACAACTCCTGTTCGCGGCCGAGCATCGGGATCGCCGTCACCGAGAGGGTGCGCTGTCGCCCGTCCAGCATGGTGAGGACCATGGTTTCGTGCGTCGGCCGCCGCAGTCGGCGGGCAACGCTGGTCGGCATCTCTTCGACGCTCAACGGCGTGCCGTCGCGCCGCTCGGCGTTGAACCTCGCGCGCCATTCCTCCTCGGTCAGGTTGCCGAGCTCGGCGAAAGACTCGCCAATGATCCGCTCGGCCGGCTCGTTGAAGAAGACGAGCGTGCCCTCCTCGTCGATGACCGCGAGAGGAGTGGCCAGGTTCGAGGCGAACTCGCGCGCAAGGATCAGAGGGAGGCTCTTGTGCGCGGTCCGCTCCACCGCCTAAGCGTACTGCGATTGATTATCCGCGCGAACGACGGATACATTCTGCTCGTGCCGTTCTCTACGGAGCAAACGCCCCGGCTGCGGCGGGCCTCCAGGAGTGGTGTTGTCCTGGTTGCGAGCGCACTTGCGTGGAGCGTTCTTCTGTCTCCGCCTGCGTCTGCGGCAGCACTTCCTCCCTCTGAGAACCCGCTGCCCGGCAGCAACTTCCAGGGCGCGGATGGGAACCAGGACGACGCCGACCCAAAGATCGACTGGCAAGCGCTCCAGGCAGAGCGACGGGTCAGTCACAACCCGGATCCGAATGCCGAAGACACAGCCTTCACGGGAGGCAGCAAGGAAGACTTGCCGGGTCTGTGGGACCTCACAACCGAAGCCGGGGGCGTCACCCCTGGCAAGGCCAACATTCTCGACGCGTGGTCGGCAGTCGATTCGGGCGGCGCGCAAGCATTCCTGTACCTGGGCTTCACGCGCCAGAGCCCGCAGCTCACGCGCGTCGCCACAACCATCCTCACCTTCGAGCTCAACCACGACTCGCGGCTCTGGACCAACAGTCGAGGAGCAACCATTCCGTGCCGGCGCACCGGAGACCTTCTCGTCTCGTACGAGGCTCCAGGGAACGCCGTCGAGGTCGTCATCCAGCGATGGGTGACGTCGACTACCGATGCGACGACGGGGTGCGCAACGAGCGGAGGGCTCGACGGCCTCACCGGCCTCACTCCGAACGTCGATGTCCAGGGCGCAGTCAACGCGGGCCCGATCACTGCTCGTCTGCCAGGCGCCTACAGCGGCACGATCCCGACCTACCACTTCGGCGAAGCGGCGTTGAACCTCAATCGGTTCCTGCAGGAGGCGGTCGGCGACCCCTGCGTCTCGTTCGGGTCGATCTGGATGCACTCGCGCTCTTCGATCTCGGAGAATTCGAACATGCAGGACTACGTGGCGCCGCAGGCACTGACCTTGCGTACCTGCGCCGCTTCCGGCATGAAGTTCCACGACCGGAACGCCAACGGGCGCCGCGACGCAGGTGAACCAGGGCTACCCCGCTGGACGATCTGGGCCGACTACGACGACGACGGGATTCGTGACGCCAACGAGCCGTTCGGGATCACCGACACCGAAGGTCAGTACGTGATCAACGACATTCGTCCGCCGCGCGGCAGGTACTGGCTGCGGGAGACGCTGCCGACGGCCGGTGCACGACGGCGCGCGGCCCGCGCGTTCGTGAGGTGCTCGTACCCGAGCACCTCCGCACCGGGAGGGATGTTCCCTTGCGCCTGGGGCCCGATTTCCACCGCGACGACGACGTACGCGCCGCGCCGTAACTTCGGCAATTACGAGTCTGCCCAGCTCGTCGTCCGGAAGGAGCTCGAGCCGAGCTCGGACGCGGGGCGCTTCGATCTCCTCGTGAACGGCCGCATCGTGGTGGCAGCGGCGGGAGACGGAGCAAGTCGCATGGCAGCCGTAGCCCCGGGGGTGTACACGGTGTCGGAGGCCGCCGTGACTGGGACGAATCCAGCCGACTATCGCTCGACCGTGGAATGCAAGCGAGGTACGCGACGGGCACGGGTTCGGGCCGGAGGTGTGTACGAACGCCTCCAGCTGGCGTCGGGTGAACGAGTGGTCTGCACGTTCCGCAACGTTCGGCGGGGCTCGCCCGCAATCGCAATCGACAAGACCGGCCCGGCCACGGCGCAAGCGGGCGACACGCTCCGCTACACCCTCTACGTCACGAACCCGGGCGACCTTCCCTTCCCGGCGAACTCCGTCCGCGTCACCGATCCCAACTGCGACGAGCCTCCGGAGCTCACCGCGAAGACAGACGGTTCAGGTGCTGATGACACGCCGCGAACGCTCGACCCAGGCGACAACTGGACCTACGTCTGCTCACACAAGACCCGCGCGCCGGAGGATTGCACTGCGAGCGTCGTGCGGAATACGGCGAGCGTCACGGGCGAGGCGGGTGGCGTGTCCAAGATCGACACGGTGACGATCGCGACCGAACTCCTTTGCCCTCCGAAGCCGCCCGAACCGCCGACGCCCGGGCCTGAGCCGCCACCGCCTCCGCCTGGCCCACCCGTCGTGCCACCCGGGCCAAAGCCACCGGATGCAGGGGATGCCGCACACGCGGGCTTCATCGTGCGTCAGGCGACGGCGGGGTGCATCCGCACGCGTGTGCCTCGCGTGAGTTTCGAGGGCACGCGCATTGCCCGCATCCGGGTCTACGTGAACGGCCGGCTGCGACGCAGGCTCACGGTGCTGTCACTCCAGGCGCGTGTGACCCCTCGCGTGCTGCTGCCTCCCGGCCGCTATCGGCTCTCCGTCCGAGTCTCCTTCCAGCGCGGCACCGGGAGCCCGCCGGTCACCTTCAGGCGCAGGGTCCGTATCTGCGGTGTGCTGGCCGCGCGACCGCCCTTCACGGGTTAGAGGGAGGCATGGCCGCTTGCCATGGATCTTCGCCCGGGCACTCGGGTCGCACATACCCGGAGCGATGGTTAGTGAACCCGTGAGACCGGAAGACGTCGGCTACGTTGTCAGTAGCCGTCCGCAGTTGGTTCGCCGAGAACCGCGGATGTGGGGAGCTGCTGGAGTCGGTACTGGTGAGGCAAGTGGATGCCGCACTCGTCACCGACTTCGGTCTCGCGACACCTAGGCGCGCGCCAGACCGTCCCCCACCACGAGCGGCCGTGTCTCGCAAGAGTAAGGGGATCAACAACGCACACGAGGCTCGGCACCCGTTCGAGCTGGACAGAGTCGCGTTGCACTGGCAACTCGCGCTCGACGCAAACGAACGTGCACTGGACGCCGCTTCTGGCACGCTGACCGACTCGGAGCTCGCACGCTCACGACACGAGCACAGCGAGGAGCGCAGACAGACGGCCATAGCGCTCGCGCGCCTGGCTCGAACGGCAAGAGTCCGCACCGAGCCGTGGCTGCCCCCGATGGCGATCACGACGAAGATGCTCGGTGTTCCGGAAAAGGTCGAGGCGTGTCTCTTTGACCTGGACGGCGTGCTGACCGACAGCGGAGTCCTGCACGCATGGGCTTGGGCTGGAGTCTTCGACGAGTTCCTCCAGCGAGTCGCCGAGAAGAACCGCTGGCAGTTCATTCCATTCGACCGTGAAGCCGACTACCTTGCGTACATCGACGGCCGGCCGCGACTCGAAGGAGTCCACGGCTTTCTCGATAGCAGAGGGATCCGTCTGCCCGAGGGACGCCCAGACGATCCTGCCGACACGGAGACCGCTTACGGCCTGGCTAGGCGGAAAGGCGAGGCTCTTGCGCGCAGCCTGCACGGTCGCGGGGTGACGGCTCTCCCAGGCGCACGTCGCTACCTCGAGGCAACCGGCTATGCCGGCCTGAAGCGCGCGATCGTCTCAGCCAGCGCGAACACGCTGGCGATGCTCGAGCTCGCGGAGCTAGCGACGCTCGTGGAGGAGCTGGCTGACGCCAACCTCATTCGGGCCGAGAGGTTGCGGCCGCGGCCGGCGCCCGACCTATTGCTCGCCGCATGTCGTCGCCTCGGAGTCGACGCCGCGAATGTCGTCACGTTTACTCCAACCCCGGCCGGGGTCGCCGCAGGCCATGCGGCCGGGCTCATCGTCGTCGGCGTGGGCGATAACGCGCGAGGCGAACTTCTTCGCGGTTTCGGGGCCGAGTGGATAGTCCCCTCGTTGAGCGCGCTGCTTGACCGTCGGCTGCGTTAGTGCGAAGACTGCTGGTGACCGCCAGGCTCACGGCGGCGTACTGCATCGGGAGACGACGGCGAGCCTGCCTTTGGGCAGGAAGAACGTGGCCGTGCAGAACCGGGTGCCTTTGGTGACGAACGTACAGACATAGTCCGCGTGCCCGATAGGCCGGGACTTGATCCGCTTGTTGTGTCCTGAACGACCAGGACGGGCGAGCACGGCTTCGCGCAGCTCGTTGCGATCTCGCAGGGCTGCTAGCTGCGATCACTCATTCGAGCCCAAACCTAGTGCGACTTGATGCAAAGCCACCCTTTTGGGGGGTGTCGTGCGGGAAACACGCGACCTAGGATTTGGATTATCGAAATAGGGCGCGCCGCCCTCCCTAACAGGGAGGAGACACGTGTTTTGGCACCCCGACGACATCGAGCGCCGCCGCGTGCGGATCGCCAGGGTGGTCTCTCCCCTGCTGGAGCCGCTCGTCGGCATGGAGGCAATCGCCTACCGAGGCAGCATCGCGCTCAAGAACCTGATCCGGCTGAGCGACGAGGCGTATGTGCTCTCGCCCGGCAAGTGCCGCTACCTGCGCGTCGGTCGCGAGGTGCTGATCGAGGAGACAGCTGCTCTGAGGTGAGGTGCGGGAGGCCGCACTGACGTAGCTCGAGCAGTTGATCGAGACGATGTTCGGCCTCGCGGGCGACGGAAGGACGAACAGGAAGGGCATGCCGAACCCGCTGCGGCTCGCCGTCATCGCTCGTGCTCATTACGACGACGTGCGGCTCCCGTTCCCGCCCGAGTGGATGCAGCGGATGGGGCTCGCCCTGGGCGCACCGCTCGGGCGGCTCCTGGGCTACGAGGCGAGCTATGTGCCCTCGGGGGCTGTGGCCGCGTTCGATACCTCGGCACCGTGACCGAGGACGGCGAAGCGAGAAGGTTCATCGCCCCAATGGAGCACCGATACGGAAGGAGCAAGCCAGGATTCTCGATTACTCATTGACTAGTCAAGGGAGCAGCACCATGAATGTGAAGGTGTTTATCGCGGTAGCGCTTACCGCACTCGTTGTAACTGCAACTGCCACAGCAAGGCTCGATCCAGGGACAGGCACACCCCGGCTACTTGGAGGCAGCCTGAGCCCAGACGACCGGGCATTCAGTCGAGCGGCGCCGCCCGCTCTGCTGCTGGGAGCCGATGATCGCGCGCTTCCCCGTGCGACCGTTGACATCCAGCCAGCGACTCCGAAACCGGTGCCGATCATCGTTCACGACGGAGACTTCGTCTGGGGTGACGCGGCCATAGGAGCCGGTGCGGGCCTCGGGTTCTTCGTCGTGATCCTTGGCGCTGCGCTGGCGGTGCTCGTCGCCCGCTCGCGCCGTCGTCATGAGCCGCCAGCGATGCCTGTGATCGGATCGACCTAGACAACAACGACCTGGCGAGGGGTGACGGGTTGCGGCGCCGTCACCCCGAGTCGGGGGAGGGAACGATGAGCAGTGCCCTCTACCCGGCGGTGAGCACGCTGCTGATGTCCCGTCCGTTAGGCACAGCCGTTTGCACGGGGCCTCCCGCCGCCGCCTCGTGGTGGCCGGCGGTGGCGGGAAAACCCTGCTATTCGGCGAAGCGGACGGCGGGACTCGAACCCGTGACCCTCGGCTTGGGAAGCCGATGCTCTACCAGCTGAGCTACGTCCGCGTTCAGGCCGAACGATAGCGGGGATAATTCCTCCAGAGACCACAGGAGGGCTGGAATGACTGACTTGCACGAGATCGCAACGGCACTCGTCGCCGAGGGCAAGGGGATCCTCGCCGCGGATGAGAGCTCGGGGACGATCAAGAAGCGGTTCGACTCGATTGGCATCGAGTCGACGGAGGAGAACCGCCGCGCGTATCGCGACCTCCTTTTCCTCACCGGGGGAGCGGAGGAGTTCATTAGCGGGGTGATCCTCTACGACGAGACGATCCGGCAGAGCTCAGAGGACGGCACACCGTTTCCGAAGCTGCTCGAGAGCAAGGGGATCATCCCGGGGATCAAGGTCGACACCGGGGCGAAGCCGCTGGCGGGCGCTCCAGACGAGACGATTACGGAGGGCCTCGACGGATTGCGCGAGCGCCTCGCCGAGTACCGGGACCTCGGCGCCAAGTTCACGAAGTGGCGGGCAGTGATCTCGATCGGCGACGGCCGTCCGAGCGAGTACGCGATCTGGACGAACGCACATGCGCTGGCCCGCTTCGCGGCGCTCAGCCAGGAGGCGGGGCTCGTGCCGATCGTCGAGCCGGAGGTCCTCATGGACGGCGATCACACGATCGACGAGTCGTACCACGTGACCGAGCGCACGCAGCGCGCCGTCTTCACGGAGCTCTTCGACCAGCGGGTGCCCCGCGAGGGGATGCTCCTGAAGCCGAACATGGTGCTGTCGGGCTACGAGGCGTCCGACCGGGCCGATGTGCGGACGGTCGCGGAGATGACGATCAAGTGCCTCATGAACACCGTTCCGGCAGTGGTTCCTGGGATCGTCTTCCTGTCGGGCGGCCAGACCGACGAGGACGCGACGGCTCATCTAAACGCGATGAATGCCCTGGGGCCGCACCCGTGGCAGCTTTCGTTCTCGTACGGGCGCGCGCTGCAGGCTCCGGCGCTCAAGGCTTGGGGCGGCGATCCGGCGAACGTCGAGGCCGGCCAGAAGGCCTTCTACCGGCGCGCCAAGTTCAACGGCGCGGCGCGGAGCGGGTCGTACGCGCCCGAGTGGGAGAAGGAAGAGGTTCCGGCCTAAAGCGGCCTAGCGCAGCGCCAGGTTCGAGATCTGCTCGAGCTTCTCGAAGGCGTGCGTCGCCTCGATCCGGCGGACCGTTCCGGAGCGTGAGCGCATGACGATCGAGTCCGTGATGCCGCCCTCACGCGTGTAACGGACACCGCGCAGAAGAGCGCCGGTCGTCACGCCCGTGGCCGCGAAGAACACGTCGCGGCCGCCGACGAGATCGTCCGTCGTCAGCACGCGGTCGAGGTCGTAGCCGTCGTCGATCAGGCTCTGTCGCTCTTCGTCGTTGCGGGGCCAAAGCTTGCCCTGGATCGCGCCGCCCACGC
This sequence comes from Gaiellaceae bacterium, assembly GCA_035311205.1. Lineage (GTDB taxonomy): Bacteria > Actinomycetota > Thermoleophilia > Gaiellales > Gaiellaceae > JACDAN01. The sequence goes on along the minus strand of DATGDB010000067.1, from coordinate 12,476 downwards.
ACTTCAGCGCAGCGGCCGAGAGGACGCCTTCGGGCGTCCCGCCGATCCCCATCAGGAGATCCACTCCTGTGCCGGGTTGCGCGGCCGCGATCGCCGGCGCGACGTCGCCGTCGGTGATCTGCAGCACTTTCGCGTCCACTTCGCGGAGGTCTTTGATCAGTTGTTCATGGCGGGGGCGGTCGAGCACGACGACGGAAACCTCGGTGGGAGTGACGCCGCGCGCCTTCGCGACGGCGCGGACGTTGTCGGCCGGCGGCGCCTCGATGTCGATCGCGTCCGCCGACTCCGGGCCGCACGCGATCTTGTCCATGTAGACCGCGGGGCCGGGGAAGAACATCGTCCCCCGTTCCGCGAGTGCGATCGTGGCGATGGCGTTGGGCATTCCGAGGGCGGTAAGCCGCGTTCCCTCGAGCGGATCGACGGCGACGTCGACTTCGGGGCCGTGGCCGCTTCCGACCTCTTCGCCGTTGAAGAGCATGGGCGCCTCGTCCTTCTCGCCCTCGCCGATCACGACGACGCCGGCCATCTCGGCCGTGTCGAGCATGATGCGCATCGCGTCGACCGCTGCCTGGTCGGCGGCGTTCTTGTCGCCGCGCCCGATCCAGCGGCCGGCGTTCATGGCCGCGGCTTCGGTCACACGGACGAGCTCGAGCGCGAGGTTCCGGTCGGGCGCCTTGTCCGGCGGGCTCGGAACCGGCGCGGCCGTCCGCTCCACGGTCTCCCCCACACGCGGATTGTACGCCGCTTCGAGCTGGGGTCAGGTCCCTTTAGCCGCGACGGACACCGCTACATGCGCTCCGGAGCTTCGACGCCGATCAGCTCGAGCGAGCGGGCGAGGACGTTCTTCGTCGCGACTACGAGACTCAGGCGGAAGGCCTCCTGCTCGCTGTCGAGCACGCGGTGGTGGTGGTAGAAGCGGTGGAAGTCGTCCGCCACGCGGATCGCGTACGTGGGAATCGCGTGCGGGCCCCGGCGCTCGGTCGCCTCCCGCACGACCTCCGGAAACTCGGCCAGGCGCTTGACGAGGTCCCGCTCCTCCGCGGCGACGTCGTCGGGCGCCGCCGCCGACGGCTGCCGATCGCCTGCGTTCCTCAGGATCCCGGCAATTCGCGCGTGTGCGTACTGGACGTAGTAGACAGGGTTCTTCTCGCTCCGCTCCTTCGCAAGGTCGACATCGATGTCGATCGGCTGGTCGTGTCCCCGTGACACGAGATACCACCGCGACGCGTCGATTCCGATCTTCTCGACGAGCTCGCGCAGGAAGACCACGTCCCCGCGCCGTTTCGACGCCTGCCTCGCCGCACCTCCCTCGAGGATGTGGACGAGCTGGTAGATCAGCACCTCGAGCTTCTCGGGGTCGTGGCCCAGCATCGACGCAGCCGCCTTCAGACGCCCGATGTAGCCGTGGTGATCCGCACCGAGCACGTAGATGAGCCGGTCGAAGCCGCGCGCGAACTTGTTGCGCACATACGCCACATCCCCGGCGTAGTAGAGGTAGCTCCCGTCCGAGGACCGGCGAAGCGGTCGATCCTTGTCGTCCCCGTGCGCACTCGTTCGCGCCCAGGTCGTTCCTTCCGCCTCGTACGTGTCGACATTAGCCACGGCCTCCGGGATCTCGAGCTCGACCTCCCGCTGCAGAACCCAGTTGTCGACGGGCACGCGAAACTCGGCGAGCTCCTCCTTGATCACCATCAGCGTGCGCTCGACCGGATCGCCCTCCTCAGCCGCCAGCTCGCGGACGTAGTCGCCGGTGTAGCCCTCTGCGGGAGGCTCCTCCCCACGCCTGCGCGCTTCGACCGACTCGCGGAAGAGCTCGACCTGCCGCCCGACGTCGTTGATGTAGTACTCGCGCTCGACGGCGTGGCCGGCGAACTCGAGCAGCCGCGCGACGGAGTCCCCGTACGCCGCGTTGCGCGCCGACCCGACGGTCAGCGGCCCGGTCGGATTCGCGGAAACGAGCTCCACTTGCACCCGCTCCTGCACCGCGGCCGACGCGCCGCCGTACGACGCGCCCGCCTCCAACATCTCCGCGAGAGCGTCGCCGTACCACGCAGGGGCAAGGAAAAGGTTGACGAACCCCGGGCCGTCCACCTCGGCGCGTTCCACCTCGGGCAGGCCCGCGGCCTCGCGCGCGAGGCTCTCGGCCAGCTCGCGAGGGGGCTTGCCGTCTCGAGGCGCCTGCTGGAGCGCGACGTTCGTCGCATAGTCACCGTGCTCGGCCCGGCTCGGCCGGTCCAGCGTCACCGGCGCGCCGGCCAGGCGCTCGAGCTCCGATTCCAGCCGTCGGATCGCTTCCGGAGGCACGGGGGGTAGTATCGCCACATGGAAGACGGCGGCTCCGAGCGCCATCTGAACATCCACCTCGACCCTGAGGACATGGCCGGGGTCTACGCGAACTTCGCGAACATCAGCTTCTCGGATTACGAGTTCACGCTGACCTTCGCGCGGATCGACCACGAGGTCGAGGAAGGCGACATCCCAGGTGTGGTCGTCTCCCGCGTGAACGTCTCCCAGCGGTTCATGAAGGAGCTCCTGGACGCGATGCAGGACTCCTATTCGAAGTGGACGACGCGCGAGGGCATCAAGAACCTGCCCGAGACGCCTCCACGCTCCGAGCCATAGCGATCCGCTGAAGCGGCGTCGGGTGCGTGTCGAGCACGATCTGCGCCCATTCCGGAGGGTCAGGCTGCGAGAGCGAGGCGTCCGAGAGCTCCCGCATCAGGCCTTCGAAGGCCCGGGGATCGTGCGTCGCCTGGAGCGCGCGCCAATCCGCCTCCGCCTCGTAACGCCTCGAGATCGCGTTCACGACGGGAAGCAATGCCAGTTGGAGCACAACGAGCGTGAGGAGCGCTAGCGGCACTGCCGGTGCCGTCCCCAGCCCGCCTCGCCGCCGCGTCACTCTGGCGACGACGTAGGCACCTGGAATCGCGAAGAGAAAGATCCAGCCGACCGACTTCCAAACGTGGTTGGACTTCACGTGGCCGAACTCGTGCGCGACGAGCGTCAGGATCTCGGCGCGGCTGAGCCGCCCGTCAAGGGCCGTGTCCCAAAGGATCACGCGTTTCGTCGGCCCGAGCCCGTAGAACTCCGCGTTGATCGCACGTGTCCGCCGGCTCGCGTCCTGCACCTCCACGTCAACGTCCCCCACTCTCTGCTCGCGTGCCAGCTGTCGGATCTGGGCCGCGAGCTGCCTGTTTCGCAGCGGCTCGAGACGCGGCACCAGTAGCAGCGGCTGCGCGAGGATGAACGCCGATACGAGCGCGGCGAATGCCGGCCCGCCTACGAGCCACCACCGGTCGCCGAGCCGGCGGGCGAGCAGCATCACGAGGGCGATCGCGATGCAGGCCACGGCGAGCGACCCGATCTCCGCCAGCCAGGGATCCACCAGAATTGTGCTGTAGTCCGAGCGCGAGATGCCGTAGCGCCGCCGCCACCAGTGCGCAGCGAGGACGAACGGAAGCCCCGCGAGCCAGACGGCCACGAGCGTGAGGGCGCCGAGCGCGACGCCGCCGGGAATCCCCCGCCACCCCGTACGCGGCGCCAGCCGGACGGCGAGGACCAGAACGGCAAGCTGGACGAGGGTCGCGCCGATCCACAGAGCCCGTAGCCCGCGCTGATAGCTCTCGCTTCGCTCCAGATGGCGGGTGCTGAAGAAATCCCGCGTATCCAGGTGCGCGATGTTGAGGTCACCCGGAACCGAGGTGCGCCAGAGCAACGCCGCCGCGACCACCCAGAGGCCGGCCGCCGCGACGATCACCCAAAATCTCCACGTGCGAATCGCGGTCATCTCAGACGTCCACGCGAACCTTTACGCGCTCGAGGCGGTCCTGGGTGAGATCGACCGCGAGCCGCCTGATGCGATTTGGTGCCTCGGCGACACCGTCGGCTACGGCCCCCGCCCGAATGAGTGCTGCACGCTAGTACGTGAGCGGGCGGGTCTCGTTCTGATCGGCAACCATGATCTCGTCGCGCTGGGCTCGGCCGAGGTCGACGTCCAGGAGTTCAACCCCGAGGCGGCCGCGGCCTCGGTTTGGACGGCGGAGCAACTGACGGAGAAGTCGCGTCAGTTTCTCGAAAGCCTCGGGCCCAGCGCCGAGGTCGAGGGCGTCGAGCTCTTCCACGGGAGCCCACGCGATCCGGTCTGGGACTATGTCCTCTCGGAAGAGGTTGCGCTCGAGTCCCTGGCGCTGACCCACGAGCCGCTCGTGCTCGTCGGCCACAGCCACGTCGCGATTGCGCTTGTCCTCCACGAGGAAAACCTCCAGGGTGGCGTTGCTCCCGACGGCTTCGAAGCGCAGCTCGACCAGGGCCGCTGGCTCATCAACCCGGGCTCGGTTGGTCAGCCGCGGGACGGCAATCCCGACAGCTCGTTCGTCGAGCTCGACCTCGATGCCAAACGGGCCCGGTTTCGGCGGGTCGCCTACCCTGTCGCGCGGACGCAGGAGGAGATCGTGGAGAGGGGGCTGCCCGATTCCCTGGCGGAACGCCTGGCTCACGGCGTGTAGCGCGTTGCTCCTCGCCGGGTGCGGCGGCGATGCAGCAGAGCGCCATCCGACCGCCGCGCCCACGATCCAGCGGCCCGTCGCACGCCAGCTCGCCCGTCGCGGCGACGAAGTTGCCCGCCTCCTCGAGGCCGGAGACAACTGCGGGGCGCTCGCCGAGTCGGACCGGCTTAGCGACGAGCTGACGCAGGCGATCAATCGCCACCTCATCCCAAAGCGGTACCGACGTGACCTCGCTGCGGCCGTAATGGAGATCCGCAGCCAGATCGCTTGCCCGCCGCCGGCGCCGCCACCGCCGTCCCCGCCACCGAAAGAGGACAACGGCAAGAAGAAGGGCAAGAAGCACGAGAAGAAGCACGGCGACGACCAGGGAGGCGACGAGTGAGCCGCTACACGGTCGAAAAGACCCTCGGCCGCGGCGGCATGGCGACGGTGGAGCTCGCACACGACACGGAGCTGGACCGGCGCGTCGCCGTCAAGCGTCTCTTCGCGTCACTCGCGGACGACGCCATCTTTCGGCGGCGATTCCTACGGGAGGCGCGGATGGCCGCGGCGCTCTCACATCCAAATCTCGTGGCCGTCTTCGACGTCGGCGACGAGGACGGGCTTCCGTACATCGTCATGGAGTACGTCGACGGGGAAACGCTCGCCGATCTCGTGCGGCGGATCGGGCCGCTGCCACCGGACCGAGCGGTCGACCTGCTCCTTCAGGTCTGCGCGGGCCTCCAGCACGCCCACGCGGCTGGGCTCGTCCACCGGGACATCAAGCCGCAGAACCTCCTGGTGAGGAGTGACGGCACCGTCAAGATCGCCGACTTCGGCATCGCCCGCACGCTGCAGGCCACGCAGCTCACCCAGATTGGAACCGTGCTCGGCACCGCGGCCTACCTTGCGCCGGAACAGGCCGCCGGCGAACGGGTCACGGCTGCCGCGGACATCTACTCGTTGGGCGCCGTGGGCTACGAGCTCCTGTCCGGCCGGACGCCGTACGAGTTCGCGTCGCTTGCCGATCTTGCGCTGCAGCAGCGCGAGCCGCCCGCTCCGCCTCCGGGCGCCTCCCCGGAGCTCGCGAGCGTCATCTTGCGCTGCCTCGCCTTCAATCTGGACGACCGGCCGCACTCGGCGGCCGCGCTCGCGCACGAGCTCGCTCAGGGGCCGCCGGACGTCACTGCCCCAACGGAGGTCGTCCCGCCCAGGGGCCGGACGATCCACGTCTCACACCGCGCGCTTCTTGGGCTCGCGGCCCTGCTGGGGGCGGTGCTCATCGCGGTTGGGCTCGCCTTCGCCTATCTAGGCGGGGACGGTCAGCAGCCGCCGCCGGCACCAGCGCAGCAGCAAGACGTGCTCCGGCGCGGGAACACGCCCGCCGAGTCGGCGCGGCTGCTTGCGGACTGGTTACGCCGAAGGTCTGGCTAGGGGACGGGCGCCTCGACGCTCTCGGTCGCCGAGCCGGAGGTGATGCCCTCACGGGCCAGCGCGAACTGCACCTCTTCACGCGCCTTGTAGATGCGCCACTTGACGGTGGCGAGCGTGATCTCGAGCGAGTCGGCGATCTCCGTGTAGGAGAGGCCGACGACGTCCCGCAGGAGCAGCGCCATCTTGAGGTCGACGGTGAGGTCGTCGACAGCACGCCACACCGCGTCCATTGCCTCGACGCGCTCGACCGGTGCGTCGAGCACTTCGAGCGGCGGCGCATCGTCGATCGTCACGACCGCGCGCGGCCGGCGCTCGCTCGCCCGCATCTCGTCGAGCACGCGGTTCTTCGTCACCTGGAAGAGCCAGGTCGTGAACCGGCATCTCAGCGAGAACTTCGGGAGGCCCTGGTACACCCGGAGGAAAACCTCCTGCGTGAGGTCCTCGGCGAGCGCGCGATCGCCGCAGAGACGCAGGACATAGTTGTAGATCGGCGTCTCGTACGCGCGAACGATTAGGTTGAAAGCCCGTTCATCGCCACGTTGGGCTTTCCGCAGTACACCTGGATCTGGCTGGGGGAGCGCCACAGGGGAGCAGGAGTATAGCCCGGTTACGACGGGCTAAAGGTCAAGTTTTTGCCGGTCATTTGTAAAGGAGCCTCCAGGCCTAGAAGCGCGAGGATTGTGGGTGCCAAATCGGACAGTTCCCCGTCCTCGACCAGGGAAACATTCGTTTCAGTCAGCACGAAGGGAACAGGATTCGAGGTATGTGCGGTATGTGGCTTTCCCTCCTCGTCGAGCATGGTCTCCGCATTCCCGTGGTCTGCGGTGACGAGTGACACGCCGCCGCGCGCCTCGACGGCTTCGAGCACCCGGCCGAGACAGCGATCCACGGTCTCGACGGCGGTGACTGTGGCGGGGATTGAGCCTGTGTGTCCGACCATATCGGGGTTGGCAAAGTTGAGTACGGCGAAACCGAACCCATCGGATTCGAGCGCTTCGACAAAACGGTCGGCGAGCTCCGCCGCCGACATCTCCGGTTTGTGGTCGTAGCTGGGGACGTCGCGCGGCGAGGGGACGAGGATCCGCTCCTCGCCGGGATACGGCTCCTCGTGCCCGCCGTCGAAGAAGTACGTCACGTGGGCGTACTTCTCCGTCTCCGCGGCATGGAGCTGGCGGATTCCGTGTTCGGCCAACACCTCAGCCAGCACGTCGGTCACCTCCTGGTCCTCGAAGGCAACCGGCGCGTCGAAATCGTTGCGGTAGCGCGTCATCGTCGTCACGTCGAAACCTGAGGCGAGCAACTTCTGCGTCAGCTGCCGCGCTCGATCCGGGCGGAAGTTGAAGAAGATGATCGCGTCGTTCTCCGCGATCCGCGGGCGCCCCTGGAGCACGATCGGCTCGATGAACTCGTCCGTCACACCTTCGTCATAGCTGCGTTGCACTTCGGACACGGGGTCTGACCCCGTCGCCCCTTCGTCACCGTGGAGCAAAGCAGCGAGCGCGCGCTCCGTTCGCTCCCAACGTTGGTCGCGGTCCATCGCGTAGTAACGGCCGACGACCGTCGCGATCTTCTCCTTCGGAAGCTCGGCCAGATCGGACACCGCCGAGGTGGGCGAGACGTCCCTCCCGTCTGTGAACGCGTGGATCCACGTTCGATCCTCCAGCCCCTGCCTCTTCGCGAGCTCGAGCAGAGCACGGAGGTGATCGATGTGCGAATGGACGCCGCCGTACGAGACGAGCCCGAGCAGGTGAACATTGCCGCCGCGAGTCTTTGCCCGCTCGAACGCGCCCACGAGCGCCGCGTTCTCGAAAAACTCCCCGGTCTCGATCGCGCGGTTGACGCGCATCAGGTCCTGGAAGAGAAGGCGTCCGGACCCGATCGTCAGATGTCCGACCTCGGAGTTCCCCATTTGGCCGGGTGGTAGCCCGACCGCTTCACCGGAGGCCTTCAGGGTCGTATGCGGATACGTCTCCCACAGCCGGTCGAAGACCGGGGTCTCCGCCATGTCGACGGCGTTTCCCGGGCCGGCGGGAGCGCACCCCCACCCGTCCAGGATGACGAGGACGACTAGCGGGAAGCGGCCCGGCAAATCGCGACGAACGAATCGACCTCGAGGGACGCGCCGCCGACGAGCGCGCCGTCCACGTCAGGTTGGGCGAGGAGCTCGCCGGCGTTTTCGGGCTTCACGGAACCGCCGTAGAGCACCGGAACGTCGAGGATCGCCTTGATGAAGGCGTGTGCCTCCTGGGCGAGATCCGGCGTCGCGGTCTTCCCTGTCCCGATCGCCCAGACGGGCTCGTAGGCGATCACGAGGTCGTCGTGCGACTCGAGCGCGACGAGCTGGCGGCGGAGAACGTCCTCGGTCTCCCCTCGCTCGCGCTCCCCCTCGCTCTCGCCGATGCAGGCAATCACCCACAACCCCGCCTCGAGCGCGGCGGCTGCCCGGCGGCCGACCGTCTCATCCGTCTCGCCGAAGTACTGCCGGCGCTCGGAATGGCCGACGATCGCCCCATAGACGCCGAGCTCGACGAGCATGGGCGCCGAGATCTCGCCCGTATAGGCGCCCTCGCGCTCCCAGTGGACGTTCTGCGCGGCGACCGCGATCTCGGTGTCGGCAAGCGCCTGAACGGCGGGTGCGAGACCGGTGAACGGCGGGCAGACCGCGACGTCCACGCCTTCGACCTCACCCAGCGTATCCCGCAGCTCGCGGCAGAACTCGGCCGTCTCCGAGGCGGTCTTGTACATCTTCCAGTTCCCCGCGACCAGCATCTACGCCTCTGGAATTACCGCCACGCCGGGCAACTCCTTGCCTTCCAGGAACTCGAGTGCGGCTCCGCCACCGGTCGAGACCCACGAGATGCGCTCGGCAAGGCCGACCTCGTGGAGCGCCCGCACGGAGTCTGCGCCGCCGACGACCGTGAACCCGTCCACCTCTGCGACGGCTTCGGCGACCGCCTTCGTCCCCTCGGCGAACCGCGGCCACTCGAAGACGCCCATCGGTCCGTTCCAGAAAACGGTCTTTGCGCCGCGGATCCGCGCGCCGAAGTCCGCTCGCGTCTCCGGCCCAATGTCGAGCCCGAGCCACCCCTCGGGCAGCTCGTCGTACGGCACGACGCGGGTCTCCGCGCCGGGCTCGAAGGCAGCCGCGGCCACGACATCGCGAGGCAGGACGACCTCGAAGTCCATGGGATTCTCGTACCGCACCTCCTCTGCCATCTTCCCGCCGATCAGCACGTGGTCCGCTTTACCGCCGAGATTCTGAAGGACGCCGAGCTTGTCCTCCACCTTGGCGCCGCCCGAGATCAGCACGAACGCCCGCTCGACGTCGCCGAGAAGCCTCCCGAGCTCCTCCAGCTCCCGCTCGAGGAGCAGCCCGGCGTAGGCCGGCAGGAGCTCGGCGACGGCGACGGTCGACGCGTGAGCACGGTGAGCGGAGCCGAAGGCGTCGTTGACGTAGAGGTCGCGACCATCGGCGAGCTCGCGCGCGAACGAGCTGTCGTTCTTCGTCTCACGCGGGTCGAAGCGCGTGTTCTCGAGCACCGCGATCCGCTCATCCGGCAGCAGCTGCCGCAGACGCTCCTCGACAGGGCGCAGCGAGAACGCCGGATCCGGCCCTTTGGGGCGACCCAGATGCGAGCAGACGACGACCTCCTCCGCGCCGCGCTCGAGCAGGAGCTCGAGCGTCGGCAGCGCCGCCCGGATCCGCGTGTCGTCCGCGACCCGCCCGTCTTCCAGCGGGACGTTCAGGTCGGCTCGGACGAGCTGGCGCTTGCCCGCGACGTCCGCGTCGCGGACCGACCGGGGTCGTCTCACCTAGGCGCTGACCGGGGCGCCGATGGAGGCCGCCACCCGCTCGACGAGGTCGGCGAGCCGGCAGCTGTAGCCCCACTCGTTGTCGTACCAGCCGATCACCTTGACCATACGGCCGTTCACCATCGTCGACTTCGCGTCCACGATCAGGGAATGCGGGTTGCCGACGATGTCGGCGGAGACGATCGGGTCCTCCTGGTACTCGATGATCCCGTTCCAGCGATCTTCGCCTGCGGCCCTCCGAAACGCTTCGTTGACCTCCTCTACGGTCGTCTCGCGCGAGAGCACGCATACGAGGTCGGTGACGCTCCCGTCCGGGACGGGGACGCGCATCGCCATCCCGTCGAGCTTGCCCTTGAGCTCGGGGATCACGAGCGAGGTGGCCTTGGCGGCGCCGGTGGTCGACGGGATGATGCTCTGCGGCGCTGCACGCATCCTGCGTAGGTCGGCCTTGCCCTTCCGCGTCAGCGCGATCTGGTCTTGGAGCTGCTGCTCGGTCGTGTAGGCGTGGATCGTGGTCATGAAGCCCGCCTCGATCCCGAACTCGTCGAGGAGAACCTGCGCCATCGGAGCAACCGAGTTCGTCGTGCAGGACGCGTTCGAGATGATGTGGTGCTGGTCCGGGTCGTAGACGCCGTCGTTTACACCTGGGACGACTGTGAGATCGGGATCGGTGGCCGGCGCCGAAATGACGACCTTCTTCGCTCCCGCGGCCAGGTGCTGGCTCGCGCCCTCGCGATCGGTAAAGAGCCCGGTGGACTCGACGACGACGTCCACGTCCATGTCGCCCCACGGAAGTGCGGTCGGATCGCGTTCGGAGGTGACCCTGACGGCGCCGCCGTTGACGCTGATCTCATCCTCGTCGTGGCCGATCTCGGCGTCGAGGACGCCGTGAGTCGAGTCGTACTTGAGCATATGCGCAAGCACATCCGGTGGAGCGATGTCGTTGATCGCCACGACTTCGAAGTCCGGCTCGCGCTTCAGATAGGCGCGAAAGAAGTTTCGGCCGATCCGTCCAAATCCGTTGATCGCAACGCGTTTCGCCACCTGGGCTCCTCCCGTTCGCTGTCCCGAGTCTAGTGTCGCATCCCCCTTCCGGGGGATTTAGGCAGGTAACCACGATTCCGATTTGAAATTCATAACGCTGTGAAGATAATGCGCGCGCTAGCCGTTGCGCTCGCCGCCGCTCTGCTCTTGGCCGGCAGCGCTTCCGCCGTCAATGTCGGCGTCGTCGACGACTTCGGAATCGCGCCCGACAACTCGCCCGCCTTCCTCGACAGCCTCGGCACCGCGGGGATGCACGAGAACCGGCTCTCGATCCCGTGGGATCCGGCGGCTCCGACGACGATCCAGAACCAGCAGGCGCTCGACCAGTACATGCAGCTTGCCACCCTTCGCGGGATCCGGGTCGTCTTCGCCGTCGCGCCGACGAAGGCTAACTCGATCTCCTCGAATCCGGCTGCGGCCGGCCAGTTCGCCGCGTTCCTCGCCCAGCTCGCGCGCACCTTCCCGACGGTCAAGGACTTCGTCGTCGGGAACGAGCCCAACCAGCCGCGCTTCTGGCAGCCCCAGTTCAATCGCAAGGGTCAACCGGTCTCGCCGGCCTCGTACTACGGACTGCTGTGGCGGTCGTACGACGCGCTCAAGGCCGTTGACCCGGGCATCCGCGTCGCCGGATTGGGGCTTTCACCTCGCGGCAACGACCAGCCGAAGGCGCCCGAGAACGTCTCGATTTCGCCCGTTCGCTTCATCGACGGCCTCGGCAAGGCGTACCGCCGCTCCGGTCGGCGCAAGCCGATCATGGACGCGCTCTCCCTCCATCCGTATCCGGACCGCGACATCGACAGCCTGATGAAGGGCTACAGGTGGCCGAACGTCGGCACGCCGAACCTCGATCGCATCAAGCAGGCGTTCTGGGATGCGTTCCGCGGTACGGCGCAGCCGACGTTCCGGGAGGGCCGCTCCCGCGGCGCGATGACGCTTCGCCTCGGCGAGATCGGCTGGCAGGTCGGGATCGTGCCCGGCTCTGCGGGCGCCTATTACGGAGTCGAGAGCGTTCGGACGACCAACGAGTCGAACCAGGCGAGCATCTACTCGCAGGCGATCCGCTATCTCGCCTGTGACCCTTCGGTCGAGTCGATGCTGTTCTTCCTGCTCCGCGACGAGCCGAATCTCGAGCGCTGGCAAGCCGGGCTCGTTCGTGCCGACGGTTCGCCGCGGCCGTCATACGAGGCGGTCAAGGCGACGATGGCGCAGACCGGCGGCCGCTGCTCCGGAGGCTTCCGCTCCTGGCGGCACACCACGAAGGTTGCCGGAGCCAAAGTGAAGTTCCCACGCAAACGCGTTCTGCCCGCACGCAGGCTGACACTGGCGGTCGTGGCCAACTCGCAGGAGGATGCACTCGTCGAGGCAGGCGTTTACCGGGGAAGCAAACGCGTCCTGCGCAAGAAGACCACTGTGAAGGCCTACCGCTCGCGCACCTTCCGCTTGCCGGTGCGCTTCCGCCCGGGCCGCTACCAGGTCCGAGTGACGTTCCGCGCCGCGATGAACACGAGCCGCAAGCGCACCTTCATCGCGGCGTTTCGGGTCAAAAGCCGTTAGCCGATCTGGGAGTCCCGGCGGCGGGCCGCTGAGGCGTCGCTTGCGACGCCGTTTAGAGGCGATGCAGGCTTTGCCGGCGTCGCCGTCTTGAGCCCGACGGCGACCCCGATTTCCAAAGGCGATCGGCGGGCCGCTAAGGCGTCGCTT
>DATGDB010000066.1:0-1615 GCA_035311205.1 Gaiellaceae bacterium | reverse complement strand
CCCGATCACCTCGAACTCGTGGCTTCCCACTCGCACGGTCTGGCCGATCGCGCTTCCGTCGGGGAAGAGCTTCGCCTGCGCGTCCAGGCCGACCAGCATGACGCTGCGGCCGAAGTCGACGTCGGCGGCGGAGATGAGTCGACCCTGCTGCGCGGTCTGGTTGTAGATGTCTGCGTAGGTCGGGGTGATGCCGAACAGGCGCGTCGTCGTCTGGTTTCGGCCGGCCGAGACGGTGAGACTCTCGATGTCCTGGTGCGGCGCGACCGCCGTCACCATCGGCAGCTGCGCGATGGTGGCGACGTCGGCGGGTGTGATCGTGCGCTCCGTCGCCGACTGGCCGGTTCCGATGCTGATGAGCTCTCCGTCGACGAGGACGACGTTGGCTCCCAGGCGGCGGATGCTGTTCTGGACCTCCTTCTGTGCCCCGGCGCTGACGGCTGAGACGGCGACGAGCGAAGCCACCCCGATGACGACGCCGAGTGCCGTGAGCACGGCGCGGAACCAGTTCGCACGGAGGGCGCCGAGCGCGATGCGCCAGTGCTCGGCGAACCGCGTCATCCGGCCGCGCCGAGGGCGACGCGGCTTTCCGTCGGTTCGTCGGCCACGACGAGACCGTCGGCGAGCCCCAGGATCCGCGACGCACGCTCGGCCACCTCGCTCGAGTGCGTGACGATGACCATCGTCGCGCCGCCGCCATGCACTCGCTCGAGGATCGCGAGCACCTGTTCCGCGCTCGCGGAGTCGAGGTTTCCAGTCGGTTCGTCGAGGAGCACGAGGCTCGGGCGGATGACAAGCGCTCGCGCAATCGCAACGCGCTGCTGCTCGCCGCCGGAGAGCCGGTTAGGGCGATGGTGCGCTCTGTCGGAGAGGCCGACCTCCGCGAGCGCCTCGAGCGCGCGCCTCGTGCGTTCCTTCCGCGAGACCCCCGCGTAGATGAGCGGCAGCTCGATGTTCTCGAGCGCGGTCGAGCGGGGGAGGAGGTTGTAGGCCTGGAAGACGAAGCCGATCCGCTGCCCACGGACGTGGGCGCGCCGGGTCTCGTTCAGCGAGGCCATCTCCTCGCCGACCAGCCGATAGGAGCCGGCCGTCGGGCGGTCGAGGAGCCCGAGGATGCCGAGGAGCGTCGTCTTCCCGGAGCCGGACGGGCCCATGATCGCGAGGAACTCGCCTTCGCGAACGACGGCGCTGACGCCCCGGAGCGCCTCGACCGAAACGTCGCCGTCCCTGTAGACCTTCGTGACGTCGGCGAGCTCGAGGATGCTCGCCGCGCCGTCGCCGCTCACTATTCCTCTCCTGCCGGGGCCTGAGCCTCCGGGAGAACGACGCGCTCGCCGGCGCGAAGCCCCTTGAGGATCTGCACTGACTTGTTGCTCGCAAGCCCGAGCTTGACCGTACGAGTGGTCTCGCCGCCTGAGTCGTCGATCACCGTCGCCGTCGACTCGCCTCCCTCTTGCGTTACGGCTTCGAGGGGCACTTGCAGCACGTTGTGCCGCCGCGCGACCGTGATGCGCACGCTGACGTTCATGCCCGGCCGAAGGCCGCGGGCGTGCGAGAGGCCGACGCGAACGGGGAACGTGACGACGCCGCCGTTGTCGGTTCCGGTCGGCGCTGCGAA
>DATGDB010000065.1:0-41243 GCA_035311205.1 Gaiellaceae bacterium | reverse complement strand
CTCGGGCTCGGGCTCGGGCGGCGTCTCGGCCGCGAGCGGCGGTTCCTCGGGCCCAGCCGTAGGCTCGGGAGAAGGCTCGGCACCCGTCGTCTCGGACAGCTCTGAAGGACCCGAGCCAAAGACCTCGTCGGAGAGGCCGAGCTCGGAGGCCGGCGTCGGCCCCTCGCCCTCGACTCGCTTGAGCGACAGCGAGAGACGGCGTCGCTCGGGGTCGACCTCGATGATCTTCGCCTGCACGGAGTCGCCCTGAGCGACCACCTCGCGCGGGTTCTCGACGTGATGCTGGGCCAGCTCGGAGATGTGTACGAGCCCCTCGACGCCCGGCATGATCTCGACGAAGGCGCCGAAGGTGACGACCTTCGTGACCTTGCCCTCGACGACATCGCCCTCGCTGTACTGGTCGAGCACCTGCTGCCACGGGTCGCTCTGCGTCTGCTTGAGCCCGAGCGAGATGCGCTGACGATCGCGGTCGATGTCCAGCACCTTGACGCTCACCGTCTGGCCGATCTCCAGCACCTCCGATGGGTGGTTCACGTGGCTCCAGGAGATCTCGGAGATGTGGATCAGGCCGTCCATGCCGTCGAGGTCGACGAAGGCGCCGAAGTCGACAATGTTCGAGATCTGGCCCTCGACGACATCGCCAGGCTGGAGCCGGTCGAGGATCTGCTGGCGCTGTTCCTTGCGCTCGTCCTCGAGGACGGCGCGGCGCGAGAGCACGACGTTGTTGCGCGAGCGGTTGAGCTCGATCACCTTGCAACGCAGCGTCTGCCCGAGGAACTCGTCGAGGTCCTGGACGCGACGGATGTCCACCAGCGACGCCGGCAGGAAGCCGCGTACGCCGAGGTCGAGGATGAGCCCGCCCTTGACGACCTCGATCACCCGGCCCTCGATCGCCTCGCCCGTCTCCGCCTTCCGCTCGATCGTCTTCCAGGCGAGCTCGAAGCGCGCGCGCTTCTTGGAGAGGATCAGCCGGCCCTCGGCGTCCTCTTTCGTCAGGACGAGCGCGTCGATCTCCTCGCCGATCCCGACTTCGTCCTCGGGGTTCACGGAGCGCCGGATCGAGAGCTCCGAGACCGGGATCACGCCCTCGGACTTGTAGCCGATGTCGACGAGCACTTCGTCCTTGTCGACCCGGACCACGGTCCCGTGCACGACCTCCCCCTCGTTGATCGTCGGGAAGGTGGACTCGTAGTCCGGGATCAGCTCGCCCTCGGGGCCTGTTGTCCAGACTTCGGGGTCGTCCACCTGCTGGCGCGTATCGGTTTCGCTCATCACGAGCGGCGCAGTATATCTGCGGTTTTTGCGCTATCTAAGGCGCCGACTCGGCGGCGCCGACCAGAGACGGCGTGGCGGCTTTGCCGGCGCGCCCGATCTATGCATAGCGCCACAGAAACCGCTCCACGACGGCGACGTAGGCGGTCTGGGCCTCGATCATGCTCATGTGGCCGGCCTCGTCCAGAATGGCCAGCTCGCTGCCGGGAATCCCTCCGCTGAGAACGCGGGCCGCGCGAGGCGTGGTCACACGGTCGTGTTCGCCGACCAGAATGAGCGTCGGCTTCGTGACGCGGCCGAGGTCAGGCACGTAGTCAAAGTCGCCGTAGCCTGCGTTCGAGAAGTAGCGGAGGACGTCTGGGACGTAGACCGTGTCAGCGGCGAAGCCCGGCGGCGGCTCGCCGGCGAAGTGGAAGGGCGCCTGGATACGCATGAGCTCGGCGCAGTCCTCCGGCGTCTCCACCGTCTTCTCCCACTCCCACGATTCGGCGATCGGCTTGCCGCGTTCGCCCATGGCCTCGAGCGAGGCGTCCACGTCGGCCTCGAGCCGTTCGCTGGAATCGCCGCCGCCGGAGATCACGTAGCCCTCGGCGGTGCCGAGCTCGATCGCGTGCTTTGTGGTGATGATCGCGCCGAAGGAGTGGCCGAGGAGCGCAAATCGGTCGAGCTCGAGGGCGTCGGCAAGGAGATCCACGTCGCGCGCGAAGACCTCGAGGCTGAGCGTCTCGGGATCGACGCGCTCACTGCGTCCCTGACCGCGCTCGTCGACGTAGATGACGCGAAAGCTGTCGCCGAGCGGGTCGAGCCAGGGCCGCAGGTGGGTGTGGTCGAGCCCGGGCCCGCCGTGGAGGACGATCAGCGGCAGCCCGTCGCCGCCGAAGTCCTCCACGAAGAGGTGGTATCCGTCCGAGAGCCGGACGTTCACGACGTGGCTCCTTTTCGGCGGACCGCCGCGCAGGGCCAGGTCCCGGTGCCAGGCACGCGGACAGTGGCCCGGCGGGACATCGCGCCGCTGAGTCCGCCGGAAGACGCGGATCGTCGGCGGTGCCGACTCCTAGCTCTCGTCCACAAGACACGGCTCGCCGGGCCCTGGCCCGGTGCCAGGCACCGGGACAATGGCCATTCGAGCCAGTCGCGCGAGCTCGCGGTCAACTCTTAGCTTCGTTCCAGTCGTCGCCCACGCCCACCTCCACGGCCAGCGGCGGGTCGAGGTCGTAGGCGCCGCACATCTCCTCGCGCACCAGGTCCTTCATCGCCGAGACCTCGGCATCGGGGACCTCGAGCAGGAGCTCGTCGTGCACCTGGAGGACGAGGCGCGCGCCTCTCCCCTCCGCTCGCAGCCTCCTATGGATCGACACCATCGCCTTCTTGATGATGTCCGCGTTCGAGCCCTGCATGACGAAGTTGACCGCGAGCCGCTCTCCGAACGAGCGCGTCTGCCGGTTCGTCGCCCGCAGCTCCGGCACGGGCCGCCGGCGCCCCAGCAGGCTCGTCGAGTACCCGTCCTCCTGCGCCGCCTCGATCGTCCTCTGGATGAAGTCCTGCACGTGCGGGAAGCGGGCCAGGTACGCGTCGATCAGCGCCTGCGCCTCCTCGCGCGAGATCTCGAGGTTCTCCGAGAGCCCGAACGACGAGATCCCGTAGACGATCCCGAAGTTGATCATCTTCGCCGTCGAACGGTCGGCGGTCGTCAACGTCGCCGGGTCCTTGCCGAGCACCTCGGCCGCGGTCGCCGTGTGGATGTCCTCCCCACGCGCGAACGCCTCACGCAGCTTCGGCTCGCCGGAGACGTGGGCCAGGATCCGCAGCTCGATCTGGGAGTAGTCCGCGGAGAGCAGCTTGTAGCCGGGCTCCGCCACGAAGGCCGAGCGGATCTCGCGTCCGAGCTCCGTCCGGATCGGGATCGCCTGTAGGTTCGGGTTCGTCGTCGAGAGCCGCCCGGTGGACGCAACGGCCTGGTTGAAGGTCGTGTGCAGACGGCCGTCCTCGCCGATCAGCGCCGGAAGCGGGCCGAGATACGTGTTGAGCAGCTTCGAGTACTCGCGCCACTCCTCGATCACCCCGACGATCTCGTGCTCGTGGCGGATCGAGCGCAGGACGCGCGTGTCAGTCGAATAGCCCGTCTTCCCCTTGCGCCCGGCCGTCAGGCCGAGCTTCTCGAAGAGGATCCGCCCAACCTGCTGCGTCGAGCCGAGCATGAACTCCTCGCCGGCGAGCTCGTAGGCCTTCTCGGCGAGCTCCTCGACCCGCTCCGCGAGCCGCGCCGTGATCTCGCCCATTCGGTACGTGTCGATCTTGACGCCGGTCTCCTCCATCGCCGCCAGGACGGCGGTCAGCGGCAGCTCCACGTCGCGGTAGAGGTGTTCGACCTCCCGTTCTCGAAGTCGTGCCAGCATCGGATCGACGAGCTCCAGGGTGGCCGCCGCATGGCGGACGAGTGCCGCGGTGTCCTCGTCGGAAGCCGGCTCCGGAACGAGCTCGATCCCGTACTCCGCAGCAAGATCGTCGAGCTCATAGGTGGCGCGCCCGGGCTCGATCAGATAGGCCGCGATGAGCGTGTCGTCTGTCGCCTCGACCCGCTGCGCCTTGGCGTCGTGGGCGACGATCTCGCCCTCCAGCCGCGCCGGCCGCGCTGCGACGACCACCTCCTCGGGCGTCGCGATCGCCACTCGCCCGTCCTCGGCAGCGAGACCGACCCGCCCGTCGAGCACGGGCAGGCCTTCCCGCCAGGAGACGGGAACCCCCTCGACGGCAAGCGCTGCAGCCGGAACCGTCGCGTCGAGCTCGTCGACCCGATTCAGCAGGTTGCGGAACTCGAACTGCCGGAACATCTCCTTCAGCCGCGAGCGGTCCGGCGGCGAGAGGACGAGGTCGGAGGGATCGCAGTCGAGGTCGAGGTCGCGGCGCATCGTCGCCAGCTCCTTCGAGACTCGCGCCTGATCTGCGTGCTCGGTGAGGTTCTTCCTCCGCGCCGGCGTGAGCTCCTCGAGGTGGTCGAGGACGCCCTCCAGCGAGCCGTACTGCTGGATGAGCTGCGACGCGGTCTTGTCGCCGATCCCCGGGACGCCGGGGATGTTGTCCGACGTATCCCCCTTCAGGCCGATGAAGTCCGGGATCTGCTCGGGGCTGATGCCGAGCCGCGCCTCGACGCGCTCGGGCGTGTACACATTGACGTCCGCGACGCCGCGCGGCGTCATCATCAGTACGACGTTGTCGGAGACGAGCTGGAACGCGTCGCGGTCGGTGGAGACGACTGTGGTCTTGATGCCCGCCTCATCTGCGCGTGTCGCGAGCGTCGCAATCACGTCGTCGGCCTCCCACCCCTGGAACTCGAGGTTCCGGTAGCCGAACGCCTCGACGATCGGGCGGAAGTGAGGAAACTGCTCGGCGAGGAGGTCGGCCATCGGCCGTCGCTCGGCCTTGTAGGCCTCGTCGAGCTCCATGCGCTCGACCGGCCGAGTGTCCCACGCGACGGCGACGCCCTTCGGCTTGTAGTCCGTGAGCAGCTTGAAGAGCATGTTCGTGAAGCCGAGCAACGCGTTCGTGGGCATGCCCTCGCTCGTCGCCAGCTCCTCCGGCAGCGCGAAATAGGCCCGATACGCCAGGTTGTTGCCGTCAACGAGGAAGAGCTCGGAGTCGCGCGCCGGCGCGTCGTCGAGCTGAAGCTCTTCTCCGGTCAGGGTCTTTGGGCTCACGGAGCCAACGGTATCGTCCTGCGGCGATGTCGGGACTCGAAATCCAGCCCTTCGCCGAAGAGCATCTGGAGGATGCCGGGGCGCTCCTGGCCGAGCGCCATCGCCGGCATCACAAGGCCGAGCCCCTGCTCGGCGCCGACTACGACTTCGAGGCCGAAGTCGAGGCGCTCTGGCGCGCCGACAACGCGTCGGGCGCCGTTGCCACGCGGGACGGCCGGGTGGTCGGGTACCTCCTCGGTATCCGGAAAGACGACAACCGGTGGGGCGCGAACATCTGGGTCGACCCAGCCGGTCACGCGGTCGAAGAGGCCGAGGACATTCGTGACCTCTACGCCGCAGCCTCGACGAGCTGGTTCGAGGAAGGGCGCACTCGCCACTACGTCATGGCGCCGGCCTCCGACGCTCCGCTGCTCGACGCCTGGCACCGGCTGAGCTTCGGCAATCAGCACGCGCACGGGATCTCGGAGGTCCATGAGGCTCCCTGGCCGTCGAGTGTCCGCATCGCAGAGGAGGACGACATCGATGCGCTAGTCGAGCTCGCGCCTCTGCTGGTCGAGCACCAAGCGCAGTCGCCCGTCTTCGGCATCGGCTTGCCACGCGAGAGCCCTGATGAGATCCGCGCCGCGATCCTCGAGGATCTCTCCAACGGCGAGCTCGGCAACCTCGTCGCCGATCAGGATGGACGAATCGTCGGGGGGTTCCAGCTCGCTCCCGCCGAGCTCTCGAGCACTCATGCCGGCCTTGCCCGGCCTGAGGGCGCACTGCTCCTGAGCTGGGCGGCCACTCGGCCCGACGTCCGCGGCTCCGGCGCCGGCCTGGCGCTGACCGAGGCATCCTTCGCTTGGGCCCACCAGCACGGCTACGCCACGATGGTCACCGACTGGCGGGAGACGAACCTGCTCGCGTCGCGCTTCTGGCCGACGCGGGGCTTCCGCCGTACGTTTCTGCGCCTGTACCGCTCGATTCCCTAGACCGGGTGAGGGTTCCGCTTCTCGTCGGCTCTCGGCTGCAGATCGTCGAGTTGCCGTCTGATGCGAATGTGCTTCGGGCACCGCCGCCCGCGCAAGCGCTGAACGACGTCGGAGCCGCAGTTCAGGAGGCACTGCGCTTCCCTCTCACCGGGCCGTCCCTGGAGCAGCTCGTGCATCCGGGAGCCCGCGTGACGATCGTCGTCGAGCCAATGGCGCTGCCCGTCCCGAGCGCCGTGCGAGACCCTCGGCAGGAGGCGCTCGCAGCCGTCGTCGAGGAGCTCGAGCGCGCCGGCGTCGGGCTGCAGCGGCAGACGATCCTCGTCGCGGGAGGTCTCGCTCGGCGTGCCGGGCACGAGGACCTCGAACACCTCGTCGTCCCCGAGCTCGCGCGGCGCTTCTCGGGGCGTGTGGAAGTCCACGATGCGGAGCGGCCGGATCTCGTTCCTTTGGGACCCGAGGGCGGGGTTTCCCTTCGCGTGAACCCTTCCCTCGTCGAGGCCGACGCGGTCGTCGTCCTCTCCGCCGCGGAGACGATGCTCCACGGCGGACCGGCCGCGCTTCTCGCCGCATCCGGACCGGAGGCGATTCGCGCCGCGGGCGCGCCTTCGTTGCTCGAGACCGCTGCTTCGCCGGGCTGGCGCCTAGCGCTGGCGGTCGAGCGCGAGGTCTCTCGCCGCGTGCCCGTGATCGGCGTCGCGCTCACGCTCAACCCGCCTGCAGTGACCGGCGCATTCCACGGCTACCCGCACGACGAGCGGTCGTTCGAGCGCATCGCTGCTTCCCCGGTCCGGTTCCTGTTCCGCGTCGCTCCCGGGGCGATTCGCAGCCGCCTTCTCAGCTCGATCCCGCGGGAGCTGACAGCGACGGCCGCATTCGGCGGGCCGCCTTCGGTCGCTCACGTCGAGGCGCTTCTTCGCGGCCTCGACGCGCGCTCGGCGGAGCTGGACGGAGCGGCGGATGTCGTCGTCGTCGGCGTGCCCGCGACGACGCCGCACCTGCCCCGAGAGCGCCCCAACCCCGTTCTTGCCGCCTATCTGGCACTCGGCCTGGCGCTTCGGCTCTGGCGGGACGACTCCCCGCTCGCGGAGGGAGGGGCGGTGATTCTGCTCTCACCGTTCGATCGGCGCTTCCCCCATCCGGCCCAGTCGCCGTACCGCGCGTTCTTCAACGCCTTGCGGATGCTCGGCACGCGCGCCGCGCACGAGCCCACGGCTTGGGCCGATGCCGAGCGCACGGCCGCCGCCGACCCACGGGCGCTCCAGGCCTACCGCGATGGGCGTTCGTGCCACCCACTGCTCCCGTTTGCCGACTGGGCAGACTGCCTGCCCGTGATCGAGCGAGCCGGCGCCGTCTTCGTCGCCGGGTGTCGCGACGCGCTCGCGGCCCGGCAGTTCGGCTTCGTCCCGACGCGGAACCTCTCCGCCGCGCTAGGGATGGCGCACGCCCGTTCCAGCGGCGAGCCGCGCGTGGCCTACGTCGTCGCGCCGCCGTACTTTCCGATCAAAGTCGCCCGAAGCGGCTAGTCGACGCCGAGGTACGTTTTGCGAACCTGTTCGTTCTCACGCAGGCTCTTCGCGTCGTCTGCAAGAGCGATCCGGCCCGTCTCCATCACGTAACCGCGACTTGCCGTGTCGAGCGCCATCAGCGCGTTCTGCTCCACGAGCAGGATCGGCGTTCCCTGGTCGTTGATCTCCCGAACGATCTCGAAGATCTTCTCGACGAAGATCGGCGCGAGGCCCATGGAGGGCTCGTCGAGGAGCAAGAGCTTCGGCTGCGCCATCAGCGCCCGGCCGATCGCACACATCTGCTGCTCGCCGCCCGACAGCGTTCCCGCCTTCTGACCCTTGCGTTCGGCGAGTCGCGGGAAGAGCGAGAAGACGCGATCGAGTGACTCCTTGATCGCAGCGCGGTCGGAGCGTTGGAAGGCGCCCATCTCGAGGTTTTCGAGCACGCTCATGCGCGGGAAGAGGCGGCGGCCCTCGGGCGACTGGCTGATGCCCATCTTGACGATGTTGTGGGGTGCTTCGTCGGTGATATCTCGGCCCTGGAAGCGAATGCGCCCACGGCGCGGGTGGTTGAGACCGTTGATCGAGCGCAGCGTCGTCGACTTCCCGGCGCCGTTCGCGCCGATCAACGTGACGATCTCGCGCTCGCCCACGTCGAGCGTGACGCCCTTCAGCGCCTGGATCGAGCCGTAATAGGTGTGGACGTCCTCGACCTCGAGGATCTTCTTCGAGCCGTCGGCCCGATTGGGCACGGGCGGGACGCTCTCACTCACTGAGCCACCGCCCCAGTCCCGAGGTAGGCCTCGATTACGCGCGGGTCGCTCTGAACATCTTGAGGTGAGCCCTCCGCGATCTTCTCGCCGTAGTCGAGCACCGTTACCCGGTCTGAGACTCCCATCACGACGCGCATGTCGTGCTCGATCAGCAGCACCGTCAGCTTCTCCTCCTGACGCAGCCGCGAGACGAAGGCCGTGAAATCGGCGGTCTCCTGAGGGTTCATGCCCGCCGTTGGCTCGTCCAGAAGCACCAGCTTCGGCTGCGTCGCGAGCGCGCGGGCGACCTCGAGCCGCCGCTGGTCGCCGTAGGAGAGATTCTTCGCGAACTGCTCCCACTGACTTCGCTGGAGCCCGGAGAACGCGAGCAACTCGCGGGCCCGCTCCGCTGCCTGGCGCTCCTCCTTCCTGACGCCGGGCGTGCGCAGCACGCTCTTCACGATCCCGCCCTTGAGCCGAGCATGCATCCCGACCATCACGTTCTCGCGAGCGGTCATGTTGTGGAACAGGCGGATGTTCTGGAACGTGCGCCCGATGCCGCGCTCGGTGATCGAATGCGGCGGCTTCCCGGTCACGTCCTCACCCGAGAGGACGATGGTGCCCCCGGTGGGCGTGTAGACGCCGGTGAGCATGTTGAAGAACGTGGTCTTGCCGGCACCGTTCGGCCCGATCAGGCTGGTGATCGAGCCCTCGGGGATCGTGAAGTCGACGTCGTTGACCGCGACCAGGCCACCGAACTCCTTGCGCAGGTTCTCAGTAACCAGCAAATCGCTCATTCGGGTGCGTGGCGGACGTCGTAGAGAGGCTCGTCGTGGACACCCTCCTCGAACTCCGCCTTCCGTCGCTTACTGGGGATCAGGCCCTCCGGCTTGAAGAGCATGACCAAGACCAGGATGGCGCCGAAGATGCCGAACTGGTAGAGCGGCACGTCGATGTCCGTCCCGAAGTTCTCGTTGATCTGGGCGCCGATGTTCCCGAGGCCCTCCTGGTTCAGGTAGGCGAGGAACCCACCTCCGACGAGCACGCCCCAGATGTTGCCCATGCCGCCGAGGATGACCATGCAGAGGATGAAGATCGAGATGTTGAAGAAGAAGTCGTCGGGAAATGTGCCGCTCTTGAAGCTCGCGTAGTACGCGCCCGCCATGCCGCCGAAGAACGCACCGGCGGCATAGGCCCAAGTCTTCGTCCGCATCAGCGGCACGCCCATCGCAGCAGCAGCGGTCTCGTCCTCCCTGATCGCGATCCACGCCCGGCCGAGGCGGGAGTCCCGCAGCCGGACGGAGCAGAAGACCGTGAACAGCAGCAGGACGAGCGCAGTCCAGTAGAAGACGTCGATGCCGTTCGAGATCGTCAGGTAGTCGGCGGGTAACCCGAGCCAGCGGTTGAGGGTCTCGCCGAACCCCGGTGGATCAATCGGATTGATGCCCTGCGCGCCGTTCGTAAGGTTGAACCCCGTGCCGAAGAGGTTGTCTCCGTTGCGGGCGATCTGAGGCATGATCTCACCGAATCCCAGCGTCACGATCGCCAGGTAGTCGCCGCGGAGGCGCAGGGTCGGGAGGCCGATGAGCACGCCGATGAACGCCGTGAAAAAGGCGGCCATGAAGATCACGATCCAGATCGAGATGTGGAAGCCCGCAGCGTCCGGGTTGACGCCCACGGACCCGAAGTGCTTCGCGCCGACGCTCTCGCCGAAGTGTGGCGAGGCGAACCAGGCAGCCGTGTAGGCCCCCACGGCGTAGAAGGCAACGTAGCCGAGGTCCAGGAGCCCGGCGTAACCGACCACGATGTTCAGACCGATCGCCATCATCATGAAGATCGTCATCGTCACCGCCGTGTCCACGGTCGGGAACGGCCCGAAGAGCGGGATCTCGGGCAACGACGCCCGGTAGTAGGGGTAGAGAAACGCGAGGACGATCACGGTCGTAGGAAGGGCTGCACTGCGCACGCGGCGCGGCAGCCGGTTCCACCACGCACGCACGACGTCGAGACGTAGCGCCTCGGAGGCGCGGCGACGCCAATGCTGTACGGCCGCCCTAACCACCTTCCGGTGTCTTCTCTCCGAGCAGGCCTTCGGGCCGGAAGACCAGGATGATGATCAGGATCGCGAAGATGATCGACTGGGTCCAGTCACTGCCGGGCGTCGCCCAGCCGAGCCCATTGTTGAACGACTCGATCATCGCGATCAGCATCCCGCCCAGCACCGCGCCGGGGAGGTTGCCGATCCCGCCGACCACAGCCGCCGTGAAGGCGATCAGACCGAGCCGAAAACCCTCGTCGTAGCGGACGTTCGTGATGTAGAGCGCGTAGAGGAGACCGGCGGCGCCCGCGAGCGAGCCGGCGAGGAAGAACGTGAAGGAGATCGTCCGGTTTACGTTGATGCCCATCATCGCCGAGGCGTCACGGTCCTGAGCGGTGGCGCGCATCGCCTTCCCCTGACGTGTCCGCTGAACGAGCAGCATCAGGACGACGAGCACGGGAGCGGTGAAGAGCAGCACGATCAGCTTGTCCCACGTATACGGCACGTCGGCGATCGTGAAGACCTCGCCCCGGGGGAGGATCGAATCGACCGAGGTCGGACGCGCGCCTTTCCAGACCAGCGCGATGTTCTGGAGGATGAACGACATCCCGATCGCCGTGATCAGCGGCGCCAGACGAGGCGCGTGGCGTAACCGACGGTACGCGACCAGCTCGATCGTCACGTTGAGCACGGCGCAGAAGGCCATGACGATCACGAGCATGAACAGGATCATCGACCAGAGAAAGAGCCCCGAGTCGCCCGCCAGACCGAAGCTCGAGACCATCGTCGCGACGAGCATGCCGCCGAGCATGAAGACGTCGCCGTGGGCGAAGTTGATCAGCTCGAGGATGCCGTAGACGAGCGAGTAGCCGAGGGCGACGAGGCCGTAGATCGCCCCGTTGGTCAGGCCGATCAGGAACAGCCGATAGAACTCGGCCGGCGTCTTGATCAGGTTGACGAGGAGCCAGAGAACGAGCGCCGACACCATCAGCGCGGCAAACGCAGGCATCACCATCTGCGGCAGGCGACCGCTGAGGGTGGGGAACGGAAGGCGGCGCGCCTGCGTGACCATGTGCCTCCTTGGATGCGCTGGGGAAGGACCGAGTCCTCCCCCAGCGTTACTCCTTTTGCTGCGTCTTGCTACCCCTTGACGAAGCTCAGCTCGGGGGTGATCGTCTTTACGAACACAGGCTCGCCGTTCTTGATCTGGAAGAACGTGACCGTGCCGAGGGTCGTGTCACCGTTCTCGTCGATCTTGAAGCTGCCGAGGATGCCGTCCTTGACGTCCGTGTTGAACAGCTCTTCGGCGATCTTCGCCCGGTCGGTGCTGCCCGCGCGGTCGATCGCATCGAGGAGCACCTCCGCCGCCTGGGCCGCGTAGGCGGTGTAGGGGTCGACGGTGGACTTGCCCGTCTCGGACTTGAAGTCGTCGACGAACTGCTTCCCCTTGCCCTTTAGCTGATCGGTCGGGATGCCCGGCTGGCTGATGTACATGTTGTTGGACGCTGCGCCGGCACCGTCGATCGTCGCCGAGATGGGAGTCCAGCCGTCCGGCCCGAGAAGCTGCACATTGGAGCCGAGCCCGGCTCGGAGGTCTTTGATCAGCTTGCCGCCGTTGTTGCAGACGATCCCGCCGAGGAACACTGAATCGGCGCCCGACGCCTTGATGCGGCTGGCGATTGACTCGTAGCTCGAAGCCTTCTTGTCCCACTTCTGGTTGCCGAGGATCTGGATGCCCAGCTTCTTGCCGTAGTTGATGAAGAGGTTCGCGATGCCCTGTCCGTAGGTCTCGCCGTCGTTCAAGACGAAGACCTTCTTCAGCCCGAGCTCCTTTGCGTACTGCGCATTCGCCGCGCCCTGGAACTGGTCGTTCCAGACCACGCGCGCGTAGTTGCGGGTGCCCGTCGGGTAGTAGTTGTCGGGCTCGCCAGCCTCCGTGCCGGCGCCGCCTATGGTCAGGCCCGGATAGGTGTTCGCGGGGCTGACCATCGGTGCGGGTCCGTTCGTCGCCCGGTTCATGACCGGGATGACGAGCTTCGCGCACCCCGAGTTGAACGTCCCGACAAGTCCGATCATCTTCTCGTTCTCCGCGTATGCCCTTGCGTTCGAGGAGCACTTCGCGGAGTCCCAGCTCCCGGCCTGCGCGGTCGAGTCGTCGCAGGACTGGTAGCCGATGGTGATGTCCCCCGCCTTCCAGTCACGCTGCTTGAGCGTGAATTCGATTGCGTCCGCCATCTCTGTGGTGAGTGAGCGGTTCGCACCCTGGAGCGGCAAGTCCGAGGCGATCAGCGCCTCAGGATCGCCGTCACCTTCGTACCGGATCGGACCGCAGGACGCAGACGGGAGCGCGGTTGCCTTCCCCCCACCGCCGTCGTCACCACCGCCGCAGCCGACGGCCGCAAGGCCGAGGACGGCTATGAGCAAAACCAGAAAACCTAGTAACCCACGCTGCTTCAAACTACGCCACCTCCATCGCCGGATTCGCCGTTGCGGAAGGCGGATTCCGCCGCCGATCCGCGCTCCGGCCGGAAAGTATCCGGTCTAGCGGACCACGTCGCAAGCGACAACCGCACAGAGAGCAGCCTGGAGTGCCGAAGGCGGGAGTCGAACCCGCACGTCCCGAGGGACACCGGATTTTGAGTCCGGCGCGTCTGCCAGTTCCGCCACTTCGGCCCGCATGAATAGGGTAGCCGCGTGCCCAGCAAGATCGGGATCCTCACGGGCGGCGGCGACTGCCCCGGGCTGAACGCCGTCATTCGGGCTGTGACGCGGCGCCTGCTCGACAAAGACGCCGAGGTCGTCGGGGTGCGAGAGGGCTGGCGAGGCCTCGTCGACGGCCTGTTCCAGCCGCTCGGATACCGCGAGATCTCGGGAATCCTTCACCGGGGAGGGACGATCCTCGGCACCTCCCGAACGAACCCCTACAAGTTGGAGGACGGCGTCGAACGCGTGCTCTCGACCTTCTCCGAGCAGGGCCTGGACGCCCTCGTCGCGATCGGCGGCGAAGACACGCTCGGAGTTGCAGCCGGCATCCACAAGGAGCATGGCTTCCCGGTCGTCGGCGTCCCGAAGACGATCGACAACGACCTGTCCGCAACGGACTACACGTTCGGCTTCGACACCGCTGTCTTCATCGCCACCGAGGCCATCGACCGCCTGCACACGACGGCCGAGTCACACAACCGCGTCATGGTCGTCGAGGTGATGGGGCGGCACACGGGCTGGATCGCCGTGATGAGCGGGATCGCCGGGGGTGCCGACATGATCCTCATCCCCGAGCAGCCGGTGACGGTCGAGCAGGCGTGCGCCGACCTCATGCATCGTCACGAACGCGGCAAGGACTTCTCGATCGTGGTCGTCAGCGAGGGGTACGAGCTGACCTACGAGTCCGGCGAGCGGCGAGCAGTTGCGCAGCAGGCCGAGCTCGACCAGTTCGGCCATGTCCGATTGGGTGGAGTCGGTGACGCGCTCGCGCGGGATATCGAGGAGCGCACCGGCTACGAGACCCGAGTGACCGTGCTCGGCCACGTGCAGCGCGGAGGCAGCCCCACCCCGCGTGATCGCGTGCTCGCGACGCGCTTCGGGCTCCACGCCGCCGATCTCGTCGAGGAGGGGCGTTGGGGTCGGATGGCCGCGCTCCACGGGGACGAGATCGTCGACGTGGCACTCGAGGAGGCGACCCGCGAGCTCAAGCAGGTCCCGGAGCGCTGGTACCGGGTCGCTCGCGCCTTTTTTGGCTAGGAGAGGAGCTCCACCAGCGGAAAGCTCCGGTGGCTTCGCGGGGGAACCACGAAGTTCTGGCGATGGGTCGTCCTGAGCACCGAGTTCAAGCCCTGGCCGCGTGATCGCGCCTGCAGCGGCAGCCTCGTTCCGTCCGGAAAGACGCCGTCCATGGCCAGACGGTTGCGACGGAAGTCGTCGCTGGAGGGGTTGAACGTCAGGAAGTGCACCCCCGCGGCCGCCTGCTCCTCGAAGCGGTCGCGCGTCGGCTGGGCGGTCCAGAAGAACGGGTTGTCGAGGGTGTTGAAGTCGGCTCGGAGCGGAATCGCGCTGCCCTTGCGGTAGAGCCGGCCGTCCGCGCCGCGCACGTCCATCTGCAGCCGTGAGGTGGGCTGGATCGAGGCGCCGTGGCCGATCGTGCCGAAGCGCTTGAAGTCGCTCGCCACGTCGCCCTCGGCGGCAGCGTCCTGCGGCCGCTGCGGCAGGGTCTGCGCCCCATCCTTCGCCTTCAAAGCCGGCCGGAACGTCGTGTCGACGCGCTGGCGGAAGTCGAAATCCAGGTACCAGGCCTCGAGGTTCTCGAAGATGTGCGAGAGGTGGAGGTTCGTTCCGCCGCGGAAGTACCCGTCGCGCATGTCGACGAGCCCGAGCGTCTCGAAGTTCGCGATCGCCGACTGCCCTTGCGTGTGTGTCTGCGTCGACGTGAACCCGAGGAAGAGCTGCGCGGTGTCCGGGATCAGATCGGCGCCGGGAACGCCGGCCGCCGTCGCCATCGCCTTCGGGAGGCTCGTCGCCCCGCCGAAGCCGCCGCCCTGGAAGCCCTTGCGGACGCTCGTGAGCTCGAAGAGATCCCGGGCCTCGTCGAAGATCGCCTTCGCCCCGTCGGCGACGTGCTGGCGGTCGTCGCTGCGGATGAGGATCGCGACGTCGTTGTCCTCGAGGATCGTGTCGGCGGGATCGCTGGGAAAGCGGACGGCGTCGAGCACCGCCGGCACGGGCGCTTCGCGGCTCCGCGAGGCTCGCCGGTCGATCGGCAGGTGCGCCGCGGCGAGCCCCGGGACGTAGCGCCGGAAGTACGAGAGCCCCCAGGCCACGGTCACTGCGAGCCCGGCCGGGGTGACCTCGTAGCGGCTCTCGAGGCCACGGAGCGCGCGCTCGAGCGTGTCCTGCGCCTCCTGCAGCTCGCTGTGGCGCGCTTTCACGCGCAGCTTTGCGGTCGTGACCTGATGGTGGAGCGGCGGCTCGATCACCTGGACGCCCTCGTGCTCGATCGTCTTCATCCCCGCCAGCAGGTGCTGTTCAGCCGGGAGCGTTCCGGCCGGTGCGCGCTCCGGCGACTCCGTCAGCTGGTCGACGAGCTCGTAGATCCCCGCGGCTCCGAGAGCGCCGGCGGCGGCTCCGCCGAGGAGTTGCCTGCGTGTCAGCCGCACCGTGGGCTTACGCGGTCGGCCGGATCAGCTCGAGCCCTCCGACGAGCCGGTCCAGGTTGGTAATCACCTTGCGAAACGTGAGCGGCGTCGCAACGTGCTCGCTGACGGTGTAGAGGGTGCCGTTGCGCCGCCACAGATAGGTCACGTGCCACTGGTCGGCGTCGCGGGAGACGGTGTAGATCGTCACATTCTTGCCGCCGATCCGCCGCGTCCCTTGCGGGTCGCTGAAGCACGGAACGGAGCGTCTTACGGTCTTTCCGCCGGAGGTCTGAACGTCGATGCAGCGTGGAATGCTCGTCCGGCCGGGATAGCCGCGGAAATTCACGTGCACGTCGCCGCTTCCAGCCTCATGCCACAGGAAGCCGACCAGGTAGCTGCGGTCCCGTCCGACAACGGGGCCGCCGCTGTCCCACTGGCCGCTGATCAGCCCGTCGAGCGGGTTCGGCATCCAGCTCGGGCAGTAGACCGGCGCGTCGACGCGATTCGCGAGTCGCTGCCAGCCCGGCTTCCAGGCCGCCTGGCAACGCGCCGGCCGCGAGCCGGCGGACGCCGTTTCCTCGGCGTTGCTGCCGAAGGAACAGCCTGTAAGCGCCGCTACCACCGCAACCGGGACCAGGAGCCTCCACACCCGCATCACGGTAGCGCTACTCCAGCAGGAGCAGCGAATCTGTCGGCGCGTACTGGTCGGTCAGCGTCGGCACGCCGTCGAGCGAGATCGGGCCGTCATAGCGGTCGAAGATCCTCTGGCGGAGATCGGGAGCCGTCGGGTGCTGCGCTCGGATCTGCTCCCAGCGCGCTGCGAGGAACGCCTTCGAGGGCGCGGCGCCTTCGGTCGCCACGAGGATCAGGTTGCGGACCGTCGTGTCACCTTCATCACCCGACCGGATCGTCGGATGCACGAGCACCGTCGGGAAGACCGAGCGGTAGGTGCGGTACAGCGAGCGAAAGAGCCGCGAGCGGTCGCCTGCGATCGATCCGATCGTGTTCGTGAGGATGACGCCGCCGGGGTTGAGCCGCGAGCGGGCCAGTTCGAGGAACTCGCTCGTGAATAGGTGAAAGGGGATCGCGTCGGAGAAGAACGCGTCGATGAGGATCGCGTCCCAGCGCTCGTCGTGCCGGTCGAGATAGCGGCGCCCGTCGTCGATCGCGACCTGAAGGCGCGGGTCGCGCGGCAGCGCGAAGAAGCGGTAGGCGACGTCCTTCACGACCGGATCGAGCTCCACTCCCTGGAGGTGCAGTTCCGGGAAGTCGCGCCAGAGGCGCTTCGGCGCCGAGCCGCCGCCGAGCCCGATGAAGAGGATGTTGCGCGCCTTCGGGTTGTACGCCTCCAAGAGCTGGAACAGGTCCGTGTACTCGAATGCCGTCGCGAAGGGGCGGCCGAGGACCATCCCGCTCTGGTAGCTGTTGTCGAAGCGGAGATACCGGGTCACCTCATCGTCCGAGACCGTGAGCCGGTGGTATTGGGTGTCCTTGGCGTAACGGAGACGCAGGCCCGATGCCGACGGAGGCTCCTGCCCGCGGGCGTACCCGACACGCCGGTAGATGGGCGACCAGTTCGTGGCCTGCGCCTTGCTAATCGTTCCGCCCGTGTCGGGCGCGATCTCCACTGCCGCGAAGCCGGCAAGCGCGAAGCCGGCGGCGGCGACCGCCGTCACCAGGAGCAGGCGCTCCGAAAGGGCGACAAGCGCGGCGGCGGCGAACAGCGTCGCGGCAGCGAGGCTCAGTAGCTGGTCCGTGCCGAACTCAGGGATCAGCCAGAACGCCGTCGCGAAGGTTCCTGCAATCGATCCCGCCGTCGAGATCGCGAACAGCCGCCCGGCGGTCTGGCCGAGCGTCGTCAGCGAGTGGGCGCGCAAGCGAACTGCGATCGGCGCGACGCCGGCGAGGATGACGCTGGGAACTCCGAACAGCGCGATCGCCGCTAGGAGCGGGTTCAGGCGCGGTCCGGGGTCGAGGTCGACGATCGTCTCGAGGACACGACCGTCGAGAACGGGGATGGCCAGGATGAAAAGCGCGCCAAGGGCCATCACCCCCACGAGCAGGCTCGGCGTCGGCCAGCGGTCGGCGAGCCAGCCTCCGGCCCAGTAGCCGACCGCGAGGCCCGCGAGCACCACGCCGATGAGGGCGCCCCAAACGAACAACGAGTTCCCGAAGAAGGGCGCGAGCACACGCGACGCCGCGATCTCCATTCCCAGGACGACGGCCCCGGAGACGAAGACCGCACCGGCGACGATCAAGCCGCGGCGGGGCGAGACCGGGGCTCCCTCTAGAGCTCGTACACCGCGACCCAAGGCCCCGCCAGTTTGCCGACACCTTGCCGGTAGAAGCGCCGGTTGCCGTCGCGGTCGAGCTGGTCGTAGAAGCGGCTCTCGGCCGGATAGCGCCCCCGCTCGGCAAGCACCGGGTCGGCCACCACCCCCGTGACGACCACGTAGCCGACGTTCAGCTCCCGAAGACGTGCCAGGTTGCGACGCGCGTCGGGCCTGCGCCCCGGGCCCGGCCGTGCGAAGCGCAGGACGCGGACGTCGTCGGGCGCCGCCGTCCCGGGATCGGCCGCGACGAGTACGCCGGGCGTCAGGTTCTCGTCCATCCAGTCGTGAGCGACCACACGCGTGTCGGAACGTACGAGCGGCCTCGTGTCGCGGATCGACCAGACGAGTGGGATCACCAGGAGGAGCAAGGTCACCGGGGCGAGAGACCTGAGGCGCCCGGCCAGCGCGCCGAGCGCAGGCATCAGCGGCAGGAGGTAGCGGTCGAAGTGTGCGTCGAGCGGGACGAGGGCCGCGAAGTAGGCGAGCACGAAGGCGGCGAGCACCCGGTCGGCGAAAGTGCGGTAGAGCAGGGCGAGAACGAGGCCGGCGAGCGCGATCAGAAGCGCCGGGCCGATGCTCTCCCAGAGGCCGCCGAGGAAGGCGATCGGCGTCCAGGCGTCGTTCTCGAAGCCGAGCGCTCCATGGCGCGCGTCCCGAAGCGCATGTCGGACGTCTTCGACCGCATCGCCGAGGTGGACGGCAAAGTAGGGGCCGGCGGCGAGAAAAGCTGCCGGCACGAGGACAGCGGCGACGGCGAGCCGGCGCCAGTTTTCCCACCCCGCGACGAGGAGCGGGACGAGCAAGACGAAGCCCGCGTACTTGACGCCGGCCGTCAGCCCGATCGCGATCCCCGCCAGGACAAGCTGGCGGCGGACGAGGAGCGCGAGCGAGCCCGCCACTCCGAGCGTCAGCGGCACATCAGTCACCGCCATCCGCGAGTACTCGACATTGACGGTCGCGACTGCGGTAAGCGCGGCCGCGACGAAGCCCGCCAGCAGTCCGTAGGCCCGCCCGCCCAGCCACCAGGCCGCCGCGATCCCTGCGACGGCGATTGTGACGACCACGAGCCGCGCGATCAAGTAGGACGGTTCGTCCGACCAGGCCTGGAAAGGCGCCAGCGCGTACATGAGCAGCGTCGGCGAGCCGAACCAGCCGGGGTCGAGCCCGCCGCCGTGGCTCATCTGCCAAGCGCGCGGGACGATGTTCTCCTCGTCTGGGTTGAGGAGCGGGAAGGGCAGCCCGTAGCGCAGCCCCGCGAGCCGGATCGCGGCCGCTCCGGCGAGCAGCGCGGCGAGGGCAAGCCACGGGCTGCCCCAACGGGTTTCGTTCAGCGGAGCGTCAGACCTCAGGGGGCGCCGCGCCGACGAGGTGGGCGACGTTGCCGGCCGCAACGATCACGCCGTCCACACCCGCACGCTCGAGCTCCTCGACCTCGTCGCGGGTCCCCGCGCCGATGTCGGCGATGGCGAGCTTGCCGGCCGGGACATCCGGGAGCAGCTCCAGGACGCGCTCGAGGGGGGAGTGGCCCCCGCCGGCCGAAGCAGCCAGCACGAGGATCTCCGGGTCGAACTCCTCGAGGACGAACTCGAGGTGGTCCTCGCTCTCGATTCGAACTGCGAGCTCGAACCGATCGGCGAGCTCGTGCTGAACGGCGCCGAAGCGCTCGCGGTCGTCGTCGCGGACGTCGACGACGCAGGCATCGGCGCCATGGAGCGCGTCGACGCCGGCGCGCTCGCCGAACCTGGCCAGAATGGGCAGATCGGTCGCTCCGCGAATGGAGGGCAGGCTGGTCGCGGCATCCCCTGGGACGAGCACGGCCTCGGCGCCGCCGTCCTGTGCATCGCGCGCGGCGTCAGGGCCGTCGACCTCGACGATGACGGAGATCCCGTCACCCTCGGAGATGGCTTGGCTGAGACGTCGGGGGTTCATTGTCGGCGCCGGCCCGAACGTCCGGGCTCGTGTGGATGCTTCGTCACGCTTTCGGCCCTCTTCCGTGACCCATGCGTGCGCGTCTTCTCGTTACGGTCAAATCGGGGAGGAGGATGGGTGAACCTAATCAACGGCCCGGAGATCGGTGAACCTAACCAACCGCCGCGCGTCGCGCTCAGACGCCGATCGGGTGCCAGACGGTTTTCAGCTCCTGGAACGCGGCGATCTCGTACGGGCTCTGGCGATCGGACCGCCCCCGAACGACCCGCTTGACGTTCTCGGCCGCGAGCCGTTCGAGCTCCGGTAGGTCACCGTCGCCGCCGCTCAGATCGAGCGCGTTCACGTCCATGTGTCCCGCCAGCCACGGCGCCAGCTCCGACCGCTGGCCCGTGAGGATGTTGACCACGCCGCCTGGCACGTCAGCCGTGGCGATCGCCTCGGCGAGCTCGATCGACGCCAGCGGCTCGGGCTCCGACGCGAGCACCACTGCCGTGTTCCCGCCGACGATCACCGGCGCGAGCCGTGACACGATCCCGCCGAGCGCGGGAGTCGGCGGCGCAAGCACCCCGACGACCCCGGTCGGCTCCGGAATCGTGAAGTTGAAGTAGGGGACCGCGACCGGGTTGGAAGACCCAAGCACTTGCGCATACTTGTCCGCCCAGCCGGCGTACCAGACCCAGCGGTCGATCGCCTCCTCGACCTCCGTTCGTCCCGACGACAGCCCCGCAAACTCCGCCGCGCGCGCCTCCATCATCTCGGCGATCCGGTAGAGGACCTGGCCGCGGTTGTACGCCGTCGTCCCCGACCATTTCGGGAACGCCCCGCGCGCCGCGCGCACCGCGTCGCGCACGTCCTTTCTCGAGGCGCGGGCGACGTTTTGGCCCTGGGCTTCATAGGTGCGGCCCGACTCCGAGCGCGGGAACTCGCCGCCGAGGAACAGCTTGTACGTCTTCTTGACCGGGAGCCTGGTCATCCGCCGCCCGTCTCCGAGTCGTCGAAGCCGAGGTACGGCTCGAGCCCGTGCAGGCCGCCCTCGCGGCCGAAACCGGACTCCTTGTAGCCGCCGAACGGGGACGTGGGGTCGAACCGGTTGTACGTGTTCGCCCAGATCACGCCGGCCCTGAGTCTCTGTGCGATCGAGAGGATCCGGGAGCCCTTCTCCGTCCACACGCCAGCCGACAAACCGTAGGGCGTGTTGTTCGCCTTCTCGACCGCTTCGTCCGGCGTCCGGAAGGTGAGGACGGACAGCACCGGCCCGAAGATCTCCTCCTGCGCGATGCGGTAGCTCTGCGCGACGTTCGTGAAGACCGTCGGAACGAACCAGTAGCCCTTCTCCGGCAGGCGGCAGGGCGGCTGGTAGATCTCGGCGCCCTCTTCCTCCCCGCTCGCGACCAGCTCCTTGATCTTGTCCAGCTGCTCTCTGGAGTTGATCGCGCCGACGTCCGTGTTCTTGTCGAGCGGGTCGCCCACGCGAAGCGTCCTCAGCCGCTGCTTCAGCTTCTCGATCACGGGCTCGTAGATCGACTCCTGGACGAGCAGCCGCGAGCCGGCGCAGCACACGTGGCCCTGGTTGAAGTAGATCCCGTTCACGATCCCCTCGACGGCCTGGTCGAGCGCGGCGTCGTCGAAGATGATGTTGGCGGCCTTGCCGCCGAGCTCGAGCGTCAGCTTCTTGCCGGTGCCGGCGAGCTCGCGCTGGATCGCCTTCCCCACCTCGGTCGACCCTGTGAAGGCGATCTTGTCGACGCCCTCGTTCTTGACGAGCTCGGCCCCGGTTCTGCCGTCCCCGGTGATGATGTTCACGACCCCCGGCGGCAGTTCCGCCTGTCGGAGCACGTCGGCGAAGAGCAGCGCCGACAACGGAGTCGTCTCCGCCGGCTTAAGGACGACGGTGTTGCCCGCCGCCAGCGCCGGCGCCACCTTCCACGCGAGCATCAGGAGAGGGAAGTTCCACGGGATGATCTGGCCGGCAACGCCGATCGGCTTCGGTCTCCGGTTCGGGAACGCGTACTCGAGCTTGTCCGCCCAGCCCGCGTAGTAGAAGAAGTGCGCCGCGGACAGGGGCAGGTCGACGTCGCGCGACTCCCGAATCGGCTTCCCGCCGTTCAGGGACTCGAGCACCGCGAACTCGCGCGAGCGCTCCTGCAGGATGCGAGCGATCCGGAAGAGATATTTCGCCCGTTCCGCGGGGGAGATGTCCGACCAGCCGTTCTCGAATGCGTCGCGGGCGGCGCGGACGGCCAGGTCGACGTCCTCCTTGCCGGCCTGCGCGACCTCGGCCAGCGGCTCCTCGCGAGAGGGGTCAAGCGTCGGGAAGTACTGGCCCGAGCGCGGCTCGACCAGGTCACCGCCGATGTAGAGGCCGTAGCGCTCCTCGAGCGCGACGATGTCGCGCGCCTCCGGCGCCGGCGCGTAGTCCCAGCCGGACGGAACCGGCGAGCGGTCTTGACGTCGTTCGAGGTCAGTCAATCGTGAAGTAGTCCGGGCTTTGGTAGCTGCCCGTCTTTTCCTTCCGGATCTGCATCAGCACATCGTTCAAGAGCGTCGATGCGCCGATCCTGTAGAGATCGGGGGTGAGCCACTCGGCGCCGAGCGTCTCGTAGAGCTGGACGAGGTACTGGACGGCCTGCTTCGCCTGGCGGATCCCTCCGGCCGGCTTCATGCCCACCTTCCGCCCAGTCTCCTGGTAGACGTCGCGGATCGCCTCGAGCATCACGAGCGTCACGGGCAAGGTCGCCGCCGCGGGAAGCTTGCCCGTCGAGGTCTTGATGAAGTCGGCGCCGGCGGCCATCGCGAGCAGCGACGCGCGGCGCACGTTGTCGTAGGTTCCGAGCTCACCGACCTCGAGGATCACCTTGAGATGCGCCTTCCCGGACGCCTCCTTCACCTGGACGATCTCGTCGTAGACCTTGGCGTAACGGCCCGAAAGGAACGCGCCGCGATCGATCACCATGTCGACCTCGTCCGCGCCCATCTCGACGACGTCGCGCACCTCCGCAACCTTGATGTGCGTCGGCGACTGGCCCGACGGGAACGCCGTCGCGACCGACGCGACCTTGACGCTCGAGCCCTTGACCTTGTCGAGCGCGGCTGGGACGAGGTTCGGGTAGACGCACAGCGCTGCGACCGAGGGAATTCCAGGATCGGACGGATCCGGCCGAATCGCCTTCGAAGCCAGCGCGGCGATCTTCCCCGGCGTGTCTTGGCCCTCGAGCGTCGTCAGATCGATCATCCGCACGGCCAGATCGAGCGCGAAGAGCTTTGCCTCGCGCTTGATCGAGCGCCGCGCCAAAGTGGCCGCGCGCTCCTCGACCGCGACCTGGTCGACCGAGCCGATTCGGGGGATCCTGGGCTCGAGCGGAAGCTCGAAACCTGTCGGCAGAGCCGGGGCCTTCGCCATGGAAATGAGTGTAGCCCCGCGCTTCTCTCAGGCCGTTATGCGCTCAAGGACGGGCGGCCGGACAAGTCCCGCGAAGCCACGCACCGACGGGACACCAACCGCGGGGAGCCCCTCGCCTCCACCCGACGGCGATTCTAAGGGCGAAGAGCGCACGTGTCTGTGCCGCGAGCGTGCCGAAACCGTGCCGATCCGGCCGCGGCTCAGATCCCTAGCCGCTCGAGCATCCGCTCGTCGCGACGCCACCTCGGGCGGACCTTCACCTGCAGATCGAGAAACACCGGATGCCCGAGCAGCGCCTCGATCTCGGGCCGCGCGCGAGTCCCGATCTCGCGCACCATCGAGCCGCCCTTCCCAACCAGGATCTGCTTCTGCGAATCGGTCTCGACGTAGAGGGAGGCCCGAACGACCTTCTCCTCCACCTCCTCCACCTCGGCAGTGATCGAGTGCGGGACCTCGTCGCGCGTCAGCTGCAGCGCCTTCTCCCGGATCAGCTCCGCGATCTGCTCGTCGACCGAGAGATCCGTCCGCTGTTCGGCCGGGAAGTACAGCGGGCCCTCAGGCAGGAGCCCGACGAGCTCATCGCGCAGCTCGTCCACCCCCTCACCCGTTTTCGCGCTCACCGGGTGGAGCGCGTGGAAATCGCCGAGCCGCGACGCAGTGTTCATCTGCGTCGCGATGTGCCCCGGCTTCAAGCGATCAACCTTGTTCAGCGCGATGACGACCGGGACGCCGAGGGAGAACACGCGCTGGGCGATGTAGCGGTCGCCTGCGCCGATGCGGGCTCGCGCATCGAGCACGAAGAGCACGGCGTCAATGTCCTCGAAGGACGAGTCGACCGTGCGCTGCATATGCTCGGTCAGCGCGTCGCGGGGACGCTGGAAGCCGGGAAGGTCGGCGAGCACGAGCTGGTGGTCGTCGCCGTTCGCGATCCCGAAGATCCGGCGACGCGTCGTCTGCGGCTTGTCCGAGACGATCGCGACCTTGCCTCCGGCAAGCGCGTTCACGAGCGTCGACTTCCCGACGTTCGGCCGTCCTGCGACGGCGACGAAGCCCGACTTCACAGCTCGAAGGTGTCCGGAAGCAGTTCGGCCGGCGTCCTGACGGCGACGTCGCCGTCGGCGCGCCGGTAGATGACCCGGTCGAGGCCGAACTCGTGGAGCCACTGGCGGCAGCCGCCGCAAGGGGACGCCGTCACCGCGAGCGCCTCGACGTCGCCGGGCTTGATCCCCTCGGAAACTGCTCGACCGAGCGCGGTCTTCTCGGCACAGACCCCGAGCGGGTACGCGGCGTTCTCGACGTTCGTCCCTTCGAAGACCCGCCCGTCGCGGGCCCGCACAGCGGCGCCGACGAAGAAGTTCGAGTACGGGGCATAGGCGCGCGCCGCCACGGCATCGGCGCGCTCGAGCAGCTCGCGGTCGGCGTCCGTCACGACCAGAAGAGCTGGAAGAGAACGAGGGTGACGAGCGCCCCGAGCACGCCGCCGGAGAGAACCTCGAGGAAAGAGTGGATGCCGGACTCGATCCGTGTCTGGGCCACGAGCAGGGCCATGATGAAGGTCAGCGTCGAGATGAGGAACCAGTGCGTCGAGTCGCCGAGGATGTAGGTCGCCGCCATCCAGCCCGCAAATGCGACGGCCGCGTGGCCGGAGGGCAACCCTCCGCGAAGCGGGCGTCCGCGGCCGGTGTACGCCTTCGCGGCGATCACGAGCACGATCGTGATGACGAGCGCGATCAGCGTGAGCTCCGTCGGCGCGTCGCGGAGCCGGTCGAGCACGTTGGAGCTCGGATCCTTGATGCGCTCGACGAAGACGAGGTAGCCGACCGCGAGGGCGTTGACAGTTGCGATCAGGACTGCGCCAGCCGCGATGTCCTTCGCCAGCTTGGCGAGCGGGTCGAACGACGTCGTGGCAACGTCGATCCCGGCCTCGAGCGCGGTGTTGAGCATCTCCGCGATGAGCACGAGCGAGATCGAGATCAGGAGCGCGATCAGCTCGAGCCGTCCCACACCCACCGCAAGCGCTGCGATCAGCACAGCGACGGCGATCGCGAAGTGGATCCGCATGTTCCGCTGGGTGCGGAGGACGTGGATGATCCCCTCGAAGGCGAAGTTGAAGCTCTGGAGGACGGAGGGGCTGCGTCCGACGTTCATGCTCTGAGCGCCTCCTCCCGCGCCTCCATCTCGACGCCGTGGTCGTAGCCGAGCAGATGGAGGAGCCCGTGGACGAGCGGCTCCCGCCACTCTTCCCCGACGACCTCGGGGCAGACCACCACGTCTCCGAGCTGCCGCGGCACGCCGGCGGGAAGCTCCTCGCGCGCGTCGATCGGGAAGGCGAGCACCGTGGGCGGCTCGTCCCGGCCGAGGTGCTCGCGCTTCAGGCGCCTCCCTTCCTCTTCGTCGACGAACACGAGCCCGAGGTCGCCCTCATCGACGCCCTCGGCAGCGAGCACGCGGCGCGCCAGCTCTGTCGCCGCCTCCTCGTCGACGGCGACCCCGCTGCGGTTCGCCACCTCGACCTCGACCATGGGCCTACGTCCGACGCTGCGTGCCGGTTTCCTCTGCATGCGACTTGTACGCCTCCACGATCCGCTGCACGAGCTTGTGGCGCACCACGTCCTCGTTGCCGAAGCGGATAAAAGAGATCCCGTCGATCGTCCCGAGGATGTCCTGGACGGTGATGAGCCCGGAGGCCTGGTCGCGAGGCAGATCGATCTGTGTCACGTCGCCGGTGACGACGACCTTCGACCCGAAGCCGAGGCGCGTCAGGAACATCTGCATCTGCTCGGGGCTCGTGTTCTGGGCCTCGTCGAGGAGGATGAACGAGTCGTTCAGGGTGCGTCCGCGCATGAACGCGAGCGGAGCCACTTCCACGATCCCGCGCTCCATGTACGCGTTCAGCCTGTCCGCCTCGAGCATGTCGTAAAGGGCGTCGTAGAGGGGCCGCAGGTAGGGGTCGACCTTGGCCAGCATGTCGCCCGGCAGGTAGCCGAGGCGCTCGCCGGCCTCCACCGCGGGCCGCGTGAGGATGATGCGGCCGACCTCCCGTTCCTGCAGTGCCGCGACCGCCAGAGCCATAGCCAGATAGGTCTTGCCCGTTCCGGCCGGGCCAATCGCGAACGTCACCGTCTGGTTGCGGATCGCGTCCACGTAGCGCTTTTGGTTCACCGTCTTCGGGGCGATCTTCTTGCCGCGGTGGCGCCAAACGACGTCCTCGAAGACGTCACGAACGTCCTCGCCCTTGTCCAGCACGCCGAGCACGGCGTCCACCGTCGAAGGGCCGATCTCGTGACCGCCTTCGACCAGCTCGACGATCTCGTCGATGACGGTCCGCGCCTGGTCGACGCGCTCATCGTCGCCCTCGATCGTGAGGCGGTTGCCCCGAAGGTGGATCGCGCAGTGCAGGCGATCACGCAGCGATTCGAGCACGCCGTCGCCGATGCCGGCCAGCTCGACGGCGACGTCGTTGGGGACTGACAAAGTCTCCTGCACTCCGCCCAGTGTAGGTTGGATCGATGCCCGATCCGCTCCACTCGCGGGACGAGGAGGAGACCGCGCTCGACTATGTCGCCGGGGAGGCACGGCGCTACCTAGCCGAGCTCGAGCAGGCACCGGTGCTCGCCTCGAGCGACGGCCGTTTCGGCGGATCGCTGCCGGAGGAGGGCGACGGGGCGCTCACCGCGCTCGCCGAGCTCGTGGCAGCGTCGGATGTCGCAACTCGGTCGTCCGGCCCACGCTTTTTCCACTTCGTCACCGGCGGGACGACCCCGGCCGCGCTGGGCGCCGACTGGCTCACGTCGCTGTTGGATCAGAACGCGTTCTCGGGCGTCAGCTCGCCGTACGCGGCGCAACTCGAGGCGGTTGCCGTCCGCTGGCTCCTCGAGCTGTTCGAGCTGCCAGAGGACTGGGGCGGCGTGCTCACGACCGGCGCGACGATGGCGAACTTCGTCGGCCTGGCATGCGCGCGGCGCTGGTGGGCGGGGCAGCACGGGGTCGACCTCGACGAGCGCGGCTTCGCCGGGTTGCCGGCGGCGCCCGTCTTCTCCACCGAGTACGTCCACGCGAGCGCGCGCAAGGCGCTCGCGATGCTGGGACTCGGCCGCGATTCGGTGCAGGTGGTCGATGCCGCCGGCTTGGAGCGCGAGCTGGCTGCGCTCGACAGTGCTCCCGCGATCGTCATCGGCAACGCCGGGGACGTGAACACCGGCGACTTCGATCCGATCGGGCGGATGGCCGATCTCGCCGCCAAGCACGGGGCCTGGCTCCACGTCGATGGTGCCTTCGGGCTCTTCGCGCGCGTGACGCCGAAGGCAGCGGCGCTGGCAGAAGGCGTCGACAGGGCAGATTCGGTGATCGCCGACGGCCACAAATGGCTAAACGTCCCCTACGACTGCGGGTTCGCGTTCATCCGTGACCGCGAGCTCTTGCGGGAGCCGTTCAGGCTCACGGCCGCCTACCTGCCGACGGACGAGACGCCGAGCCCGGAGGCCTCTCGGCGTGCGAGGTCGCTGGCCGTCTGGGCGACGCTTCGCGCCTACGGCCGAGCTGGCTACCGAGCCATGGTCGAGCGTCATCTCGAGCTCGCGCAGCGGTTGTCGCGCAGGGTGGACGAAACGCCGGAGCTCGAGCGGCTCGCTGAGACGAGGCTGAACATCGTCTGCTTCCGCTTCCGGCCACCCGGGCTCGACGAGCAGGAGCTCGACGAGCTCAACCTCGCGCTCGGGCAGGACGTCCTGGAGGACGGCCGCATCTTCTTCGGAACGACCGTCTACGACGGCAAGGTCGCGTTCCGTCCGGCGATCGTCAACTGGCGCACGACCGAGCGGGATGTCGATCTGCTGATCGACGTCCTCCTGGAGCTCGCGTCCCGGCGGCTCCCCGTCCGCGCGTAGCCCCCATTGGCACACCTTCGGCACACTCCCGCGCGCCACGCGTGCGCCCGATCTCGATACGCTCGAATCGGGGAGGAGGTTGGAGGCCCCGGGACCGGTCAGGCGAGCTTTTCGCGCACGAGCTGACTGACCTCTGAGCCATCGGCGCGGCCTGCGACCTGCGGCATCACGTCGGCCATGACGCGGCCGAGATCGCGGAGGCTCGTCGCCCCGTTCTCGGCGATTGCATCGTCGATGATCTCCTCGAGCTCGTCCTCACTCAGCGGCTCGGGCATGAACTCCTCGAGCACCTCGAGCTCGTAGTCCTCCGCATCCGCCTGCTCTTCCCGGCCGGCGGCGCGGAACGCCTCCTCCGCCTCCACGCGCCGCTTGCGTTCGCGCTGCAGGACCTGGAGCTCCTCCTGGTCGTTGAGCGGGCGCTGGAGCTCTTTCTCCGCCGACCGGAGGCTGTTGAGGATCAAGCGCAGAGCGTCGCGCCGGTCGGCATCGCGCTCCCGCATCGCCTCCTTGAGCTCGTCCTCCAACCGCTGAATCAGGCTCATTCGGGCATCCCTTGAATGCGCCCGCCGAGGATGTGCCAATGGAGGTGGAAGATCGTCTGGCCTCCGCCCGGGCCGACGTTGACGAGCACGCGGTAATCCTCCAGACCAGCCTTGCGCGCCGTCTCGGCGACGAAGTCGAGCATGCGCTTCGCCTCTTCCGGCGGAAAGGCGCCGACATCTCGAAATGTGTCTACGTGCCGTTCGGGCAGAACGAGCAGGTGCGTCTCGGCCTTGGGGTAGATGTCGCGGACGGCGACGAAGCCGTCCGCCTCGTTGACGTGGTCGCCCTCGCGGACCAGCTCGCAGAAGAGGCAGGCGTCGTTCATGCGGCGAGGATCCCTTGGTCCGTGACGGCAGCGCCGCGCACCTGCAGGAGCTCGCCCACCGGCGCTTCCGCCGCGACCAGCCACGGCGAATAGTCGTCCCCGTAGCCTCGTCCCGGCCGGTCGACGAGCACGACGTCCTCGCGGCCGACCTTCTCGCGCCAGCGCGTCAGACACGCCTCGTGGGATGCCGCGCGGAGCCGGGCGCTGCGCTCCTTCTTGACGGCCGGAGGAACCGTGTCCGCCTCGGAGGTCACCGTCCCGGGCCGCGGCGAGTAGGGGAAGACGTGCACCTTCGTGTTTCCCGCCCGATCGACGACTGCGAGCGTGTTCCGGAACGCCGCTTCGTCCTCGCCCGGGAAGCCCACGATCACATCGGTCGTCAGGTTGAAATCGCCGAGCGGCGCGACGCGGCGCAGGTAGGTTCGGGAGGTGTAGCGGCGGCCCATCGCCTTGAGAATCGCGTCGTCGCCGGACTGGAGCGGAACATGCAAGTGTCGCGACACCACTGGCGTTTCGCGTAACGCGGCGATGAGCTCGTCGTTCACGTGGTTGATCTCGATCGACGAGAGCCGCAGGCGCTCGAGTCCGGGGACGGCTCCAGCCTCCCGCACCAGGCGCGCCAGGCTGTAGCCCGCCCCGCGATCTCGGTAGCAGCCGAGGTTGATCCCCGTGAGAACGACCTCTCGGTGGCCTTGTCGCACGCGTTTCTCGACCTCCGCGAGCACCGCGTCAGCTGCCCTGCTCCTGGAGGCCCCGCGCACGAGGGGAATCACGCAGAAGTTGCACGAGAAGCTGCAGCCGTCCTGGACCCTGACGAACGCCCGGACCCGGTCGAGCCGCGAATCGGCCTGGACGCACCCGATGGGGCCGACGTCGCGTGCAACGAGCGCGGGGGTCTCCTCGGGTGTTGCGCGCACGACCGAGACGTTGGCAGGCAGGGTCGCGAACGCGTCCCCAGGGAGATTCGCCGCGCAGCCCGTGAGGTACACGTGTCGGTGGGTGCGCGCCGCTCGTGCAGCCGCCTGACGGGATTTCGCGACCGCCTCGTGCGTGACGCAACACGTGTTCACCAACGCGAGATCGGCCGAGCGGTCGAGTTCGTCGTGCCCGTCGGCAAGCAGGCGCTCGCGCAGCGCCTGCGCGTCGACGTGGGACACCTTGCAGCCGAGGAAACGGACGGTGAAGGTGGCCATCAGAGCCGCAAATCTACTGCCGTTCGAAGAGATCGGCAGCCCAGCCGCCTTCGATCCGCCGCTC
Organism: Gaiellaceae bacterium; assembly: GCA_035311205.1. GTDB lineage: Bacteria > Actinomycetota > Thermoleophilia > Gaiellales > Gaiellaceae > JACDAN01. The sequence goes on along the minus strand of DATGDB010000065.1, from coordinate 11,208 downwards.
TCGATGCGTGTAACCCGAGAGATCGGGCATGCGCGAGTGGAAGTAGCCGGCGGTGACGAGCCGCTGCGCGCCGATGCGCGAAGCAAGCGGCTCCAACGCAGCGAGATTCATGTTCGCCAATACGAGCTCGGTGCTTGGAAGGTTCTCTTCGAGTGCATCGCCCTGCCTGACGTCGATCTCGACGCGGTTTGCTACGGCGTTCCGTCCCGCAGCTTCGACCGCGGCCGAGTCGAGATCGATCGCGACGACCGGCCCGAAGCCCAGCTTCGCGGCGGCGATCGAAAGGACGCCCGACCCGCAGCCGACGTCCAAGAGGCTGGACGGATCGAGGTCGGTGAGGAAGCCAAGGCAGAGCTGCGTCGTGGGATGTGAGCCGGTGCCGAACGCGCGACCGGGATCGATGACGACGACGATCCCCTCCTCGGGCGGCTCTTCCCAGGGCGGCCCGACCCACAGCGGACCGACCCAGACGGGTCGATGGAACTCCCGCCAACGATCTTCCCACCCCGGCTCGACCGGCTCCGAGCAGACCTCGCCGAACGCCTTACGCAGATGGGCCTCGCCGGCTGCATCGGTGTACACCGCCAGCGCGTCCTCAGCCTCCTCGAAACCCTCGGGATGCAGCTCGAGCAGGCGCGCCGCCATCTCCTCCCGTAGCGCCGCCGGGACCGGGATAGACACCCGGCGGAGCTCGTTCACGCTCAGCGGAACGCGCTCTTCAGCTTGTCGAAGAAGCCCTCTTCCGACCTGTAGGTGTCGTCATCGGAGATGCCTTCGAAACGCTCGAGCAGGTCACGCTGGTCATCGCTCAGCTGGCGCGGCACGGCGACGTTGACGAGGACGCGCTGATCGCCGCGGCCGAAGCCCTGGAGCACCGGCATCCCCCGTCCTCGCAGGACGACGACCTCGCCGGGCTGGGTCCCGGGTGCGAACTCGAGCTCGGTCTCTCCGTCGAGTGTCGGGACGGCGACCTGCGCGCCCAGCGCGGCCTGCGTCATCGTCAGATCGACCGTCGAGAAGATGTCATCTCCCTCGCGCACGAACCGTTCGTCGCGTGCAATACGCACCCGCACGTAGACATCACCCGCACGCCCGCCGGGAGCGCCTGAATGGCCTTCGCCGGAGAGTCGGATCCTCTGCCCGTCGTGGATGCCGGGAGGGACCTCGACCTCTCGCCGCCGCTCCTCGAGCACGTGGCCGGAGCCCTGGCAATCGCGGCACGGATGCTCGATCACTCGGCCGGCGCCACCGCAGGTCGGACACGTCTGCGTTCGGATGAACTCGCCGAAGGCGCTCCGGGAGACCCGCTGGAGGCGCCCCTGTCCCTGGCAGGTCGGGCAGATGCTGACGTCGGTCCCCGGCTCGACGCCCGTCGCTTCACAGCGTCCGCACGGCACGGCGACCTGGAACGACACCTCGCGCTTCGTCCCGCTCGCGGCCTCCACGAGCGCGATCTCCACCTCGGCGGCGATGTCGGCACCACGCGCTCCCGTGCGCATCGTGGCCGAGAGGAGATCGTCGCCGAAGAACGCCGAGAAGATGTCGGCCAGGCTCCCGAAGTCGAAGTGCGACGGCTCGAAGCCCCCACTGCGGAGGCCGGCGTGGCCGAAGCGGTCGTACAGCTCCCGAGTCTCGGTCTTGGAGAGCACCTCGTACGCCTCCACGACCTCCTTGAAGCGCTCGTCGGCGTCAGGAGCCTCGGACACGTCCGGATGCAGCTCGCGCGCCAGCCGGCGGAACGCCTTCTTGATCTCTGTCTCGTCCGCGTCCCGGCGGACGCCCAGCACCTCGTAGTAATCCCGCTCAGCGGTTGCCATTGCGGCAAGCGTAGCCGTGGGCCCGGGGACTAATTCTCGGCGTAGATCTCCTCAACGAACCGGGACAGCTCGTATGACGCCACACGCACCGACCGGATCGCCGTCTCGTAGTCCATCCGCAGCGGACCGAGGAGACTGACCGCGCCCAGGCGGCGGTGCGCGAGCCCGTACGTCGCTCCCACGAGCGACGCCTCACGCAGGCCGGGATGCGACAGCTCTATGCCGACGCGCACGAACGGCCCGCCCTTGCCGCCGAGCGCGTCGCTGAGCAGCTGCAGCAACGTTGCGCGCTGCTCGAGCGCCTCGAGGAGTGGCCGGTACGTCGCGAGGTCCTCGCCTCGAGCGCGCCCGAGGACCGTCGCGGCGCCGCCGACGAAGAGCCGCTGCTCCTCGCTACCCGCGGCGTCGGTGAACGCCGGTCGCAAGAGCTCGAGGAACGCGCGCTCGCGCTCCGTCAGGCCGGCCTCGGCAAAGGCCTGGCGCAGACCGTGGGAGCCAATCGGAAGGCCGGCGGTTCGCTCGTTCAGGTACTCGGCTGCCCAATTCACGAGTCCCGGATCGATTGGCTCGCCCAGTGCGAAAACCCGCTTGGTGACGCCACCCGTCGAGGTGATCACCACCGCCACGACGAGCTGTGGCTGCAGGGCGAGGACCTCGACATGGCGGACCGTCGCAGCCTCCAGCGGGGGCGCGGATACAAGCGCGAGCAGCCGCGTCAGCTGCGAAAGCGCCTCGGTCGTCGCCTGGAGCGCAGACTCCACCTCCGTCCCCGCGCGGCTGAGGTCGATCTCGACCGTCACGGGGCGCGGTTCCAGCCGGTCGAGCAGCCCGTGAACGAACAGCCGGTAGCCGGCCTCGGTGGGAACGCGTCCGGCCGAGGTGTGGGGATGCGTGAGCAGCCCCAGCCGCTCGAGCTCGGCGAGCTCGCCCCGCACCGTGGAGGGCGACACGCGCAGTCCGGCCCGCTCGACCAGGTGCTTGGACCCGATGGGTTGGCCCGTAGCGATGTACTCCTCGACGAGGCGTCGCAGGATCTGGCGCTGGCGGTCGGTCAGCTCGACTGGGGCCATTTTGCAGGGATTTTACTGCTCATACGAGCAGCTCCACCGTGACACCGCCGCCGAGGAGTCGGCCTCGGTGGGTGAGCGCGAGGTCCTCTTCCCCATTTTCGCCGGCCCGTCGCACGAGCAGCCCCAGGCCTTCCAGCCGACCGAGCGCTGCCTGGTTGACCACGCCGTCGGCCTGCTCCAGTTGGAACGGCTCGTCGAGTCGCAGCCCGAGCATGACCCGCTCGCGCAGCCGAACATCGGCTCCGAGGTCCTCGATCTCACGCTGCGGCACGGTTCCGGCCTCCAACGCCTCCAGGTATGCGGGCAGCCGTGGCGTGTTCCGCCGGCGACGACCCGCGACCGTCGAGACCGCCCCGATCCCGAGGCCGACGTAGTCCCGGCCGAGCCAGTAGGCGAGGTTGTGCCTCGAGCGCAGGTCTCGTGCACCTGCCCCCTCCTCGGCTCGACAGAAGTTCGCCGTCTCGTACCACCGATATCCCGCCGCGGTCAGGCGGTCAACCACGCGCTCGAAGTAGTCTTCCATCGCCTCCGCCTGGCGATCGAGCTCCGCCCCGTGGGCGTGGGTGAACCGGGTCCCCGGCTTGGCCTCGAGCTCGTAACACGACAGGTGCTCCGGCCCAAGAGCGAGCGCCTCATCGATGTCGGCCTCGAGGTCGGCGGGTCTCTGGCCCGGGATTCCGTAGATGAGATCGAGCGAGATGTTGTCAAATCCGGCATCACGGAGATGGTAGAAGGCGCGCCGGACGTCGTCAGGACCGGCGCGCCGTTCCAGCACCGACAGCAGACTCGGCTGAAAGCTCTGAGCGCCGAGGGAGAGCCGCGTCACTCCTTCCTCGAGCAGCAGCCGCGCGAGCTCGGGCGTCACGGTCTCCGGGTTCGCCTCGACGGTCACCTCGTCCGCCGGAGGCAACCCCCGTAGCGCCCGCCGCAAGGCCGCGGGCTCGGTGAACGTCGGCGTGCCTCCGCCGAGGAAGACGGTCTCCAGCCCAGACGCCAGCGACTCGCGCTCGAGCTCGAGCTCGGCGAGCAGCGCGTCGACGTAGCGGTCGTGCTCGCCCCGCCGCCCGACGACAGTCACGAAGTCGCAGTACCCGCAGCGATGGCCGCAGAACGGCAGGTGGACGTAGAGGTGACGCACCGTGCCCGTCACTTCGACCCCTCCAGATTGAGCACTGCCAGGAACGCCTCCTGCGGCACCTCGACGGCTCCGACCTGCTTCATCCGCCGCTTGCCCGCCTTCTGTTGCTCGAGCAGTTTGCGCTTGCGGGTGATGTCGCCGCCGTAGCACTTGGCGAGCACGTCCTTGCGCTTGGCCTTGATCGTCTCGCGCGCGATGACTCGCGACCCGATCGCAGCCTGCACGGGGACGTCGAAGAGCTGCCTCGGGATCTCCTCTCGCAGCTTGTCGACGAGCGCACGCCCGCGCCCGTACGCCGAGTCACGGTGGAGGATGAGCGAAAGCGCGTCGACGGACTCCCCGGCGATCAGGACGTCGAGGCGGACGAGGTCGCCGTCGCGGAAGCCGATCACGTCGTAGTCGAAGCTCGCGTAGCCGCGGGTGCGGGACTTGAGCTGGTCGTAGAAGTCGACAACGACCTCGGACAGCGGGAGCTCATAGATCAGCACCGCCCGCTCCTCCGAGAGGTACTCCATGTGGTCGAACCGGCCGCGGCGCTCGGTACAGAGCTCCATGACCGGACCGACGTACTCCTTCGGCACGATGATCGACGCGCGGATGTACGGCTCTTCGACCCGCTCGATCTCTGCAGGCATCTCCGCCGGGTTGTGGACCTCGACTTCCTGTCCGTCCTTGGTCAGCACGCGGTAGGCGACGTTGGGCGCGGTCACGAGCAGATCGAGATCAAACTCGCGCTCGAGGCGCTCGCGCACGATCTCCATATGCAGTAGCCCGAGGAAACCGCAGCGGAAGCCGAAGCCGAGGGCCTGAGACGTCTCCGGCTCGTAGACCAGCGCAGCGTCGTTGAGCTTGAGCCGTTCGAGTGCGTCGCGGAGGTCGGGGTAGTCGTCCGAGTCGGTCGGGAACAGCCCGGCGAAGACCATGGGCTTCACGTCCTTGTAGCCGGGCAGCGCCTCGGCCGCGGGACGTTCGACGGACGTGAGCGTGTCGCCGACGCGGAGCCGGCTGACGTCCTTGAGCCCGGTGATCACGTAGCCGACCTCGCCCGCCTCCAGCGTGCTGCTCGCGCGCATCGTCGGAGAGAAAAAGCCCAGCTCCTCTGCCTCGAAACGGGTGCCCTGGGCCATCGCCTGCAGCCGTTCACGGGTCCGGAAGACGCCGTCGACGACGCGAACGAAGGCGACCACGCCCCTGTACTGGTCGTATGACGAGTCGAAGATGAGCGCCCGTGGCGGCGCCTCGGGGTCGCCCGCGGGCGTGGGAATGCGCTCGATGACGGCATCGAGCACCTCGGCCACGCCCTGTCCCGTCTTGGCCGAGATGCGCACGACGTCTTCCGGATCGCCCCCGATCAGGTCGGCGAGCTCCCTGGCCGTGCCCTCCGGATCGGCCTGCGGGAGGTCGATCTTGTTCACAACCGGTAGGAGCTCGAGGTCGTTCTCGATCGCCAGGTAGGCGTTGGCGACGGTCTGCGCTTCGACGCCCTGGGCGGCGTCGACAACGAGCACTGCTCCCTCGCAGGCCTGGAGCGACCGCGAGACCTCATAGGTGAAGTCCACGTGGCCCGGTGTGTCGATCAGGTTGAGCTGATGCCCCTTCCAGAGCACCCGGACCGCCTGGGCCTTGATCGTGATCCCGCGCTCGCGCTCGAGCTCCATCGAGTCGAGGAGCTGCTCGCGCATCTCGCGCCCCGTAACGGTCTCCGTGAGCTCGAGGATGCGGTCGGCCAGGGTCGATTTCCCATGGTCGATGTGCGCGATGATCGAGAAGTTCCGGATTCGGTCCTGCTGCATGAGGTCAGGCGGGCGGCCGGGCGCGGGCTCGCAACGATAGCAACGGCCTCAGCTCACGAACCCCCAGCAAACGGCACGAAAACAGGTACACGGCGCCCCCGGCGACAAGAGCCGACGAGAGGGAGATGAGCTGGCCCAGAAAGGACCGGCCGAGCGCGTTGTCGAGTGCCCACCAAACGCCGAAGGACACGATCGCAAGCGGGATCGAGGCAAGCGTGATTCGCAGTGCCGAACGGGCCGTCTCACTCACTTCGATTCGTTTGAGGCGCCGGCGGAGTAGCACGAGCAAGGCCGCCGAGCCCGCCATGTTCGCGACGGAGATCGCCAGCGGGATCCCCCAGACCCCGAAGCGGTAGAAGAGCGCGAAGAGCGCCGTGTTGAACACCAGGTTCCCGAAGGCGACCCAGGTCGGAAGCCACGGCGCCTGGAGGCTGAAGAAGGCCCGGTTCAGCATGAGCATCGCCCCGTTGAAGACCAGGCCGAGCGAGAACGCTGCGAGGGCTCCCGCGACGACGTGCGTAGCGTGCGCGTCGAATTCCCCCCGCTGGTAGATGAGGCGAACGATCGGCTCCGCCAGGACGGCGGAGACGACGCTGGCGGGGATGAGGAGGAACGCGATCTGCCGAAGCCCGACCCCGACCGTATGGCGGAAGCCGTCCCTATCTCCTCGGGCGGACAGACGCGAAAGCGCCGGGAAGAGGACGGTTGCGACGGCGACCGAGAACATCCCCTGCGGGAGCATGTAGAGCCGAAACGCGGCATCGATCGCGCTCGGGGCGATCGTCCGATTGATGAACCTGGCGGCGAAGAACGTTCCGATCAGGGCGTTGATGTTGATCAGGCCGAGGCCGAGCGTGACCGGAAGCATCAGAACGAACACGCGTTTGACGGCCGGGTCACGCCAGTCAATCGCGAGCCGGAGACGGCCGTCGAGACCGGCAAGCCACGGCAACGGGAGCAGGAGCTGGACGATCGTGCCGAGCACGATCGATCCGGCATAGACGTAGAGCTTGCCGCTTTCGGTGTTGGCCTGCGGAACGCCGATCACGAGGCCGGCGATGATCACGAGGTTCCAGAAGACGGGCGTCAGCGCCGGGACGGTGAAGTGCTCGTAGCTGTTCAGGATCCCGACGACGATCCCGAAGACGCCGAGCAGAATGACGATCGGGAACAGGATTTGGGACAGCGTGACCGCGAGGTCGCCGGCCGGCCCACTGCCGTAGCCGAAGAGCGCCATCACCCAGGGTGCCGCGAGGATGAAGATCGCGGTGACGGCGGTGAGCCCGAGGAGGAGCAGCCAGATCAGGCTCGACGCGACACGCCATGCCCGCGCGCGCTCCCCCTTCTCGAGCAGCTCGCTGAAGACGGGGACGAACGCAGAAGAGAGCGCGGCGTCGGCGACCAGCGCGCGCACCAGGTTCGGCACCTGGAAGGCGACCGTGAACGCGTTGATGCCGACGCCCTCGACCCCGAAGTAGCTGCGGGCGACGATCTCGCGGACGAGCCCGAGAATCCGGGAGAGGCCCGTCGCTGTCGAGAAGATCGCAGTTGACCAGGCGAGCCGGCGAGACGGGACCGCAGCGGCGGCCTCCTGGCCTACGTCGCGCAACGCCGCCCGGTTTCCCACGGCGTGAGCATACGAGCGGGCCGAGCGTGCTCCTTTGTCTGGATCGAACCGAGCAGACGCTCTGGTACCATGCCGGCCGCCCGCAAAGCGGGCATTTTTCACGTTATGCCGAACATCAAGCAGCAGAAGAAGCGCGTTCGAGTCGCCGCTCGGCAACGGCTCGAGAACCTGCGCTACCGCTCGACCGTCAAGACGCTGACCCGTCGCCTGCGGGCCGCAGCCGAAGAGGGCGACGCCGACCGCGTTCGCGCTGCGCACCTCGAGCTCCAGCGCTGGATCGACCGCGCCGCGTCGAATGGCGCCCTCCACAAGAACGCCGCGTCGCGGAAGAAGGCCCAGGCCGCGCGGATCGTCTCGGGCAGTTAGCCGCGCGCGCCGGTCGGAGCCGCTTCCGGCTCCCGCGTCACATCTACCAACGCTCGGGTCAGCTCGAGCTCGCCTGAGAGCCGACTTGCTCCCTTGATCGCCGCGTCGAGCTCGGCAAGGCGCACGACGGCCGCATCGAGCTCGTCACTCGTGTAGCGATCGGCGTGTCCCAGCGCCTTCCGGATCCGGAACTCGTGCACCTTCAGCCGCCCGGCGATCTCGCGCGTTCTGAGGCCCTCGGCGGCGAGTAGCTGGACGGCTCGGACCAGGCCAACGTGCGCGGCGAGCCGCACCGAGACGCTGAACGGATCGCGCCGCTCCAGCTCGGCTTCACTGGCCGCAAGCAGGGCCGGTAGATCGCGCTCCCCCCAGGCGTCGGTGAGAGCCCAGGCAGCCGCCTCCCTGGCAGGCGTCGCAAGGGCCTCCACGTCGCCGCGCTCGGCCGGCGTTCCGCCGGCCCAGGTCGCAATCTTGTCTGTTTCGGTCGCGAGTGCGTTGAGGTCGTCGCCGACGATCTCGACCAGCGCCTGAGCGCCGTCCCGGTCGACCGACGCGCCGCGTGTCTCGAACTGAGCGCGAACCCAGCCCGGAAGATCGCGCGGCTTCGGCGCGTCGAACGTCAGGACCTGCCCGGCCTTCGCGACTACCTTGACCAGCGCATCGCTCCGCAGAGCCTCGCGGGCGACGAGTGCGAGCACCGCTCCAGGCACCGGGTTGCCGAGATATCCCGCGATCGCCTCGGCGTCGGCTTTCCGCCAGCGCTCGACGCCTTCTACCACGACCAGGCGGCCGCCCTCGCCGCCGGCGAAGAGGCCGAGGGCGTTACACGCCGCGACCGCGTCCGGACCGCTCGCGGACTCGGCCGTGAGTTGTTCCACCGACTCGTCGCCGAAGCGGGTGCGCAGGCGGCGGAGCGCGCGCACGATCTTCGGGCGATCGTTTCCCGACAGCAGATACACGGGGCGCAGAGGCTCGTCCGACACCTGCGCTGAGCATAGTGACCGTCACCGGCGCGACCAGGTCGAGATGCTTCTCCCGTCCGTCTCGAGGACGACGCGGCCGTCCGTGTCGGTTCGGAAGAGCTCGAGGTGCGGCGCCGAGTTGAGCGTCGCAACCGTCGACGGCGCGGGGTGGCCGTAGTCGTTGTCCCGGCCGCACGAGATGACTGCGACGTCTGGCCGAGTGAGCTGGAGCAGCCGCTGGAGCCCATCGTCGGCCGAGCCGTGGTGCGCCACTTTGAGGATCTCGACGGGCGGCGGGTTGAGGGGCAGGGTGACGGGCGACTCGGCGTCCGCGGTGAGGAGCGCGTCGACCTTGCCGTAACTGGCCAGGATCACCGTCGCACGCAGGTTCGGATCGCCCTCGCCCGTGGCCGCGCCGTCCGGCCACAGCACCTGGAGGCGTAGTCCGCCCAGCCGGAAGGCCGTGCCGGCCTGCGATTGCACAACCGGCACCGCTTGCTTCCGTGCGGCAGCCATTGCTGCGCGCTCGTCCGGACTGTCGTACGGGATCTTCGGATCGAGAATGCGATCGACGTCCACATGCTCGATCACTTCGGCAGCTCCGCCGACGTGATCCCGCTGCGGGTGGGTCAGCACGAGCAGCGCCAATCGCCGGATACCGAGGTGCCGCAGCTGATCGTCGACCTCCGCTTCCGGCGGCCCCTCATCCACGAGCACGGCGCCCTCCCGGACCTGGAGGAGGATGGAGTCGCCCTGCCCGACGTCGAGGACCGTGAGCCTGAAGCCTTTGGGCGGAGGCGGCGGTGGAGCCGACTGCAGCTTCCAGCCGGCGAGCACGATCACGCCGACGCCGACGATGACCGCCAGTCCGGGCCGGCGCCAGGCGGGTAGCCGTACGGCAGTGATGAGGAGGAGAGTGGCCAGCGCTGCGAGACCGAGCGCGAGCCGCGAGCTGACCTGCGCTCCCGGCAAGCCGCCCACGAGTCGGGCGCAGGCTGCGATGTAGGCCGCGAGCCAGCCGTTCGCCCATGCCGCGGCCACCGCGGCAGGCGGAAGCACCTGGTCGAGCACTGCTGTCAGGAGAGCGAGGCCGAAGCATGGAGGGACTGCAGCTGCGGCTAGCGCATTGCTCAGGATCGAATAGACGGGAACCGATCCGAACTGGGCGAGCAGAATCGGAGCGGTCGCGAGGCCGCACGCGGCCGAGACGGCGACGACGCCCACGAGCCCACGCGGGACCGGATAGCCCTCGAGTATGCCTTCGAGTCGAGGGACTGCGACGAAGATCGCACCGACCGCGGCGAACGAGAGCTGGAAGCCCGGCTCGAGCAGGCTGTACGGATTCCACGCCATGAGCAGCGCGGCGCCAAGGAGCAGGAAGTACCAGCGATCTCGAGGACGCGACGCGAGCCACGCGAGCGAAGCGAGCGCACCGGCCACCCCGGCACGCACCACGGAAGGCTGCCACCCAACGGCGACGACGTAGGCCCCGATCGCGGCGAGCGCCGCCAATTCGGCCGTGAGCCGCGAGACCCCGAGCATCCACGCGACGAGCAGGACGCCGCCGGCGACGAACGCAACGTTCTGGCCCGAGACGGCCAGCAGGTGATAGAGGCCGGACGACCGGAATCGATCTCGAAGCTCCTCGCTCAATCCTTCCTCCTCGCCGAGGACGAGGCCGGCAAGGACCGCGCGCCGCTCTCCCTTCAAACCGGGTGCAATCGAGCCTGCGAGGTGGCGCCGCGCGCGGTCGGCCCAACCGGCGAGCCCGCCCCGCCGACCGACGAGCTGCCAGCTCTTCCCGCGGGCGACCACGTGCACGCCGCGGCGACGCAACAGCGCGCGCTCGTCGAAGCCGTCGCGCGGGCCGCGCGGCTCGCGCAGTTCGACAACGCTCTCGATGAGAGCGCCCTGAGGCGGAGCACGGCCGAGAGGAAGCTCGAGCAGCACAGCTTCACGCAGCCCGCGGCCGCGAAAGGCTCGCACTCGCGCGGGAGCCCGTAGCTGGAAGGACGTCCGCCGAGTCGGGCCCGTTATCTCCACCAACGCCGGTCCGACCTCGCCGATCCGTGGCGCGAGAACGCTCCGATCGAGCGCGTCGAGCCGGACGCTGCCCCACCAGAGCCCTGCGACGGCCAGAGCGACGGTCAGCGCGGCGAGTCGGCGGCGACCGTGGTCGAACGCCACGTAGCCGACGACGGCCACGAGCGCCGCGGCGAGCATCCACGCGCTGCCGAGGCGGACGAGGTTGGCCGCGGCGAGCCCGACACAGAGGCCGCCGGCGACGACGTGCGGGCTGTACCGGTCGAGGAACCAGAGGGTCACGGCGCGACGAGGTCTCGCAGCTGCTCTAGTCGCGCGGGTCCGATTCCAGGGATTGCGTCGAGATCGTCGACCGAGCTGAACGCTCCGTGCTGCTCCCGGTAATCGATGAT
>DATGDB010000064.1:0-31931 GCA_035311205.1 Gaiellaceae bacterium | reverse complement strand
TCGCGCTCGACGGCGGCGCGATACTCCGGCTGGGCCAGCAGGCGCTCGACCCACGTTTCGTGTTCCTCGCCGCGCTCCACGTCCTCGTCGACGAGCAGCTCGCCGAGGAGCAGACCGACCCGGATGAACGCGAACGTTCGGAACGCAAGGAGACGCCGCGGCGAGGAGACGAGCCGGTCGAGCTCCGGGTCCTCTTCCTGGATCTGCGCCACGAGACTGCCGATCGGCTCGTCGACGACCGGCATCCAGAGCTCCTCCGGGCCCGGCATGCGAAGAGTCTAGGTCGCCTAATGTCGGCCGCACCGGCAGAGCCGGCACGGCCTTTTCTGGGCGGCGCCGCCCAGTCGGCGCCTAAGGTGCCCGTGCCGTGGCCGCCTCAGTGCTGCTCGTTCGTTTTCGCTCCGAGCCCGAGCAGGCGGCTGTTCTCCTCGATGTCGACGGGACGCTCGCTCCGATCGTCGAGCGGCCGGAGGATGCCGCCGTGCCGGAGGAAACCCGCGCTGAAGTGGCGCGCCTGGCGGAGCGCTACGCGCTCGTCGCTTGCGTGAGCGGCCGCGTGTCGGCCGACATCCGTCGGATGGTGCGCGTCGAAGGGGTCGAGTATGTCGGCGTTCATGGCCTCGAGGGCGACCCGAACGCCGAGCGCTTCATCCCGCAGCTCGCAGCGTTTGCGGAACGCATCGATTGGCCGTGGACGGTCGAGAACAAGGCCGGGGTGACGCTCAGCTTCCACTACCGCGAAGCGCCCGACGAGGCCGACGCGCGGCGCCGTGCAGACGAGATCGCGCGCGAGGCGGAGGAAGAAGGCCTCACCCCGCATCACGGCCGCAAGGTGCTCGAGATCCGGGCGCCGGTGCAAGCCGACAAAGGAACCGCCGTGCGCCGGCTTTTGGCCGAGCGCGGTATCGGCCGCGCGCTCTACGCCGGCGACGACACGACCGACCTCGACGCCTTCCGAGGTCTCGAGGAGGCCGGGCTGGAAGTGGCGCTCAAGGTCGCCGTGGCCTCGCAAGAGATGAACCCGGCGTTGCTCACCAGGGCCGACCTCGTCGTGGACGGCCCTGGTGAGCTTCTCAGCCTCTTGCGAACGCTCTAAGCCGGCTCGACTCTAAGCCGCCTCGAGCATCGGCTCGGGGGCTTCCTCCTCTTGGGGAATCGCCTCGAGGTCACGACGGCGAACGAGCAGGACCGCCACGAGGATCCCGGCGGCGGCAATCGCGCTACCCCAGATGAACGCGGCCTCGAAACCGTCCGTCAGCGCGTTGGGCAGAGGAGTGCCTGACGCAACGGCGTCGTCCGTCTTCGTGGTCGCAATGGTCGAGAGCACCGCGATGCCGAGCGCGCCGCCGATCTGCTGGGAGGTGTTGAACAGTCCGGAGGCGAGCCCAGCCTCAGCCGGCTGGACACCTGCGAGCGCCGCGATCGAGATCGGCACGAAGGAGAAACCGAGCCCGGCGCCGATGATCAGGAAGCCCGGCAGCAAGTCGGCCACGTACGAGCCGCCGACCGAGACCTGCGTGAAGTACAACAGTCCGACCGTCAGCAGGGTCATCCCGGCCGTGATGACCGGCTTCACGCCGACGCGGTTGACGAGCTGGGCAGCGACTGTCGACCACACGATTGCGGTCACAGCGACGGCCAGGTATGCGACGCCCGTCTTCATCGGGGAGTAATCGAGAACCTGCTGCATGTACAGCGTCAACATGAGGAACATCGAAAACGACACTGTGCCGAGGATCAGCCCCGCGATGTTTGCCGCGGTCACCGTCCGGATCCGGAAGATCGAGAACGGTACGAGCGGCTCCTTGACCCGGGCCTCCCAGCCGACGAACCCCGCGAGGAGCACACCCGCTGCGGTGAAGAGTCCGATCGTCTCGATCGAGCCCCAGCCGTAGCTGCTTGCCTGCGTGATCGCGTAGACGAGCGTCACAAGACCGCCCGTTACAAGCACCGCGCCTGGAGCGTCGAAGCTCTTGACCTGAGCGTCGCGGCTCTCGGTCAGGAGAAGAGGCGTCAGGGCCAAGGCCGCGAGTCCGACCGGGACGTTGATGTAGAAGATCCACTCCCAGCTGAGCCAGTCGGTCAGGATGCCGCCGAGCAGGACGCCGGCGACCGCGCCGAAGGCGCCTACTGCGCCCCAGATTCCGAGTGCGACGTTGCGCTCGTTCCCTTCGGCGAACGTCGTCATGAGGATCGAGAGAGCGGCCGGCGTGATGATCGCCGCGCCCAGTCCCTGGAACGATCGGGACACGATCAGCGCTTCGTCACTCCAGGCGAAGCCGGAGGCTAGTGAAGCCGCGCTGAAGAGAATGAGGCCGGCGATGAAGAGCCGTCGGCGGCCGAGAAGGTCGGCGGCGCGGCCGCCGAGGAGCAGGAAGCCTCCGAAGAAGAGCGCGTACGCGCTGATCACCCACTGGAGGTTCTCCTGCGAGAAACCGAGGTCGACCTGAATCGAGGGCAACGCGACGTTCACGATCGCGATGTCCAGGATGACCATGAACTGCACAGTGGCCAGCAGCGCGAGTGCCAACCACTTGTGGCGAGCTGTACCAACCATCAAATGATCCTTTCCGTAGCCATCACCCATACGTCGAACGGAGCCCTGCGAAATCGACAGGGGCTTGTGAAACTACAGTCTTCACTTGCATTTTGCAAGTCATAGCTTCACAAACGCAAGAAACGGGCTATAATTCCCGCCATGGCGAGGCGCTACGCGCAGTACTGTCCGGTAGCTCACGCGCTCGAGCTCGTCGGCGAGCGCTGGTCGCTCCTCATCGTTCGTGAGCTGCTCGGCGGGCAGAAGCGCTACACCGACCTGGCTGCGGCGCTCCCCGGGATCGGGACCAATATCCTCGCCGCCCGCCTGAAGGACCTCGAGCAGGCGGGAGTCATCCAGAAGCGCCGCCTGCCGCCGCCGGCAGCGGCCAACGTCTATGAGCTCACGCCGTACGGCGAGGAGCTCCGCGAGCCGCTCTATGCGCTGGGCCGCTGGGGGGCGCGCTCCCTGGGCCCGCCGGTCGCCGGAGACTCCCTTGCGCCCGGCTGGCTCGTGAACGCCGTGCGGGCGACCTGCACCTCGGGCTGTGTGCCGGACAAGGTCTTCGAGCTACGCGTCGACGACGATGCCGTGACGGCCCGCTTCGTGGACGACGAGCTGCTCGTCGAGGCCGGCTCGTCGGATGACGCGGACACGGTTATCGAGACCGACCCCGCCACGCTTTTCTGCATCGCCGCCGGCGAGATCTCGACGCGCGAGGCGCTCAAGACGAAGGCGCTCAAGGTGACCGGTGACCGCGTCGACGCGGAGCACTTCCTCTCCTTCTTCAGCTTCGACGAGCCGCGTCACTCACCGCGCGACCTCGAGCACGTCTGACAGCCGTTCGACGTAGTCGCCCGTCCAGCGTTCGCCGTCAGCGGTGAGCTGCTCGCCCGGTGCGCGGAGCTGCAGCGCGGTCATCCCGGCCCGTTCGGCGCCGGCGAGCTCGTCGTTGGCGCCGTCGCCGACGAACAGGCAGTCCGAGGCTGCGACGCGGAGCTCTTCGGATGCGAGGGCGTAGATCCGCGGATCCGGCTTGCTGAAGCCGACCGAGCACGAGAAGACGGCGGAATCGAAGAGCGTCCCGAACGGCGTGCGCGACCACACCTCGGGAACGTCCTGCGAGCAGGCGCTGATCATGCCGAGCAGGTGGCCGCGGCGCCGGAGCTCCTCGACCGTCGGAACCGCGTCCTCGCGGGGCACAAGCGATTCGAGTGTCCAATCCCGGCGTAGCGACATGACGGCGTCGAGGTCGCCCGGGAGCCCGAGCTCCTCGGCGATCGAGCGCAGGTGCGGCTCGATCGGCCCGAGCTCCCGCTCCATTCGGCGCCGCAGCCAGACCTCGTGGAACGTCTCCGGGTCGGCGCCCCAGGTCTCGGCGAGTCGCTCGTTCAACTCCTGCGCCGAATCGGCCGGCCAGCGGACCAGCGTCTGCCAGAGGTCGAAGACGACGGCGCGGTACTTCATCCTCGCTTCCGGCGCTTCTCGATCTGCTTCCAGGTGCGCGTGTTGAGAATCTGGTCCTTCGTCAGCCAGGCCCGGCGCGCCTGGGCCACGCCGAGCTCCATGTAGGCCAGCGCGGGCACCTCGTGTGCGTCGGTCGAGATGACGAGGTCGAGGCCGGCCTCGCCCGCCACGCGCGCGTGCCAGTCGCGCAGGTCGAGCCGGTCCGGCTGGGAGTTGATCTCGAGCAGTGTCCCCGTCTCGAGCGCCTTCTCGATCACCTTGTCGATCGCGATATCTGCGCCCTGGCGGCGGTTCAGCTTCCGCGCGGTCGGGTGTCCGATGCAGTCGACGTGAGGGTGCTCCAGGGCCGCCAGCAAGCGTTCGGTGGGGTTCCGGTCGAAGGCGGAGTGAAGCGACGCCATGACCCAGTCGCACTCGGCCAGCTCCTCGTCCGGAAAGTCGAGGGTTCCGTCCGTTCGGATGCTCACCTCGATCCCGCGGAGGATGCGGAACGGCGCGAGCCGCTCGTTCACCTTCTCGATCTCCTTCGCCTGCGCGTGGAACTTGCCTTCGCGCAGGTAGTGCGCGTGGTCGGTCAGCGCGACGTACTCGTAGCCCCGG
This sequence comes from Gaiellaceae bacterium, assembly GCA_035311205.1. Taxonomy (GTDB): domain Bacteria; phylum Actinomycetota; class Thermoleophilia; order Gaiellales; family Gaiellaceae; genus JACDAN01. Next base: position 27,328 of record DATGDB010000064.1, on the reverse strand, counting down.
TCTCGCGCGGCCCGCGCCATCTCCTCGATCGTGTTGTGGCCGTCGTTCGACCACGTCGAGTGCATGTGGAGGTCGCCGCGGAGGTCCGAGACCTCGACGAGCGCCGGGAGCTCGCCGGCTCGGGCCGCTTCGAGCTCGCCGCGGCCCTCGCGCAACTCCGGCGGGATCCACTGGTAGCCGAGCCGCTCGTAGAGCTCCTCTTCGGTGGCCGCGGTGAAGACCTCGCCCGACTCGGTGTCCTTGACGCCGTACTCGGAGACCGAGAAGCCGCGGCGGACGGCGTCCTCCCGCAGCGCCACGTTGTGGCGCTTCGAGCCCGTGAAGTGCTGGAGCAGGTTGCCGTAGGAGTCGGGCGGGACGACACGGAAGTCGAACCGGAGGCCGTCGTGTGAGACGACCGTCGCCTTCGTCTTCCCTTTCGCCTCGACCTCGGCAACCCACGTGAGCTTTGTGAAGTAGTCGGTGAGGGCGGCCGGGTCCTTGGCGGTCGCGATGATGTCGAGGTCGCGAACCGTCTCGGTGCGGCGACGCACCGAGCCTGCTTCGGAGACCTCCTGCGCCGCCTCGTGTTGCTTTAGCGCTTCCACGACGGCTTGCACGGCGGGGAGTCCTGCAGCGAGGAGCGTCCGCTTCTCCTGCGGCTTTTCGTCGAGTGCCTTCAGGATCCGCTCCTCGGTTTTCGCTCCCAGACCGGGCAGCGCGCGTAGCCGCTGAGCCTCCGCGGCCTTGCGGAGGTCCTCGACGGTCGTGATGCCGAGCTCTTGCCAGATCCTCCGGGCCGTCTTCGGCCCGAGCGCTGGGAGCCGCAGGAACTCGGCGACGCCTGCGGGAATCCGCTCCTTGCGGTTCGTCAGCGCCTCGATCTCACCGGTGTCGACGATCTGGACGATCTTGCTCTGGATCGTCTGGCCGATCCCGGGCAGGTCCTTGGCCTTGCCGTCGAGTGCGAGCTGAGCGATCGGACTGCCGGCCGAGCGGATCTGGTCTGCGGCGCGGCGGTACGCGAGCACCCGGAACTGCTGCTCTCCGTCCAGCTCCAGCAGATCGGCGAGCAGATCGAACTGCTCGGCCACTTCGGCGTTGCGAGGAAGTGTCACCGCCATCGCGACGATCATAGGTACCGAGCGTTGGGAGACCCCTGGTTCCGGCACTGGTAATTCAAGGATCCTGTAAGGCAGACGCGCTGATTCCGAGGAGGACCTTCGCGTGAGCATCAGGTCCGTCAGTACCGCAGCCTGGTCGAACCCCTCGTCGGGGCTCAGCTGTCGCCTTGCTTCCGAACGGACAAGCCCTGAACTTCGGCGGGGAGAAGCTCGCGTTTTGCACACCCAAACAGTGCTCCAGCGAGCCCTCGGCCCACGCCGAGCTCTACACCCCCTAGCAGCCTTCGCTCGCTTTGACAGGCTTCCGGCGTGATCTGCGTCTGCCTGCCCACGTACAACGAGCGTGAGAACCTCGAGCGCATGGTCGACGCGCTCCAGAAGGTGCTGGGGGATGAGGACTTCGTGCTCGTGATCGACGACAGCTCGCCCGACGGAACAGGCGAGATCGCCGACCGGCTGGCCGACGAGCGGAGGAGCGTGCACGTGCTCCACAGGCCCCGCAAGGAAGGGCTCGGGCCGGCGTATCTCGACGGGTTTCGCCGCGCGCTCGAGCTTGGTGCCGACCTGATCTTCGAGATGGACTGCGACTTCTCCCACGATCCTGCCGACGTTCCGCGTCTGGCTGCTGCAGCCGAGAGTGCCGACCTTGCGATCGGCTCTCGCTACGTCGACGGCGGGGGCACGAGGAACTGGGGCTTCCTACGCCGCTTCATCTCCCGCGGAGGCTCCCTCTACGCACAGGTGCTGCTCAGCGTCGGCGTGCGCGACCTGACCGGCGGCTTCAAGTGCTACCGCCGCATCGTGCTCGAGACGATCGACCTCGACGCGATCCACTCGAAGGGCTACGCCTTCCAGATCGAAACGACCTACATGGCGCTCAGGCGAGACTTCCGCGTCGTCGAGGTCCCGATCGTCTTCGTCGACCGGCAGGTCGGCGGCTCGAAGATGAGCAAGGCGATCGTGCTCGAGGCGGTGTGGAAGGTCCCGGCCATGCGGCTGGCTACCCTTCGAGCCCGTGCTTGAGGTCACCGACGAGACGTTCGAGGAGCAGGTACTGCGAGCGGAAGTCCCCGTCGTCGTCGACTTCTGGGCGCCCTGGTGCGGGCCCTGCCATGCGATCACGCCGGTGCTCGAGGGCCTCGAGCAGGAGGCCGGTGATCGCGTCGTCTTCACGAAGATGAACATCGATCAGTACCCCGTCGCTGCCTCGCGTTACGGGGTCCTCTCGATCCCGACCGTCATCCTCTTCGATGAGGGCGAACCGCAGGAAACGGTGCTCGGCGCGCGTCCGCGGGAGCACTTCGTCCAGGCCTGGGCGCGTTACCTCTGACGGTAGTGGTCCCAGCCGCCGAGCTCGACTGGGACGCCGTAGCGGAGTAGCTCGACGCCCTCGCCTTCCTCGCAGCGCCCGATGACGTGGAAGGCCTCCGCCGGTACGGAAGCGAGCAGCTCGTAGTCCTCACCGAAGCCGAGGTCGTCGATCATGGCGCCCTCGGCCAGCGGGACGCGCTCGAGCTCGACGACACAGTGGACGCCAGAGCGGTCGGCGATGTGCGTGAGGTCCTGCTGGAGGCCGTCGGAGATGTCGAGCATTGCGTGCGCCGTTCGGGCTAGCTCTCGTCCCTCGTCAAGTCTGATCGGCGGCCGGATGAAGCGCTGCTCGCGGAAGGCCGCTCCTGAACCGCCCAGCGGGCCGGTGACAACGATCAGATCGCCCGGCTGTGCCCCGCCGCGCCCCGGTACGCGCTCGGAACGGCCGACGGCGGTCACGCTCAGATAGACGATGTCCGCAGCGGTCGTGTCGCCGCCGACGACCGGCACTCCGGTCTCGCGCATCCCTTCGTAGAGCTCCAGGACGTCCTCCAGCTCGGTCTCGCCCGGCGCTCCGAGGCTGACGATCAGCCCCTCGGCTTCGGCGCCGGACGCGGCAAGGTCGCTGAGGTTGACAGCGGCGGCGCGGTAACCGAGGTCGCGCCAGGAGATCCATTCGAGCCTGAAGTGGACGTTTTCGACGAGGGCGTCCTGCGTGATGATCCGACCGTCGCCGAGCTCGGCCGCGTCGTTGGTGATCCGCTGCGCGAGCCCGTGGCGCTGGAGCTCCGCGAGCAGGCCGAGCTCGCCGAGCTCAGAGAGCCGCACTGAGCTCGGCCGCCCGTTCTGCAGCGCGGACGACAGCGATTCCGGCAGCGCCGGCTTGGATGCACGCTCTGGCATTCGACACGTCGATGCCGCCGATTGCCACGACCGGAATCGAGACCGCCTCGCAGATGGCGCGCAGCCCCTCGAGGCCGATTGCCGGGTCGGCGTCGGGCTTGCTCGGCGTCACCCAGACTGGCCCGGCACCGATGTAGGACGCTCCTTCTGCCTCGGCGGCCTTGGCCTCCCCGACGCTGGATGCGGAGCGGCCGAGCATGAGACGCGCTGCGAGGGCCTCTTCCGAGCCTGGGTCATCGCGGCCGAGGTGGACACCGTCCGCGTCGAGCGCGATCGCGGCTTGCACGTCGTCGTTGACGATGAACGTCGGGCCGACCCCGCGGAACCCGGCGCCCCGGGCGACGACCTCCTCGGTGGTCGCTCCTTTGAGCCTCAACTGGATGACCGTGGCGCCGCCCTCCGCGGCGCGGCGCGCAGTCTCGAGATCGCTGACGAGCGCGTGAAGCCTCACTCGTCCGTGCGCGCCCGGTCGTCCAACGTCTCCGGATCGAGGTTGTACAGCGCGTCGTACAGCCCGGCGTGGAAAGTGCCCGGGCCGTGGGCGGCGCGTGCCGCATTCTCGCCGGCCACGCCGAAGGCAACGAGCGCTTCTGCGGCAGCCTCCAGCGGCGCGCCAGGCTTCGCGGCGAGGAAGCAGCCGGTGACAGCGGTCGCCATACAGCCTGTCCCGCTGACGGTGCCCAGGAGCTCATGGCCGTTCGAGACGGCGATCACGCGCTCGCCGTCGGAAACGTTGTCGGTCGGACCGGTGACGGCCGCGACACAACCGAGCGCTACGGCGGCCTCCGTGGCGAGCTCCTCCGCCGAGTCGTCAGCGCCGATCGACTCGACCCCGCGGATCTCGGCGTTCCGCCCGGCGAGCGTCGCGATCTCGGCGGCGTTGCCGCGGACAACGGCGATGTCGAGCTCGTCGAGGAGCCGCTTGGCGGTCTCCGTTCGATAGCGCGTGGCGCCCGCACCCACCGGATCCAGCACGATCGGGCCGCCGGCGGCTCTCCCGGCGAGCAGCATCGCTTCGACCCAGTGCTCCGACAGCGTGCCGATGTTGAGTACGAGCGCTCCGGCCGCCGCGGCCATCTCCTCGACCTCCTGTGGCGCATGAGCCATGACCGGCAACGCGCCGAGCGCGAGCGTCGCGTTCGCGGTCTCGTTCATGACGACGTAGTTGGTGATCTGGTGGATGAGCGGCTTACGCGCGCGCAGTCCGCGCAGCGTCCGACCCGGCGAGACGGGCATCGCGCTCCTTGATTCCGAAGACATCGACGGGCCCTTCGCCCGCCCCGAGCTCGACGAGCCCGTTTTGAACGGAGGAGGCGGCCGCGGCGGCCGCGCCGCGGCTCGCCTCCACGAGGGAGTGCCCACGGGCGAGCAGCGCAGCGAGCGTTGCGGAATGGGTGCAGCCGGCCCCGTGCGTCGCCGGCACGTCGTGGCGCTCGACCGGAATCTCGACGTGTTCTTCGCCGTCGAAGAGGTGATCCACCGGTTCCTCTCCGTGTCCACCGGTCACGATCACCGCGGGCGCACCGAGCTCGTGGATCGCTTCTGCCAACAGTCGACGTGTCTGGGGGCCAGGCCCCTGGACCCGGCCGGCGAGGACCTGTGCTTCGTGGAGATTCGGGGTCACGACCGTGGCGATTGGGAAGAGACGGGTCACGAGCGCGTCGATTGCATCGTCCTGGAGGAGCTTGGCCCCGCTGGACGCGACCATTACCGGGTCGACGACGAGCGGAAGCGGATGATCGGCGAGCTCGTCCGCGACCGCCTCGATGATCGGCCGCGAGAACAGCATTCCCGTCTTGGCCGCATCGGCTCCGAGGTCGTCCCAGATCGCCTGAAGCTGCTGGCGGACGAACTCCGGCGGTACCTCATGGACAGCCGTGACTCCCGTGGTGTTCTGGGCCGTCAGCGCGACGATCGCACTCGTTCCATGGCAGCCCGCGGCCGCAAAGGCTTTCAGGTCGGCCTGGATCCCTGCACCGCCCCCGGAATCGGAGCCGGCGATCGTCAGACAAATCGGAATGGTCATTCACTCCCTCCGCCGGCATTACCCGGATCAGGTTCGACGGGTGTGATCTCAGCCGCGTTCAGCGGCACCCCGGTGGGCTCACTCTAACGATCCGAAGGCATATGCCGTCCGCAGCCGCCATTGAAGGTCCGGGCCGCGTTCCACCATCGTCGCTTCCGCAGCACGGCAGTGGATCGGAAGCCGCGTTTCGGATCTGATTCGCGCAAGCAGCTCTTCATTTCGGGCCTCGGCGACCGTCACATGCGGGATGACGTCGTCGTGCAGGCCCTCGTACGGCGGGTAGTCGGGGAGCTCTGCGGTCAATGCAAGGACGACGTCGACGAACGGCGTCGCCGGTTCCGGAGCGAGGTACAGGACACCGCTCTCGAAGTACTCGAAGCGCTCGAGGACATAGTCGAACGGCTGGACGCGGTTGAAGAGGGCGCGGAGCCGGTGTTCGATCGATGGATCGAGCTCGGCCGCCGGAACGAACGGGACGATCAGCGTTACGTGCGGTGACATCCCCTGCCTGCCGGCGTTGGCATACCGGCTGTAGACGTCCCCGATGACAGGCTCGGCCTCGTCGGTGAGAACGACGATCGCAGTCGATCCGGGAGCGTCCCACGGCACCGCCCAAGCCTGCCACTACGATCGATCCGATGGCGACAACCGCCGCCCTATGGACCGACCTGCTCACCGGCGAGGAGCTTGCGCACCTTACGACCGAGCCTACGCGCTCAGCCCGTTCGGAGCCGGTCCCGCCGGATCTCCACCCGCGTGTGCGCGCCGCTCTCGAGTCGACCGGCGTCACGGAGCTCTTCACCCATCAGGCCGAGGCATGGGAGGCCGCGCAGCGCGGCGAGCACATGATCGTCACGACGGGGACGGCGTCCGGCAAGACGCTCGCCTTCAACCTGCCCGTGCTGGACGCGCTCGCGCGAAACCCAAAGCAGCGGGCGCTCTACCTCTACCCGACGAAGGCGCTGGCGCAAGATCAGGTCCGAGCGCTCACGGAGCTTCAGCCGCCCGGCGTCAAACCTGCCATCTATGACGGCGACACCCCGACCGAGCAGCGCTGGCAGGTCCGCAAGTGGGCGAACCTGATCCTCACCAACCCCGACATGCTCCACGTCGGCGTCCTTCCGCACCACGACCGCTGGGGTGATGTCCTCTCCAACCTCCGCTACGTCGTGGTCGATGAGGCGCACGTCTATCGCGGCGTGTTCGGCTCCCACGTGGCCAACGTCCTCCGCCGACTGCGACGGCTTGCGCGGGCCTACGGCGCCGAGCCGCAGTTCCTGTTCGCGTCAGCCACCATCGCAAACCCCGATGAGCTCGCCCGGAGGCTGCTCGGCGTGGACGTGGCGGTGATCGACCGAGACGCCGCGCCCCGGGCGGAACGGACGATCGCCCTCTGGAACCCGCCGCTCACCGACGAGGAGCTCGGGCTGCGCGCCAGTGCGCTCGGCGAGGCCTCTCGCCTGATGGCCTTACTCGTCGAGCGGGGGGTGCGAACGCTCTGCTTCGCCAAGAGCCGAAAGGCTGCGGAGCTCATCCACCGCTTCACCGCCCAGCGACTCGGCGACTCGACTCGCCTGTCGCCGTACCGCGCCGGCTACACGCCTGCCCAACGCCGCGAGATCGAGCGACGGCTCGTCGACGGCGACCTCCTCGGAGTCAGCGCGACGAACGCCCTCGAGCTGGGAATCGACGTCGGGCTGCTCGACTGCGTGATCTGCGTCGGCTTTCCCGGAACCGTGGCCAGCCTGCGCCAGCAGTGGGGCCGCGCCGGGCGTCGTGAACACGGGCTCGCAGTGCTCGTCGCGAGCGAAGACGCGCTCGACCAGTTCTTCATGCGCGAGCCTGAGGCACTGCTCGACCGCCGTGTCGAGGCCGCGATCCTCGACCATTCGAACACGCGAGTGCTCGACGGCCACGTCCGGGCGGCGGCCTTCGAGGGGCCGCTCGACGACGCCGATGCGGAGACCCTCGGCCCGGAAGCACTCGAGCGCGCCGCCCTGCTCCCCGAGCTGCGGAGGACGCCGCGCGGCTATGTCTGGGCCGGCCGCGACTATCCGGCCGGCCGCTTCGGCCTGAGGTCTGCGACGCCCGACACGTTCACCGTGGTTGACGCAGTGACGGGCTCGTTGCTCGGCCTGGTCGAGCGCGAACGCGCATACTCGACCGTCCACGAGGGAGCGATCTACCTCCACCTCGGCGACTCATACCGCGTGCTCGAGCTCGATCACGATGCGCGCACGGCGCTCGTCGAACCATTCGTCGGCGACGAATACACGCAGGCGAAGAAGGACACGATGACCGCCATCCTCCACGCGACGCGAGCCGAGCGCCGTCTTGGCGTCGAGCTCAACTTCGGAATGGTCACGGTCACGGAACAGGTCGTCGCGTACCAGCGAAAGCGCCAGGACGGCGAGACGATCGAGACGGTGCCGCTCGAGCTGCCGCAAACCGAGTTCGAGACAGAGGCGATCTGGTTCGCGCCCGGGCCAAGGCTTCTCGCGGGCCTGGAGGACATGCCTCGGCTGCTCGGGTCACTGCACGCAGCCGAGCACTCGCTGATCGCGCTCCTGCCGCTCTGGGCCATGTGCGACCGGTGGGACATCGGCGGCCTTTCGACGAACCTGCACTTCCAGACCGGCGCCCCGACGATCTTCGTCTACGACGGCCACGCCGGGGGCGTCGGGATCACCGAGCGCGGCTTCGACTCGTTCGAGGGCTGGGCCGCCGATACCGCGCGGATGCTCGAGGGCTGCCCCTGTGAACATGGTTGTCCCTCCTGCGTCCAGTCGCCGAAGTGCGGGAACCTGAACGAGCCGCTGGACAAGGCGGGTGCGCTGACGCTCCTCCAGCGCATGTTGTCGATGTAGGACGTCTCCGTTCGTCGTGCCTGTGACAGTGACGGAAAGGAGGAGCCGTGAAGCTGCGAAGGACGCAGAGGAATGTGGTGGAGCGAGAGACGGCGAAGCTCGACCCGAGGCTCGCGAACGAGCTGCTCGTGATCCGGCTTCGGCTCTCCTAGTAGAAAGGAGGACGAATGCAGTACATCGCACTGATTCACGCTGATCAGGACGGCTGGGAGAAGCTGAGCGAGGACGAGCGCCAGTCGATCCTTCAGCGTTACATGAACTTCTCGGCGAAGGACGAGGTCGTCGGCGGCGCCGAGCTCCAAGAGACCGATAACGCGACGACAGTCCGTGTCCGCAACGGCGACCGGCTCGTCACCGACGGGCCGTACGCCGAGGTCAAGGAAGCGCTCGGCGGCTTCTTCATCCTGGAATGCGGCTCGATCGACGAAGCGTGTCAGCTGGCCGCCGAGATCCCGGCCGCCGAGCGCGGCGCAGTCGAGGTTCGCCCGGTCGTCGTGCGAGAGGAGAGTTGAGATGCGTTACGCGCTCTTGATCTACAGCGACCAGGAGCCGTGGTTCGAGATGTCCGAAGAGGAGGCCGCAAAGGCGAGCGAGGAAGCGCTCCCGAAGTGGTACTCGTTCATGGAGGAACTCGGCAAGGCCGACCCGGACATGAGCGGGAAGGAGCTCGACGACGTCCGCACGGCGAAAACGGTGCGGGTCCGCGACGGTGAGGTGCTCGTCACCGACGGGCCCTTCGCCGAGACGAAGGAGCAGATCGGCGGCTTCTTCGACACGAACCTGCCCGACTTGGACACCGCGCTCGAGCTCGCAGCGAAGATTCCTTCGTCCGAGTACGGCTCGATCGAGGTGCGTCCAGTCGTGGAGCGCTCCTGACCGACGTCGGCGCCGTCTTCCGCGAGGAGTGGGGGCGTGCGGTCGCGATCCTCATCCGCGTCCTCGGCGACTTCGAGCTCGCCGAGGACGCGGTGCAGGACGCCTTCACGGCGGCGTTGGAGCGGTGGCCGCGGGAGGGTGAGCCTCGGAATCCCGGCGCGTGGATCGTCACAACGGCGCGGAACCGCGCGATCGACCGGATTCGACGGGACCGGACGCTGGCGCGGAAGACCGAGCTGTTGCAGCGGTTGGCGGAGCTTCCCGAGGAAGAGGCTGATGTGAGTGCGATCCCCGACGAGCGGCTCGCCCTGGTCTTCACGTGCTGCCACCCGGCGCTCGCTGCCGAGGCACAGGTAGCACTGACCCTTCGCGAGGTCGGTGGCTTGGCGACGAACGAGATCGCCCGGGCGTTCCTCGCCTCGGAGACAACGATGGCGCAGCGTCTCGTGCGGGCGAAGCGGAAGATCCGGCAAGCGGGCATACCGTTTCAGATTCCACCCGATCAGCAGCTGACGGATCGGCTTCAGGCGGTTCTCGCCGTCCTCTACCTGATCTTCAACGAGGGCTACTCGGCGACGGCGGGCGACCAGCTCGTGAGAAGCGAGCTCTGTGACGAGGCGATCCGCCTCGGGAAGCTGCTGGCCGTTCTGATGCCCGACGAGCCGGAGGTGCTCGGGCTCCTGGCGCTCATGCTCTTCCACGACTCGCGGCGCGAGGCGCGGACGACCGCGGAGGGCGAGCTGATCCTGCTGGAGGATCAGGATCGGTCGCTCTGGAACCGCGAGCGCATCCAGGAGGGACTACGCGTGTTGGAGCGGTCGTTCCGGCTCGGCTCGCCGGGGCCGTACCAGCTGCAGGCCGCAATCGCGGGCGTCCATTCCGAGGAGACCACTGACTGGTCTGTGATCGCCGCGCTCTACCAGCAGCTCGCCCTTGTCGCGCCTTCGCCGATCGTCGACCTCAACCGTGCGGTCGCCGTCGCCATGGCAGACGGCCTCGACGAAGGCCTCGACCTGATCGCGCAGATCCAGGGGCTCGACGACTACCACCTCCTCCACGCCGCACGCGCCGATCTCCTGCGCCGGCTCGGGCGTCGCGACGAAGCGGCCGGCGCGTATCGGCGTGCGCTTGCGCTGACGCCGAGCCCGGTCGAGCGGGCCTACCTGGAACGCCGCCTCTCCGAGGTGGCGTGATCCGACCCCGGCCCGACGTGCGCGACCGCCCGCTCGACGGCTTCGGCCGGCGTGGTGGCTCGCTCGATGCCGTCGCCGTCGACGTCCCAGCCTGGTTCCAGGATCACGACTGGACGGCCCAAGGTCCGCGCAAACGCGATCTCCGCCAGCGTTCCCCAGCCCCCACCCACTGCGATCACGGCCTGACCTGATGCTGCCACCGCGAGGTTTCGCGCGTGGCCGACGCCGGTGACGACGACGTGGTCGATCCACTCGGCAGCAGCCTCGTGGCGCTCGCCCGGAAGGATCCCAATCGTCGCGCCGCCTGCCTGCTTCGCGCCCCGGGCTGCCGCGGCCATCACTTCTCCGCCGCCGCCCGTCACGACCGTGCATCCGCGTTCCGCGAGCAAGCGGCCGACCTGCTCGGCGGCGCGTTCGTGCTCCATGCCACTCCCGATCACCGATACCTGAGGCGCCACGTCCGCGATGCTACGAGAGTGACTGACGACCTGGCGCGCATTCATGCGTTCGAGCACGCGGTCGACATGGCCGGAGCCGAGAAGGTCGCTTCGCCGCTCGGGCACGGCGCACTGACACCTGCGTTACCGCTCCCGCATGACTCCAACTTCCTCTTCGTCGAACGCGCCGGCGACGCTGCCGAGGCGATCGCCGAAGCGGACCGGATTCTCGGGGGCGCCGGCCGCGATCACCGTGTGATCGTCACATTCGACGACCAGCTCGCCGACCGCATGCGTCCGGAGTTCGAGGCGCTCGGCTGGCAGTTCCGACGCCATATCTTCATGCTTCAGCAGCGCGACCCCGAGAAGACCGCCGATCTTTCCATCGTCCAAGAGCTCGACGAGGCGGCTCTCCGGCCCGGTCGACGTCGAAGGATCCTGGACGAACCTTGGGGCAATCCAGAGCTCGCCGAGCAGATCCTCGACCGGAAGCCCTTGCTCGCGGAGCGGGCGGCCACCCGATTCTTCGGCGTGAAGGTCGGCGACGAGATCGTTGCCGGGACCGACCTCTACATCGGCCCTGACATCGCCCAGGTGGAGCACGTCGAGACCCTGGAGGAGCATCGCGGCAAGGGCTACGCGACAGCCGTCGTGCTCCGTGCGATCGAGGTGGCACGGCAACAGGGCGCAGACCTCGTCTACCTCGTCGCCGACGACGATGATTGGCCGAAAGAGTGGTACCGGCGACTCGGCTTCGACGTCGTCGGCCGGATCTACAAGTTCATTGCGCCCGAACGCGCTTGAGGGCGTCAGTCAGCGACTGGCGCCCGTGGAGCACGGGCTCGAACAAGTCGCCGTGCTCCTCGATTCGTGAGCGAACGACGTCCATCGTGAACTGCCGCGGATCGAGCTTGTCGTTCACCTCGTCCCAGCGAAGCGGCGTCGAGACGGGCGCGCCCGGACGAGGCCGCACCGAGTAGACCGACGCAATCGTCTTCCCCTCGCCGTTCTGATTCGAGTCGATCAGCACGCCGCGCCGCTTGGCCCGCGTCCACTCCGTCGTCACGAGCCCGCGATGCGTTCGAGCAAGCGTCGACGCGACGATCTCGCAGAACTCGCGTGTCTGGTCGTAGGTATGCCGGCGGGCGATCGGGACGAGCACGTGGATCCCGTCCGAGCCGCTGGTCTTGACGCAGCTCTCGAGCTCGAGCGCGTCGAGCACCTGCTTGACGAGGAGAGCGACCTGGATCGTCTCTTTGAACCCCACGTCGTCCGACGGGTCGAGGTCGAAGAGCACGAAGTCGGGGCGGCTGGGCTTGTCGACTCGCGAGTACCACGTGTTCATGTCGATGCAGCCCATGTTCACCATCCACAGCAGCGCGAGCTCGTCGTTCACGAGCGGGGCCTGGATCTTCCGGCGCTCTCGTGGCGAATCGCGCGTGGTGACGGTGAACTCGCGCCTCGGAATCCAGTCGGGCATGTGCGTCGGCGCGTCCTTCTGGAAGAAGAACTTCCCGTACGCGCCGTCGGGGTAGCGCTTCATCGTGAACGGGCGTTCCTTCAGGTGCGGGACGAGCAGGGGAGCAACATCGCGGTAGTAGGCGAGCAGGTCTCCCTTCGTGATTCCCTCGTCGGGCCAGAAAGGCTTGTCCAGATTGGACAGCTTGAGCACCCGCTTGCCCTTGCGGATCTCCTTCGGAATCGGCTCCATCGGCTCCGGATCCTCTCGTCGAACGTCCTCTGCCTTCTTGTCCTCTCGAAGCCCCTGGTACGACGGCGCCCGCAGCCGGCCGTCGTGCGTCCACTCGACGAACTCGATCTCGGCGACAAGCTTCGGCTCAACCCAGCGGATCGCGTCCCTGCGCACTCTCGGCATCTTCGGCACGCTCGAGAACGGCGGGTCCTTGCGCTCGAGCGGCCGCAGCTTGGCGAGCAGCCGGTCGATCTCGGCATCGTTGAAGCCGGTGCCGACGTTGCCCGCATACTCCAGCCCGCCGTTCACGTAGTAGCCGAGGATGAGCGACCCGAAGCTCCCCGATCGCCGCCCCTGGCCGCGCGTGTAGCCGGCGATGACGAGCTCCTGGCGCCCGTGGGTCTTGATCTTCAGCCACTCGCGCGTTCGCTTGCCCGGCAGATACCGTGACTCGCGCCGCTTGGCGACGATCCCCTCGAACCGCTGCTTCTTGGCAGCTTCGAAGAGCGCATTACCGTCCTCGAAGGTCTCCGAAAGCTGGACGGTTCGATTGCGCCGGTCGAGGAGCTTCTTCAGCCGTTCGTGCCGCTCCAGGAGCGGGAGATCGAGGAGCGGCTCACCCTCCTGCTCGAGCAGGTCATAGGCGACGTAGATGAAGCGCGTCCCCGGTTTGCCCTGCTGCATGGCCGAGAACGTCGCGCGGCCCTCCTCGTCCAGCGCGCAGACCTCGCCGTCCAGCACGCAGTCCGGCGTCTTCAGACCTCGTTCGATTGCTGTCGCAATCGAACGAAAACGCTCAGTTAGATCGTTGCCGTTTCGACTGGTAAGCGTGGCCTCGCCTCGATAAAGATCTGCGATGGCCCGATAGCCGTCCCACTTGACCTCGAAGAGCCAGCCTTCGCCGGACGGAACCTCCGCAGCGGGCGTCGCCAGCATCGGCGCGTAGGAGCGCCGTTTGCGCGGAGGCGCCGCGCCGTCCTCGCGCTTCCGAAGGATGAGCCAGTTCTTGGGATCGCCGTCGAGCTTGGCCGGGACGAGCGTCCACGTCCCATCGAGGCGTTTCCCGTGCAGGCGCACGGTGAGCCCGCCGTTCTTCTTCTCCTCCAGCAGCTCGTAGGTGCCCTTGTCCCAGATCTCGACGAGCCCGGCGCCGTACTCGCCCTTGGGAATCTCGCCCTCGAACTTCGCGTACTCGAGCGGGTGATCCTCGACGTGGACGGCGAGTGCGCGCTGCCCGGGCTCGAGCGGGATGCCCTTCGGAACGGCCCAGCTCGCAAGCGCGCCGTCGCGCTCGAGGCGGAAGTCGTAGTGGAGGCGGCGCGCGTCGTGGCGCTGCACGACGAAGATCGGCTGCTTGCCCTTCTTGTTCCCGCCGAAGGGCTCGGGCGTCTTCTTGGGATCGCGCTTCCTGCGGTACTCGGCGAGCTTGGCCACTAGTGTCCCTTCGGGGGGCGCCGCCGCGCTTTTGGCGCGCGAAAAGCGCGAGAGGCTGCGGACTCAGGTCGTGTCCATATTGGACAAATATGGGCGCGGCCTGAGGCTCCAGCCTGTCGCACCTTTGCAGCCGTCCAAAAGCCGGTATGCGTCGCCCGGAGGGACACTTGGCCAGAGGCTAGCTGGCCTTCTTCGCCGGCTTTCGCCTACGCGTTGTGCGCTTCTTCCCGTCCTGCTGCTGCTTCGACCGCTCGACGGACTCGCGCAGCGCGGCCATCAGGTCGACGACCTCCGCCTCTTCCTCCTGCTTCGGCTCCGGGAGCTCCTTGCCCTTCGCCTTGGCCCGAAGCAGCTTGAGCAGCTCCTTGCGGAACTCGTCGTCGTATTTCTCCGGCTTGAACGAGCCGCTCAGGTTCTCGATCAGGGACTTCGCCATCGCGACCTCGGCGGACTCGAGCTTGCCCTTGGCGCTGACCTTCTCGGGCTCACGGATCTCGTCGGGGTAGTACATGGTCTCGAGCACGAGCACGCCGTCATGCGGCCGGATCGCGGCGAGCTGCTGCTTGTTCCGGATCACCACCTTGGCGATCGCGACCTTCCCCGTCTCCTCGAGCGCTCGCACGAGCAAGCGGTATGGCTTCTCCGCGCCGTCCTGGGGAAGCAGGTAGTAGCCCTTCTGGAAGTAGAGCGGATCGATCTCCTCGGCAGAGACGAAGTCCGTGATGTCGATCGAGTGCGTCAGCTCGATGTCGAGCCGGTCGAGATCCTCGTCCTCGAGGGGCACGTACTGCCCCTTGCTGATCTCATAGCCCCGGATGACGTCGTCGGATGGAACGGTCTTCCCGTTGTCCTTGCGGACCTTCTCGTATCCGATCGGCGCCATGTCCCGCCGGTCCAGGAAGTGAAACTTGAGGTCCTTGGACTGCGTGGCCGAGAACATGCGCACCGGCACACTGACGAGCCCGAACGAAATCGTCCCGCTCCAAATCGGCCTCATGGACACGTATTACCCACAGGGCACGCGGCCGTAACCGCGCATTGCCTACTTTCGAACCGGTGCAGGCGCGACTGGAGCCGCAGTGGAAGCTGTGGATTCCGCAAAGACGCCGAGCGACCGGAAACGCGCTCGGCGCCTATGCCGAAGCTCTCCGCCGGGGAGCTGCTGCAGGTCTTCGAGCGAGCTCTGGAGCGCCTCACTGAGCAGGCGAGCCGCCTCGTTCCAGTCCTCTTGTGCTCCCGCCTCGGGCTCGGGGACGACGGCGTCGATCACCCCGAGCGTCAGGCAGTTGGCGGCATCGGGCTTGAGCGCCGCGGCCGCCTTGACCTTCTCGCCGCCGTCGCGCCAGAGGATCGCAGCGCAGCCCTCCGGCGAGATCACCGAGTACATCGCGTTCTCCTGCATGAGCACGCGGTCCGCGAGGGCGATCGCGATCGCTCCGCCCGAGCCGCCCTCGCCGATGATGCAGGCGACGATCGGTACCGTCAGCCGGCTCATCAGCGCCTGGCTGCGGGCGATCGCTCCGCCCTGGCCGTGCTGCTCCGCCGCGACGCCGGGGTACGCGCCGGGCGTGTCCACGAGGGAGACGATCGGGAAGCGATGGCGCTCGGCCAGGTCCATCAGGCGCATGGCCTTGCGGTAGCCCTCCGGATACGTCATGCCGTAGTTGCGGCGGATCCGTTCGTGCGTGTCGCGACCCTTCTGGTGGCCGAGAAGCGCAACGGTCTGGCCCGCGAACCTCCCGAGGCCCGTGATCATCGCCGGGTCCTCCGCCCGCGCCCGGTCGCCGTGCAGCTCGACGAAGTCCTCGAGGATGCGCTCGACGTAATCCAGCGTGTACGGCCGCTCCGGGTGGCGCGCGAGCTCGACGTGCTGCCAGATCTCCTCGTCGCTCGCCTCCGAGATCTTCTCGAGCTGGCGCTGGAGACGGGAGACCTCGCCGGAGATCCGGGTGCCACGCAGCAGACGGAGGCCCCTGAGCCGGCTCAGGCGGCCACGCAGGTGAAGCTCGGCCTCATTGGCCATTGTGGTTCCGGTCGAAGAGTCGCAGGACGCGCCCGAGATAGGGACGGAGATCGTGGCGGCCGACGATCGCGTCAAGATGGCCGAAGCGGACGTTCTGCTCGGCGAGGCCGAAGTCCTCCGGCAGCTTCTCGCGCGTCGTCTGCTGCACGACACGGGGGCCGGTGAAGGCGAGCAGTGCGCCGGGCTCGGCGACCATCACGTCGCCGAGCGACGCGAAGCTGGCCAGCACGCCCGCGGTCGTCGGGTGCGCCATCACGCTGATCATCGCGCCCCCGGCGTCTTTCAGGTCCTCGACGGCGCAGACCGTTTTCGGCAGCTGCATGAGCGAGAGGATCCCCTCCTGCATGCGGGCGCCGCCGGACGCGGTGACGCTGATGAGCGGCACACTGCGCTCGGCCGCGCTTTCACAGGCGCGGCAGAACTTCTCGCCGACGACGCTGCCCATTGAGCCGCCCATGAAGCCGAAGTCCATGACGGCAAGCTCGCAGGGCACGCGCTCGATCGCGGCCTCGCCGATGACCATTGCGTCCCCGAGCCCCGTGGAGACCTCGGCCTCCGCCAGGCGCTCGGGATACGGGCGCTGGTCGAAGAACTCGAGCGGATCCTGGGACCGAAGCCCCGCCGCCGCCTCCCTGAACGTCCCCTCGTCGGCGAGCTGGAGGATCCGCTCGCGGGCGCGCACGGAGAAGTGGTGGTTGCACTGCGGGCAGACGCGGAGGTTCTCCGCGAGCTCGTCGTCGCGATAGTGCGAGCCGCATTTGGGGCACGTGTTCGGGTGCGGCTTGTCGTCGGTCCCCGGCTCGGGGAGATTGCGATGCTCGATGGAAACGTCGATGCGTTCCGCCACGTGGCGAGTCTAGTGGCCGAGGCCGAGGGCGGCGGTGAGCCGTGATACCGGCTCGAGGTTTTCGTCTAGCCGCAGTAGCCCACTGAAGCCCATCCCAAGAACCGGCTTTTGCCCTCGCGCCGAGCGCAGGACCGCTTCTGCCTCGCCAACGGCGAGGCCGCCCGGCTCGGGCATCCAAGACGCCACCTCGTCCTCGGCGAACGCGTCGAAGTCGAGGGCGACGTACATCCCGGACGTGTCCTCGAGCGCACGGTCAACGGCCTGCGGGCCCAGGCCGAGGACCACCGAGGCGATGTAGTCCTCCTCCGGTGGGTCGAGGTTGCGCGCGCCGATCAGCACGACGTCATCGGGGCGGACGGCACCGGAGTCGAGGAGCATCCGCAGCGGCATCCCCCACTCGTTGCCAGAGGGAGACGTCTCCGGCGTGTTGAGATCGCCGTGGGCGTCGAACCAGAGCAGCGCAATACGCCCATGCCGCGCGGCGAGCGCTTCGACAGCGCCGATGTGAGAGCAGCAGCAACCCCCGAGGACGACTGGACGCTCGGGCAGGTCGAGGGCAACGGCGAAGTTCTGCTCCTCCAGCGAGTCCTCGGCGATGACAGCGGCCTCCGGGAAGTCGAGCGGCAGCGAGGCAGCCTCGACCATCCCCTTGCCACCGTCGCCCCAGGCCCGCGGAACACGGACGAGTCCCGCACCGAATCTCCGCCCACAGGCGTGGCATTCGTAGTCGCCGTCGAGCGCGACCGCCGTGTACGCCAGGCAGTCCGGACACTTCGCGCGAAGGCGGGACATCACAGCGCCTTCTCGTACACGTCGGAGCGCCGAACAACCCTCATGCCTGCGCTCTCGTATAGACGATCCGCGCCGGTGAGACTGTCCGCGTCGACGCCGAGTGCGGCGGCGTGGAAGCCGCGGCGACGGAACTCGTGGAAGCAGTGGAGGAGCAGCGACCGCCCGAGGCCCTGCCGACGCCACTGCTTGCGCACGCCGAGGACGCTGATCCAACCGAGACCTTTCTCGCCCTCGTGTTCCCGGCAAATCGCGACTGCAGCCACTTCGTCGTGGCGCTCGACCAGAAACCAGAGCTGGGGGTCGAACCATCCCTCCCGCAGCATGTGATGCGCCCACACCTCGAAGGGCATCCGCGCGTTCTCCCACGTGTCTATGAAGGTCTCCTGGTGCACGTCGTACGCCAGCTGGGCGTCCTCGCGCGTCGCGGTCCGGACGGTCACGCCCTCCGGCCAGTCCGGCTTCGACAGGTCGCCGTCGAAGTCGATTCGCATCCGATAAAAGTGCCGGATCAGGCGGTAGTCCCGGGCCTCGAGCAGACGCTTCGTCGGCTCGTCGATGCTCGCAGCGAAGAACCGCAGGAGCTCGCCTCGGCGCTCTCTCGTGCGCCGTTCGACCCAGTCGTAAAGTGCGCGCCGAATCTCGTGGTCCTCCGACGGCGGCACGCGTAGGTCCGCCCAGTAGATCGGCTCCGGGTCGGGGTCGACGTCGACATAGCCGCGAAAGCTCCCATCGACGACGGCCACACGGATATCCGTCTCCGGCTTGAGCGTCGGGCCCGTGAGCCACATGCGCATCGACTCGGCCGACTCCTCCCGCTCGCCGTAGAGCTCCTCCGCGTCGCGGTTCATCAGATCGGCGAGCGCCTCGAGGTCGTCGAGAGTCGGCGCCCGCAGCTCGACGGTCATGTCTCGGCAGGAACGAGCTCGTCCAGCGTGTCCGGAAGCTCGCTCAAGTCCTTCAGTTCGCGATCAGGCTTCGGGTCGGCCTGCTCGCCGAGCCGGTTGATCCACACGGTCTTGAGCCCTAGCTCGCGCGCGGGCGCGATGTCATGGAAGAGACTCGCCGCGACGTGGACGTGGTGTTCCTTGTCCGCGGTCGTCACGTCATAGAAGTGCTCCCAGTGGAGATGTGCCGGCTTGTACGAGCCGAGGTCGCCGGCGACGATCGCCAGGTCGAACGGCACTCCGATGCGCTTCATCGACTCGGTGATCAGGTCGCGGTCCGAGTTGGAGAGGATGACGAGGTTCCAGCCGCGGTGCCGAAGCTCGGTCAGCGAGTCGGGCACCTCGGGGAACGGCTCCCAGGCCGGCAGCGAGCGGACGAGCGCGTCCGACTCTCCTTCCGGGATGGCAAGCCCTTCGTCCTCAGCGAGGCGGATGAGCGTCTCGGTCAGCACCTCCTTGTACGGCATCGAACCGTCCTGCTCGACCTCGGGCTCGAGCTCGTGGTAGCGCTCCAGTAGCTGCGGGGCGTTCTGGACGCCGAAGAGCCGCTCGAGCTCGGCGAGCAGGCCTCCGTTCCAGTCGATCAGCGTTCCGTAGCAGTCGAAGGTCGCCCAGCGCTGCACGGGCTAGATGGGTGATGCCATGAGATCGCGCGTGATCGTGGCCATCTAATCGTCGAACTGCCGCACCACGATGCAGGCGTTGTGGCCGCCGAAGCCGAAGGAGTTGGAGACGCCGATCCGGACATCGGCCTCGCGCGACTCGTTCGGGATGTAGTCCAGGTCGCACTCGGGGTCGGGCTCGTCGTAATTGATCGTCGGCGGCAAGGTGTTCCGGTTCACCGCGAGCGTGGTGAAGATCGCCTCGATCGCCCCGGCGGCGCCGAGACAGTGGCCCGTGGCGCCCTTGGTCGACGAGACCGGCGTCGTGCGCGCGCTGTCCTCGCCGAGCGCCAGCTTGATCACGCGCGTCTCGCTCGCGTCGCCGAGCGGTGTCGAGGTGCCGTGAGCGTTGATGTAGTCGATCTCGTCCTTGTTGACGCCGGCATCGGCCAGCGCCATCGTCATCGCCCGCGCGGGGTTCTCGCCGGTCGGATCGGGCTCGGTGACGTGCCGAGCGTCCGACGAGAGGCCGTAGCCGAGCAGCTCGGCGTAGATCTTCGCGTCGCGCGCCTTCGCCCGCTCGAGCTCTTCGAGCACCACGACCCCGCCCGCTTCGCCCATGACGAACCCGTCGCGGCCCGCGTCGAACGGCCGGCTCGCTTCCTCGGGCGCATCGTTTCGCCGCGAGAGCGCGCGCATCGCGCTGAAACCCGCGATGCCGACCCGCGTGATCCCGGCCTCAGTTCCGCCCGCGAGCATCACATCCGCGCGACCGAGCCTGATGGCGTCGGCGGCCTCGCCGATGGCCATGTTCGAAGCGGCGCAGGCCGTGCACTGCGACGACAGCGGCCCGCGGGTTCCGAGGTACATCGAGACCCAGCCCGCGCCCATGTTGGGGATGATCTGCGGGATCGAGAACGGGTTCACGCGGTCCGGCCCGCGCTCGATCAGCGTCTCGAAGCAGTCCTGGAAGGCCTTCAGACCGCCGATGCCGGTCGCAATGGACGCGCCGATACGGTCGGCCTCGCCCTTGATGTCCAACCCCGCGTCGTCACGCGCCTGGATCGCCGCGGCGACGATCATCTGGGCGAAGCGGTCCATGCGCCGCGCCTGCTTCTTCTCGATCCAGTCGGCGGCCTCGAAGTCCTTGAGCTCACACGCGAAGTGGACGGGGTACTCGCTCGCGTCGAAACCCTTGATCTCCGCAGCGCCTGAGCGGCCAGCGGTGAGGTTCTCCCAGCTCGACTCGACATTGTTCCCGAGCGGCGACACGGCGCCCATCCCGGTGATCACGACCCGTCTCCGTCCGTTCATGCTCACATTCCCAGCCCTCCGTCGACCAGCAGCACCTCGCCGGTCACGAATGATGCCGCGTCGGAGGCGAGGAACCGAACGGCGCCCGCGACGTCCTCGGGGTCACCGAAGCGTCCCAGCGGCGTGTTTGCGAGCATCGTGTTCCGCAATTCCTCCGGTAGCTCGTTCGTCAAACGGGTCGAGATGTACCCGGGCGCGATGACGTTCGCCCGCACACCGCGGCTGCCGAGCTCGCGCGCGAGAGCCTTGGTGAAGCCGATGATCCCAGCCTTGGACGCCGAGTAGTTCGTCTGACCGGGATTGCCGCGGACTCCGACGATGCTCGAGACGTTGACGATCGAGCCCGAGCGGCGCTTCATCATGCCGCGCGTAACGGCACGGCAAGTGTTGAACGTCCCACCCAGATTCGTGTCGAGCACCATGCGCCAGTCCTCGTCCGACATTCTGGCAAGGAGCCCGTCGCGGGTGACGCCGGCGTTGTTGACCAGGACGTCTACCTCGCCGGCCTCCTCCACCAGTCGCTTCGCCTCGTCGGGATCAGACACGTCGGCCTGAATCGCTCGGCAACCGATCTCACCGGCTGCTGACTCGGCTTCCTCGCCGCCGGCGCGGTAACCGATCACGACCGTGGCCCCCGCGTTCGCCAGCTCGGCCGCAATTGCACGCCCGATGCCGCGGGAGCCGCCGGTGACGAGCGCCGTCCGGCCTTCGAGGGAACAGAAGTCGGCCACAGAGCGCTTAGACGGTCTCTTCGGCCTTCCGCAGCCCGGCCAGGTTGCTCACCGAGACTGTCCTGACGCTCCTGTCGATTCTCTTCACGAGACCGGAAAGGACGTTTCCGGGGCCGACCTCCACGAAGGTCTTGACACCCTCCTTCACAAGCCCGTGCGCCGCGTGCGTGAACTTGACCGGCGCCGTGACCTGCTCGACCAGCAGACCGGCCATCCGCTGCGCCGGCTCGATCTTGGCCGTCACCGTGGACATGAACGGCGCGACCGGATCTGCGAAGCGCACCTTGTCGACGGCCGGCTTCAGCCGCTCGGCGGCCTTCGCCACGAGCGGGCTGTGGAACGCGCCCGAGACCTTCAGGCGCACCGTCCGCTTGGCGCCGAGCAGCGAAGCACGGCCGATCAGCTCCTCGACGGCCTCCTCCTCGCCCGAGACGACGATCTGGCCCGGGCAGTTGTAGTTGGCCGGCCACACGCCCTCGATCTCGGCACAGAGCGCCTCCACGACCTCGTCGTCGAGGCCCAAGATCGCCGCCATTGTCCCGTCGCTCTCCCGCGCAGCCTCGGCCATCGCGAGACCGCGCTCGCGGACGAGGGCCAGCGCTGAGCCCGTGTCGATCGAGCTGGCAGCGGCGATGGCAGCAAACTCGCCGACCGAGTGGCCGACGACGTAGTCGGGAGCGATGCCGCGCGCCTGCAGCCCAGCCAGGACGGCCAGGCTCGTGGCGACCAGGGCAGGCTGCTGCACGTCCGTGCGGACGAGCTCCTGCAGCGGTGCCTCGAAGCACAGACGCTTGAGGTCGAGCCCCGACGCGTCGCTTCCGACCCGATAGACCTCCATCGCCTCGGGCACCGCCTCGGCGATCTCCCGGCCCATCCCTTCTTCCAGCGACCCTTGACCTGGGAAGCAGAAAGCGATCATGTTTCCCCTCCGTTTGCCGTCCACTCCATCAACGCCGAGCCCCACGTGAGGCCGGCGCCCATGCCCGTCATCAACACCGTCGTCCCCGGCTTGAGCCGCCCGTCAGTCTCCGCGTCGGCGAGTGCAAGCGGAATCGATCCCGACGAGGTGTTTCCGTAACGGTCCACGTTTACCACGACGCGATCATCCGGGATTCCCAATTTCCTTGCTGCGTAATCGATGATCCGCGTGTTCGCCTGGTGCGGCACGTAGACGTCGACGTCGTCGATCGTGCGTCCTACCTCCGCGAGCAACGCATCGGCGGAAGAAACCATCACCCGGGTCGCAAACTTGAACACCTCGCGGCCGTTCATCTTCACGAGCCGGTCCGCGTTGTCGAAGACGCGCGAGCCGCTCCCGGGGAGCCAGAGGTGCTCTCCACCACCGCCGTCAGCGCCGAGCTCGAAACCGAGGAAACCGCCGTCGTCGACCTGTTCGAGCACGACCGCCCCTGCGCCGTCGCCGAAGAGGACGAGCGTCGAGCGGTCGGTCCAGTCCAGGATCTTCGAGAGCACGTCGCCGCCGACCACGAGCACCTTCTCGGCCAGGCCCGCCGAGACCATCGCGTGGCCCTGCGCGAGCGCATAGACGAAGCCTGTGCAACCGGCGAGCAGGTCGTAAGCGGCCGCGTCCGGCGCAGGCAGAAGATCGCCGAGGAGCGAGCCCGTCGTCGGGAACATCATGTCCGGCGTGACCGTCGCCACAATGATCAGGTCGAGCTCCTCCGGCTTCACGCCGGCGCGCTCGAGCGCGGCGCGCGCGGCGGGCAGGGCCAGATCCGTCATCGCCTGCTCAGGCGCTGCGATCCGGCGCTCCTTGATTCCGGTGCGCTCGGTAATCCATTCGTCGGAGGTGTCGACGAGCTTGGCCAGCTCGTCGTTCGTCAGCACGCGGTCGGGGGCGTACGTGCCGAGACCGGTGATCGACACCGGGGCACCGTTGGCGCGTCCGATCATTGCTCGACTGCGAACGTAAGAGTTCCGCGTGCGGCGAGCGAGCCGTCGACGCTCGCCTTGGCCTTGCCGCGTCCGATCGGACCGCGGACCCGCTCGAGCTCGCACGTCAGCTCGAGCTCGTCGCCCGGCTCGACGACGCGCTTGAACCGGACTCCGTCGATCCCTGCGAAGAGCGCCAGCTTGCCGCGATTCTCCTCTTCCGAGAGGACGGCTATGGCGCCGGCCTGAGCCATCGCTTCGACGATGAGGACGCCGGGCATGATCGGCCGCCCGGGGAAGTGGCCGGCCAAGTACCACTCGTCCGGACGAACCCGCTTGCGGGCGACGACGCGCGCGCCCGGCTCCAGATAGACGACCTCGTCAAGAAGGAGAAATGGATCACGGTGAGGCAAGATCGCTTCGATCTCTGCTTTTGTCAGGGACGACAATCTGGTGAGTTTAGTGGCCACCGCTTCTCTGGCACCCGAGATCGTCGAGCCGTTGCTGCGTGGGCGGTTCGGCCGTCCGTACCTCTACTTCGAGCGGATCGAGTCAACTCAACGGGAGCTGCCCGTAGACGCTCCGGAGGGCGCCGTCGCAGTCGCGGAGGAGCAGACCGCCGGACGTGGCCGTTTCGGGCGGTCCTGGTATGCGCCGCCGCGCACCTCCGTGCTCGTCTCGATCAACCTCCGGCCGCAGATCGATTCCGCGCGACTGCCGGAGCTCTCGCTCGTCGCCGGCGCGGCCGCCGCCGAGGCGATCGCCGCCGAGACGGGCCTCGACCCCGAGGTGCGCTTCCCCAACGACCTGCTCATCGACGGCCGCAAGGTGGCCGGGATCCTCGCCGAGGCCCGCGACGACCGGGTCGTGCTCGGCATTGGGATCAACGCGAACATCCCGCCGGACGAGCTTCCTGAGCCGGCTGCGACCTCGCTCCTCGCCGAGACCGGCGCGCCGGTCGATCGCGCGCGCCTGCTCGCTACGTTGCTGCAGCGGCTGGAGGCGCACTACGACCGCTGGATCCAGGGTGCCTAGCTGGCGGCTTCGTCCGGCGACGGAGGCCGATCGCGCGTTCCTCTTTCGCCTCCACTGCGCGGCGATGCGGGAGTCTGTCGAAGCGCTGTGGGGATGGGACGAGCAGCTCCAGCGACGGATCTTCGACGAGCGGTTTGACCGCATGCGGTTTCAGGTGATCCAGGTCGACGGCGAGGACGCCGGTGTGCTCGACGTCCAGGAGCGAGGCGACGAGGTCTTCTTGAAGCTGATCGAGCTGCTCCCGGCCCATCAAGGCCAAGGGATCGGGACGTCGATCATCCGCTGGCTCCAGGCCCGCGGCAAGCCTGTGACGCTTCGCGTGCTGACGACCAACCCTCGCGCGGCTGCGCTCTACGAACGTCTCGGCTTTCGGATCGTCGAGCGCACGCCGGAGCGCCTGTTCATGCGGTCTACCGAAGGCGAAGCTTCAGACTCATATTCGCGGCTTGGTCCTCGGCGTAGATGACGACGCGCTTGGCCCCAGGAGCGAAGACGCGGAAGATTCCGGCCTTCGGGCGCCGGAAGGTGGTTGGGAGCCCGTCGGCGACGACGGTGACTCGCGCAGGCTCGCTGAGCGAGACGCGGAGCGGCCGCTGGCTCACGCGCACGAGCTTCGGTCGCACGCGATCGATCCGGACGGGCACGATCTGTGTCACCGGGCCCGTCGCATCGGTGACAGTAAGCGCGACGTTGTAGTCGCCGTCACGCACGCCTCCGGCCCAGATCAGCGCTTGCGGGCCGGACTGAAGCGGGCCGTTGAGCGGCTGCACAATCTGCGTCGTGCCTTTGAGGACACGCAGCTGTGCGAAGGCAGGCGTCGCCAGGGTGAAGGCCACGTCGGCCGTGTCGTTCTTGCCGTCGCCGTTCGGGGAGAGGGCCGTCGGCGTCACGCTGTACCCCGAAAGGGTGCGAGCGACGATCACGTTCGTGGCCGCGCTCATCTGCCGGCCGCGGGCGCCGCGCGCCGTGACGACGATCCGATACCTGCCGTCCGCGTAATCGAACGCGTCCCAGACGAAGGAGCGCCCACCCGCGGGCTCTGCCGCCGCGTAGAGGGTCGCGAGCGGCTCGGCCTGGATGGTCTGCAGGTCGATCGTCACATTGGCCGCCGCGCCGAGGCGGTACGAGATCTGCGTCGTGTCGGTAATACCGTCGCCGTTCGGCGTGAACCCGGACGGGGAGGCGCGAAGCGCCGAGAGCGCGAGCGCACCGGTTGGGGCGGCGAGCGTCCCCGTGGCGGGCCGCACGTTCGGCGCACTGATGCGGTAGGTGTACGGCCCAGGCCCGGCGAGCCGTGAGTCCCAGGTCCAGCGAACCGTGGATCCGGTCCCCGTCCCGAAGGCCACCTGCCGGCGCGCCGAGTCGAACACCGTCACCGTCCATGGCAGCACGCTCGACAGCTTGGCGGAGAAGCTGACGAGGCCGCCCACAGAGCCCTCCACTTCGGGCGTGTACAGCTTCGGTAGTCCGGTAAGCGACGCCTGCTGGGCGACCGCACCGATCTGGCTGTACAAGCCCGCTCCGGGACAGCTCGTGAACCCGGTGTCCCTATGGCCGGACACCGCCCGAAGCCACACCGACCGCCCACTTGCGAACTTCGGGTTGCCGCTCGAGATCGCGGACACACGGGACAACGGATGAACGTGCGCGACGTCGAGCCGCCATGCGATGAGACGCGTTAGGGCGGCTCGAGCCGCGGCGGGCGGCCCGGCGCCACTGTAGGTCCCGATGACGGCGATCCCGGACGAGCCGGTGTTGAAGCCCTGCGCATGCGCACCGATGACGTTTCGCTCGATGCCGCCGTACCGCCCTTCGAAGACCTGTCCGAAGCGGTCGACGAGGAAGTTGTAGCCGATGTCGTCCCAGCCGTTCCCGAGGACGTGGTACGTCATGATCCCGCGCACGATCGCCGCCGACTGCGCCGGTGTGGACGGGCCCGCGCCGGCCGTGTGATGCACGATCACGTCGTTCAGCGTGCGCGCGTAGCTCGGGTTGTCGCGGCGAATGCGCTCGTTCGCGTGCCAGGCCGTTCGCGTGATGATCGGTGGAGCCCCGGCCATCTGGAGCGAGCGGTCGAGCGTCGGCTCCTCGGGGCTCCAGACGAAGCTCGCGCGAACACGCTGAACCCGCCCGTGAGTGCGAACCTGAACGCGCTCGGCGGTGTTCGTCCACCACGGGTTCCCGATCCGCCAGCCACGCATTCGTCGTGCCTCGTTGGTCCCGCGATCAGGAAGGTCCTCCGGCTCGGCGTCGGCTTCATGCCATCCTGTCCAGCCGCTCCGCCCTAGGACGCGAAAGAAGACACGCCCGGGGCCGCGCCAGTGCAGCCCAAGGAGGTTGAACCGCTGTGGAGCCTGGGTCGCGGCGAGCGTTCGCTCGTGGTTGACGGGAAGCTCGCGCGTCACGATGGTCGCCTCCCCCCAGGCCGTAGCAGGGAACGCGAGGGCAACCAAAACGGCGATGAGCAGCTTCATGCAGAGACCCGAAGCAAGATTCGCAGGGCCGATCTGGCACCGCAAGCCCTCTTGATAGGATCCTTACACCGTGAAAAGCCGCGCTCTGCGGGGATTTTTAGCCGCATTCGCGGCAGCAGCGGTCGTTCCTGCGGCGCACGCCGCAGCACCGCCTGCGACCCCTGCGAAGCCGCGCGTCCTCGCCGTCAAGTTCGACAACGACGTCAACCCGGTCACCGCGGACTACGTCATCGGCGAGATCCACCGGGCGAACGACGAGCACTACAACGCCGTCGTCATCCTGCTCGACACGCCAGGCGGTCTCTCGGATGCGATGAAAGACATCAACAAGGCCGAGCTGGCGTCGAAGATTCCCGTGGTCGTCTACGTCTCTCCGGAAGGTGCGCGGGCCGCGTCGGCCGGCGTCTGGATTGGCCAAGCCGCGGACATCCTCGCGATGGCGCCGCAGACGAACATCGGCTCGTCCACCCCGATCAGCGTAGGAGGCGAGAACATCCAGAGCGACCTGCGCAGGAAGGTGGTCAACGACGCCGCGGCCTCGCTGCGTGCCCTCGCTCAAGCGCACGGACGCAACGTGCGCTGGGCGGACGCCGCCGTACGGAGAGCATCGAACCTGAGCGCGCGGGAGGCGCTGCGGATGAACGTGATCGACGTCGTCGCCCCCACGCTGCCGGCGCTGCTGAACAAAATCGACGGGACGAAGACAGTGCCGAAGGGCTTTGTCATGCACACGGCCAATGCCGAGGTGACGAACGTCGACATGTCACTCTGGAAGCGCATTCTCGACCTGCTCATCGATCCGAACATCATCGCGCTGATGCTCTCGATCG